>CAYUQM010000001.1:0-100089 GCA_964446855.1 uncultured Muribaculaceae bacterium
GGAACAGAACAAGTTCTTCTCGGTTTAATCGGCGAAGGTACCGGAGTTGCGGCAAAAACTCTTAAGTCTATGGGGGTTAATCTCAAAGATGCGCGAGCTGAAGTTGAAAAAATTATCGGTCGCGGTTCAGGGTTTGTGGCTGTGGAAATTCCTTTTACACCAAGAGCAAAAAGAGTTTTGGAGTTGTCATGGGATGAAGCAAGGCAACTTGGTCACAACTATATAGGTACAGAACACTTGCTCCTCGGTTTAATTAGAGAAGGAGAGGGTGTTGCCGCAAGAGTTTTGGAAAATCTCGGCGTAGATTTAAATAAAGTAAGAAGTAATGTAGTTAAAATGTTAGGTGAATCCAAACCGCAAACAACATCTTCAAGCAGTTCTTCATCTTCAAGTTCATCATCTTCCGGCGGTAAGACAAAAACTCCGAGCCTTGATGAGTTTGGAAGAGATTTGACGCTTGCTGCTCAGGAACTTAGACTTGATCCTGTCGTAGGTCGTGATAAGGAAATTGAACGTGTTATTCAAATTCTGGCAAGACGTACCAAAAATAATCCAGTCCTTATCGGTGAACCTGGGGTTGGGAAAACTGCTGTTGCAGAAGGGCTGGCTATAAGGATTGTTAATGCTGAGGTTCCGGATATTTTAGATGGTAAGAAGGTTATTCAGCTTGATATGGGGCTGCTCGTTGCAGGTACAAAGTACCGTGGTGAGTTTGAAGAACGTCTGAAGAAAATCATGGATGAAATTCGTCAAGCAGGTAATATTATTCTTGTTATTGACGAAATGCATACATTAATCGGTGCAGGTGCTGCGGAAGGTGCTATTGATGCTGCGAATATTTTGAAGCCGGCTCTTTCCAGAGGCGAAATTCAAGTTATTGGTGCAACAACGCTTGAAGAATACAGGAAATATGTCGAAAAAGACTCTGCTCTTGAAAGACGCTTCCAGTCTGTTATTATTGATGAACCTAGCGAAGATGAATCTATAGAAATTATTAAAGGATTAAGACAGAAATATGAAGATCACCATAAGTTGATTATTTCTGATGAAGCTATTGTTGCTTCCGTTAAATTGTCAAGCAAATATATTACAGACAGATTTTTGCCTGATAAAGCTATTGACGTAATTGATGAAGCTTCTTCAAAAGTTCGTTTGAAAGTTTCGACCCTTTCTCCGGAAGGCAAAGAGCTTGAAAAAGAACTTCGTACTTTAATAAAAGATAAAGAAGATGCTATCAGAAATCAGGAATTCGAAAGAGCTTCTCAGCTTCGTGACGATGAGGCTGATTTGAAGGAAAGAATTAGAGAATTAGCTCAACAATATAGAGAAGAGCATGAGGCAAATAAACCTACGGTTACTGCAGAAAATGTTGCAGAAGTTATCGCAACAATGACAGGGGTTCCTGTTACAAAATTAACCGAAGGTGAAAGTGAAAGGTTGCTTAAACTTGAAGATACCCTTCATGATCGTGTAATCGGACAGAATGATGCTGTTGTGGCAATCTCCAAGGCTATCAGACGTGCTCGTGTAGGTTTAAAATCTCCAAACAGACCAATCGGAAGCTTTATCTTCTGCGGTCCTACAGGGGTTGGTAAAACCGAATTGGCAAAAGCTCTTGCGGAGGCTGTGTTTGGCTCGGAAGATAACATGATAAGAGTTGATATGTCAGAATTTATGGAAAAACATTCAACCGCAAAACTTATCGGTTCTCCTCCGGGTTATGTGGGTTACGATGACGGCGGACATTTGACTGAACTTATCAGAAAGAAACCTTATTCAGTTGTTTTGTTTGACGAAATCGAAAAAGCTCACCCTGATGTATTTAATATTATGCTTCAAATTCTTGATGACGGTCGCTTGACTGACTCTAAAGGACGTCACATCAACTTTAAGAATACCATCATTATCATGACTTCTAACGTTGGTGCGAGCATGATTACTACAACATCAAGACTTGGTTTCTCGACTTCAGATGATGAGTCTAAAGATAAATATGAAAAACTTAAAGATACTGTTTCGGAAGAAATGAAAAAAGCGTTTAGACCTGAATTCTTGAACCGTATTGATGAAACTATCGTATTTGCTCACCTTCAAAAAGAAGAAATCAGACAAATTGTTGACTTAATGCTTAAAGATTTGGTTAAACGTTTGACTGAAAGAGAACTTGCAATTGATGTTACTAACGAAGTTAAAGATCATCTAGCAGATGCAGGGTATTCTGAAGCTTACGGTGCAAGACCGCTTAGACGTCTTATTCAACGTAAGATTGAAGATATGCTTGCGGAGGAAATCTTGTCAGGTAAGTATTCTGCAGGCGACACAATCAAGTTAGTTTTAGATGACGGAAAGATTGTTTGCGAGAAGGCATCGAAAAGGCGCGCTAAGGCTAAAGAGGAATCTCCTGTTGAAGAAGTTGTTCAGTAATTACAAAAAGCACCTTTTACGAGGTGCTTTTTTAATGCTATAATGGTTTTGGAGAAATTTTATGTTAGAAAATATTGAACAAATAAGTGATATTCTTAAGAATGATGGCGTTATCGCTTATGTTACGGATACAGTATGGGGATTGGGGTGTTTGCCATCTTCTAAAAAGGCGGTTAAAAGAATTTATGATATTAAACGTCGTGAAGCTCAGAAGCCGTTGATTTTGATGTCGTCTGAACCCTATCATTTGTTAGATTATGTTAAACCATTGTCAAAAAATGCGTCATTATTAATTAAAAAATATTTTCCGGGAGCGTTAACTTTGGTTTTACCTAAGTCTGATAAAACTCCTTACTATATTACTTCAAATATGGATACTGTTGGGATAAGAGTTCCTGATAATGTGGTATTTAAGGAAATTTGTAATAATATTTCGGGAAATGTTCTGGCAACGACAAGTGCAAATCTTTCTCATCAACCGTCCGCTAAGACTTATGAGCAGGCTATTGAAAATATGAAAGATTTGGTAGATATTGTTATTCCTGATTTTGGATATTTTGCTAAGGGCTTAGAATCTACTGTTGCTGGAGTTTTTGATTCTGAGGTTAAGGTATTCAGGCAGGGTGCAATTATCTTAGAATTTTAGCTTTGTGTGAAGTTTAATAGCGGATAGCGTTTGCAAAGATTTGGTAAACATTATTTCTGTATGTTTGAGCTTCGCTTGATGTATTGAATGCTCCGTCCCAATGCCGTTCACAATCAGTCCAAGCGTCTGAGCCTCTCATTTTTTGGGGATGCATCATCAAGTCATGGGTGTTTGAGTATGGTGATAGCGGAAAAATATCGTGGAGTTGTAAAAAAATCGGCAACTTGTCTGCCTCGTTGTGAAATCCCCATAACCCTGAGTTGATACGATTTAGTCTTGTTTCGAAACTCAATTGACCGTAATCATTATCGTTGGAGACTTCAGGACCTGCTGCATATTCTCTGTTATAGGCTTGATTTCTTGATTCATATTTTACGCTATCAATGTTGTCAGCCTTACCCCAGTCCGTGCCGGCAGTCAGTCCCAGTTCTTTATATCTGTAGTTGTTATTACATTTTTCGCCTATAAAAGACAAATCGTGCCTGCCTGTTTTGTTTCTGATTTCGTATAAAATGTAAGCGAATTGCTTATCATTTGGTAATGCTCCGATACCAATATAGCCGTCAGGGTCAATAACGTGTTTTCCACTGTCAAAGAAAATTGAGTCAAACCCAAGTTCAATACCCCACACACAGGCATCAATAAACGCTTTTTCGTGGTCGTACCAGTTAAAATCTTGTCCTTGTACTTTCAACTGACCGGCAGAAAGCGGCATTCTGTAACCTGTTTTAAATCCCATTAGGTGTGCTAAATCATTAAAAGCTTTAACTTGTTCATCTTCACCCATTTTGCCATAAAGTCCTTCTGAGGTGAGATTTTTACTTATGCCCGAATGAAGATTTGTGCAGTATAGTGAGCCGTCATTGATACTTCCGTCATTTGAAACAGATGGGTAAAGTTGTGATAAAATTATGCAATTTGCACCTTTTCTTGAAGATGGTGGAATGCCGGGAAGGAGTTTCATTACTCCAAATAAACCTTCAGAGATACTGTTCCCTTCATATTTTGCAACTGTCCTTGGGTTTATTTCTATATAATTTGCAAATCTGCCCCATTTGTCCCCATAGTTTGGTGACATTATGCATGACGGGATTCCGGGGTATTGGTTTGCCGGCTTTGTTATTGTACATATTGATTGAATAGTTTGTTCAAGACTCCTTTTTAAAAGTTCATTTGGAGATGCATCAACCCATTTTTTCTCATTGGCAAAGAATAATCTCTCATTTGTCCAATTATCTTCGTAAATATCATTTCTGCCTGTCAATACATAAAAAAGTTTTTTTGCAGGTTGTTGATCTCCCCAATAGCCCTTAAAAGTGATTTGTGACTTCATAATACTTGCAACTGCATTGTCGTAAGTTGCAAAGTTATTTGAATATGTTTTTTTTTCTTGTCCCCTTTTATCGCCATTTATGACTGATAACGTTTTATGTTGCGGAAATATAGGACAGCTTATTTGTGAAATCATAATGTATAAAAACCCTGTGCAGAAATTTTGCATAAAAAGCCTCCGTTTTAAACGGAGGCTTTTTGATAACCTATTCTTTGTGTTGAACAGTTAAAGCGTTAGAAATTATTTCCATCTCTTCAAGAGAAGCGTATACTGCGTGACATCCACAGTCAACATAAAGGATTTGACCTGTAGTTCCTGTTGATAAGTCTGAAGCTAAGTATAAGCCGGCTTTACCAACATCTTCAAGAGAAACATTTCTTTGTAGCGGAGCTTTAGCGATAGCAGCTTTGAGCATTTTATCAAAGCCTGAAATACCTTTAGCAGCAAGAGTTTTAACAGCTCCTGCAGAGATACAGTTAACTCTAACATTTTTCTTACCTAAATCAGCAGCGAGGTATCTCATTGAAGATTCAAGGGCTGCTTTAGCAACACCCATTACGTTGTAGTTGGCAACAACGTATTCTGAACCAAGGTATGTAAGAGCGAAGATTGAACCGCCTTCATTCATGATAGGTTCGGCATTTTTACAAAGAGAAATTAGTGAGTATGCACTAACTCCTAATGCTAAATCCCAGCCTGCACGAGATGTGTCAATAAATCTACCTTGTAAATCTTCTTTTGATGCAAACGCTACTGCGTGTACAACAAAGTCTAACTTACCATATATTCTTTCGCATTCTTTAAAAACTGCTGCAACTTCATCTTCTTTCGTTACATCGCAGCTCATAATTAATTTTGAATTCATATCTTCAGCAAGCGGTCTTACACGTTTCTCCATAGTTTCTCCGGCATAAGTAAACGCAATATCCGCACCTGCTTCAAAAAGTTGTTTTGCAATGGCATACGCAATTCCGTGAGTATTTGAAACTCCAAAAATAATACCTTTTTTACCATCCATTAATTTCATAAATTTTCTCCCTCTTTCCTAAGATACAAGATTATTTTACCAGAAATAAAAAAAAAATCCGTAATTGTTAACCTTTGTAACAATATCCAAAATGCCTGCAATGACGCTAAAAATATATACTTTATATATATGTATAACTATCGAGAGAGCAGTATGAGCATATTAAGTGGCGTTAATAATTTAATTAAAAAGGCTCCACCAAAGGAGTTGAATAGCCAGCAGCGCACAGGGAGTGGTGTGCAAGGTGGCTCTACTGTTAAGAACGGGGATAATGACAGAGGGGTCTTTGTTCAGGGAACACAAAAAACATCACAAACGACAGCTCAGCAAAAAGCGAATTCATATCAACAGGATTTAAATAATATTTTTCAGCAGGGAGTAAAAAGTTATACCCCTGCTAAATCTGATTTTTCAGGTAAACAATATGCTAATATTAATAACTTACACTCTACTGCCGATGTTAATGCTGCTATGCAACAATTAAAAGCAGATATGCGAAATTGCATGGATCCGGCTAAACTTGCACAATTTCAAGATATGCAAGCTGATCTGGATATGAGAATGGGTGTGCTTCAGGGTAAAGAGGCCTCCGAGGCTGCAATGGCTGATGCTAATAATACAGAACAGGCTGCCCAGAATGGTGCCAATATTCAAGGTAATGAAAATGGCGCTAAGGTGAATGTTGATGGGCAGCAAAAAGAGGTTTCCGTTGCAAACGGAAAAGCTCAGGCAGAGCAAGCTGAGGCTTCGGCAAAAGACTGTGAATCTCAGACGAAGGAGGTTAAAGCTCAGGGCAAAGAAGCTAATAAAATGGCTAAAGAAGCCACAAAGGCAACAAAATCTATAAATAAAGATATAAAAACTTTGGATAAACAATATAACTCTGAGGTAAAATCTTTTGATAAAAATTCAAAAGAGATGGCTAAGCTAACTAAAGAAATGCAAAGTTCTCAAACAGAGCTTAATAAATTACAAGATGAAGCCAATGCTATTATTGATAAAACAGGTTCCGGAGTGAAAAGTGCATATTCTCTGTCATTGCCTAGTGAACAAGAGGCAGCTCAGAAAAAAGCAGCTTTAAGTGATGATGATAATCAAAAACTGGATGCAATTAACCAAAGAATGAGTCAGATTACCGGAAAGCAGCAAAGTTATACCGTAAGAATGAATTCTGTATCTAAAAAAATGCAGACGAATAATAAGAATATGACCCATACGGTTACTGTAAAACAAAACGCATTTGCTCAACAAAATCAAGCTTTACAAAAATCTGAAACAGCTAATGCAAAAATTGAAAAATTTGCGCAGAAGGTTGAAGATATTTCAACAACAGTACAAAATGTTGGTAAAATCACTCAAACTACCGGTAAGATTATGATTACTACCGGTACCGCAATGTGTTCAAATCCATTTACTGCAGGGGCTGGAGCAGCTCTGGTTAAAGCCGGCGGAGTTGTTACTAAGGTTGGTATTGCTACAGAAAAAGTCGGAACTGTCGGAGTTGCAGCGGCAAAAGTTACGAAAACCGCAACTGCATTGGCTGATGGTAATTTGACTAAAGCTCTTGCTACGGCAGGTTCTGCAATTCAAACTTGTGCTGCTGCCGCAAAAGGCATTAAGGGTATGGGTGAAGAGTTAAAGGCTATTGACAATCAGGTAGCTGATGGTGTAAAAATAGCTAATGAAACAAAAGCTTCTGCTGAAGCTACTCAAGCTAAGATTCAGCAAGCTCAGTCTGATGCGGCAGGTGCTGCCGGTAGTGCGGCGGTTAGTGGTGCAGGTGATACTGCGGCTGGGGTTGGTGATGCAGCATCCGGAGCCGGTGCCACAGGGGGAGCGGTTGCTGATGCGACTCAATCCCAAAAATCCGGCGGCTTAAAAGGCTTGGTTAATAAGGGTAAGGGGTTGGTAAAGAAAGGTACAGCTTTTTACAAGGAAAATAAAGATACATTTAAAGATATTGCAAGTCAAGGTAAAGAACTAATGGCCGGTGTTAAAGGATTAAAACAAAGTTTATCCCCTGCAGGAACTCAAGGTACTCAAGGAACTCAAGGTCAAAGTTTAGCGTATAATACAAATCCTAACCAATCCGGCAAGACTCTAAACTTAAATAACGGTTCAGTTGCTTCTGATGCTCAATGGGCTCAATTGGACAAAATGAAAAGCAGAATGAATTCAAGAATGGTATAAATCTCTTGTCGTAGAATTTTGTTTATGTTAAACTTTCCTCATAAACAGATTAGTAAAAAGTAAAGAGGAAAGATTATGCAAGCGCGCAGAGCAGCAAGAGAATTAGCATTTATATTATTTTCACAATTTGATAAAAAGATAACAAATTACTCCAAGAATGACTTGGAAGATATAATTCTGAAGTCGGTAAGAATTTTAACCGGTAATGCAAGCGATGAATTGAAAGTTTCAGTTGGAGCTTTAATTGAGATGAGAAATCAAGTTGCTGATTATGAAGCAGAGCACGAAACTAATTTGAATAGACCGATGGAGGTATCAAATGTTCCGGTTCCGCTTCCTATGACTTCTGATATGACAGGCAGAATTAACGAAATGATAGATATTGCGGAAAAAGCTCTTTTAGCTCTTGAAATCGCTGAATTTACAACACTTGATTCTAGTAGTGAAGTAAAAGATTATGCAATTGAAATTGCTGAATATTTTCAGAAAAATCATAAAGAAGTTGATGAACTTATCCAGAAACATGCTAAAAATTGGGATTTGCAACGTTTGGTTAAAATGGACAAAGATATTTTGAGAATAGCTCTCGTTGAACTTCTTTATATCAAAGATGCACCAATGAAAGTTATTGTAGATGAAGCTTTGGAATTAGCTAAAAAATACTCTACAGAAGACAGCTATTCATTTATTAACGGTATATTGGCAAAGGTTATTGTTGAATACGGATTGAGCTAATGTTTAAATTCTTTTCTGAAGGTTTTAATAATTTAAAGGCGGCAGTATCTAATACTGCCCGTTCTTTAGTTGGAAATGTACTTGATTCTGTTGAAGGAGAAACCGAATTTTCGGATTTTGTACTGGAAGATATGGAGGACTTGCTTATCAGTGCCGATTTAGGTGTCGGATATGCTTCCGAAATTGTAGATAAGCTTCGCGGACAGTCTAGAATTAAACCGTCTGAGGTTAAGTCTTATTTGAAAGATGAGTTTTTAAATACCTTGAAGTCAGCAGGTTCAAACGATTTGAATTTTAAAGAGGATGAATTAAATATTTATTTTATTGCAGGGGTTAACGGTGTCGGCAAAACAACGCTGATAGCTAAACTTGCTTATAAATTTAAGCAGGAAGGTAAAAAGGTTCTGATTGCCGCAGGAGATACATTTCGTGCAGCTGCCGAAGAACAGCTTAATATTTGGTCTGAGCGTGCAGGTGCTGATATTGTAAGGCGAGATAAGGCTGACCCTGCCTCTGTTGTTTATGAAGCTATTCAAAAAGCAAAAAACGAGCATTACGACGTTGTTCTTGTTGATACGGCAGGACGTTTACAAAATAAATTTAACTTGATGGAAGAGCTTTCTAAGATTAAAAACGTTATAGATAAAAACGCTCCTGAAAATTTAAGAGAAAGTATTCTGGTATTGGACGCAAATACAGGTCAGAATGGTTTGCAGCAGGCTAAAGTTTTTCTTGAAGCTGTGAATTTGACTTCAGTTGCTCTTACAAAGCTTGACGGTTCTGCTAAGGGGGCAATTGTTCTTGCTGTAGCTAAAGAAATGAAGCTTCCTGTTAAACTTATTGGTGTTGGCGAAAAAATGGAAGATTTGAAAGCGTTTAATGCAGAGGAATTTATTAACGCACTGTTTGAGGGGTAAGACGTGAGAAAAGTCTTAAAGACTGCTAAATCTAAAAACGGAAATTTAATAGAGCTGGTAACAAACGGTGAAATTTCTGATAATAATGTGTTAATAATCGGAGTTTTTCACGGTGATGAGCCGCAGGGAAAGTGTTTGATTGAGAGGTATCTTGAGGACGCCCCCCCTCGAAATCGAAGATTTCGGTCCCCCCACAGAGGGGGGGACATGCCCTATGTTGATAGGCAGCAAATAATTAAATTTGCTCAGTATATGAGAAATAATTCAACCGAGCCTGAAATTATTCTTTGGCAATATTTGAAGAATAGGCAGATGGGAGTTAAATTTCGCAGACAGGCACCTATTGGTAATTATATTGTAGATTTTGTCAGCTATGATGTAAAACTGATTATTGAACTTGACGGTGGTCAGCATAATGAGTCAGAGCAGATAAGTAGTGATGAAAAACGAACAGATGATTTGAAAAATTGCGGTTTCAGAGTTCTAAGGTTTTGGAATAATGAAGTTCAGAGTAATTTAAATGATGTTTTAAATTGTATAAAGTATTATGTTGATAATGATAAAGAAGATTTAATGTCCCCATTTGATAGGGGGACCGAAATCTTTGATTTCGAGGGGGATGTAAACGCTTTAATCTTCATCCCTTGCTTAAACCCTGACGGAATGGCTCAAAATACTAGGACAAACGCAAACGGCGTGGATTTAAACCGTAATTTTCCGACAAAAAATTGGGGTGAAGACGGAAGTGCCGCTGGAGAGGATGCTTCTTCTTATTTTGGTGGTACGGCTCCTGCAAGTGAGGTTGAAACTCGATTTGTTATAGATGTTATTGAAGAGTATAAACCTAAACTTATTTTAACTCTTCATGCACCGTATAAGGTTGTGAATTACGATGGTCCTGCAAAAGAGATTGCGGAAGAAATTTCTGAAATAATAAAATATCCAGTTGAAGCTTCTATCGGTTATCCTACTCCGGGGAGTTTCGGTACTTATTGCGGGGGTGAGCGTTCTATCCCGACAATTACGCTAGAGCTGGATGAAGAAATTCCTGTTGAAGAATTAATCGAACCTGTACATAATATCTTTGATATCTTAATATAACTTTACATTTAAGCAATTATTTATACAATAAATACTTTATATATAGGTACATAGAAAAATTTGCGAGGATTATTATGGCAGGACCAGGTGACGTTTCACGCAACGATTCGACACAGCGTGTATACTTAAATAGGTTAACCGGAGAGTATCCATATACCGGATATAAACCTAAGAAAGAACAAATTGATATAAAATATGGTGATAGCAAAGTTGGTATTGAGGCAAAGTTTAGTTCCAAAGTTTCACAACCTAAGTCTTTTTCTCATAGTTTAGATTGTGAAAACCCTGCTTACGTAACTCCCGGTAGTCTTCCTAAAAGACGTGCCAGAGATTTCTTTAATGAGTTGGAGAAGAAAGGTTATGCAAAACAAGAAACTATTGAAGTCTCAAGTGGAAATTCTTTTGTAGATTTTCTCTTTGGAACCGACAAAGTTCCTGTTTACAGCGTAAAAATGCCTAAAAATGAAAACGGCGCATATCCTAATTTGAAATACTTTATGGAATTGACAAATCTTCCGGAAAAAGCGTTTCTTAATCTGCCGAAAGAGGCATTAGAGCATCCTGAAAAATATGTTCTAAAAGGTACGGTCCATATTGATGCCAATATGGTAAATGATTTATGGAATTAATAATATTTAATTAAGGCGGATTAAATTCCGCCTTTTTTGTGTTAGAATTATCTCAGAAAGAGGGATATTGTTTATGAGATTACATAATTCTTACACGAATGCAGTTGAAGAGTTCACTCCGATTGACGGAAACAAAGTTAAAATGTATGTTTGCGGACCTACTGTTTATGATTTTGCACACCTGGGACATGCCAGATGTTATATTACTTGGGATGTTTTGTACAGATATTTGAAGTTTAAAGGGTATGATGTTACATATTGCCGTAACGTTACCGATGTTGATGATAAAATTCTTAAAAAAGCCGATAAAGAGGAGAAAACTCCTGAGGAAGTTTCTCAATACTGGTATAAACAGTTTGATAACTCAATGAAGTCTTTGAATACCTTGAAACCTGATATTGAACCGTTTGCTACAAAAACTTTAGGTGAAATGATTTCTATTGTGAAAGATTTAATCGCAAAAGGATATGCTTACGAGGCTGACGGGGATGTTTATTTCAGGGTTAAGAAGTTTCCTCAATACGGTTATCTTTCAAAGCAGCCTATTGATCAGTTGGAAAGCGGTGCGAGAATTGACGTCGGAGAAGTTAAAGAAGATCCGCTCGATTTTGCATTATGGAAAAAAGATGAGAAATTCGGCTACAAATCTCCTTGGGGCGTCGGACGCCCGGGGTGGCATATTGAGTGTTCCGCTATGAGTAGAAAATATCTCGGAAAAACAATTGATATCCACGCGGGAGGTGCGGATTTAATATTTCCTCACCACGAAAACGAGATTGCGCAGTCCGAGTGTGCAAACGGATGTAAGTTTGTTAATTACTGGCTTCATAACGGGTTTGTAACTATTAATAAAGAAAAAATGTCTAAGTCTTTAGGCAATTTCCTGACAATTGACGAATTGCTTAAGAAATATGATGCAAACACTATCCGGTTCTTTATTCTGACAAACCACTACAGAATGCCTGTAGAGTTTTCTGATGAAGCTTTGTCGTCTGCTCAGTCCGGTGTTAAGAGGATGCTTAATGCTAAGCAGACTAAAGTTGATGACAGTTTGGATATTACGACTACAGAGGCTTATAAGCAGTTTGTTGAAGCAATGGATGATGATTTGAATACGTCCAAAGCGCTTGCTGTTCTTTTTGACCTGACTAACAGAGCAAATAAGGATGAAGCCGGCGCGTTTACAGTGCTATTTAAACTTGCAACTGCCCTTGGTTTTACTTTCGATAAACCTGAACTTTCAAAAGAAGAGTTGGATAAGGCTGTAAGCTTAGTTTCAGAAAAACTCGGAGAGCACTTTGCTTCTATGGACGAGCTTATTTCTTATCGTAAGAAAGCTCGAGAAGAAAAGAACTGGGCGGTTGCCGATACTATAAGAATTACTCTTGACGAATGCGGAATTTTACTGAAGGATTCTAAAGACGGGACAAAAATTGAAGCTAAGTAATAAAAAAGGAGCAATATTTGCTCCTTTTTTATTATGCGTTATAGCCAAATCGTTTTTGTAGTCTTTCTGTTTTTTCTTGTACTGTTTCGTTTTTATGTGCTTCTGCATATTTTTCTGCTGCGATTTTGTTATAAAAACAGTCTTTATCAAGAATTATATTTTTTGCGGCTTCAATTTCGTTGAGTGGGTAGTGGTTTCTAAATACATTTGTAGTATTGGTATTGGTTAATTTTCTGTAAGCATTTCTTGAGTAGTTTTCTGCAACAATTGCCAAAACATCTCTTGAGTTTCCATTTGCTTGAACGATAGATCCGCTTTGATTTTCTTTTGGGTGTTTATAGAAAACTTGGTTTCCGTCAAAAATGACTTCGCCATCGCTTTCTTCCAGAGGCTTTGCAATATTAAGCATAAAATCGGCTTCAAAATTAGGGTTTTGCACGAACTCTTCTGCTAAACTCTGGGCGCCGTATTCGACTACTTTAAAAGAGCCAAAGCTGCACTGTGATACGTTTGAAATTGCATTAATATTCATTTTATACTCCTTTTTATACACCCTATATTAAAGCGTTAAAATATTCCTTTTGCTATTATAATAAGTTATTTGTTACAAAAGGTAATGTTTGTCGTATAATTAAATTACCATGATGAGATATGTGTTAGTTGTGTTATTAATGTTACAAATTTTCTCAGGGGCTGCGTTTTCAAAAGTCCCGACTGTGACGTTAGAAATTGCCCAAAAAGCGGAACAAGCTGGTTTAAAAAAACTTCCGGACTTGGAAATTGTAAGAGTCGGAATCGGAAACCAATCTTTTGGAACCTATGTATATAAAAATATCGGAGTTTATGGAACTGCTCCGCTTGAAATCTACGCTAAAGACAGGGGTCTTATTGATAAGATTGCGGCTAATAAGAATGTCAATGTATTCATTAACCCTGATTTAACTTATTCTTTAAAAGAAGATGATGGTACAGAGATTGCAACACTTAATGAAGGTATTTCTTTTAAATGCCCGTTAGGCAGACTTGGTGTAAAATCATTGAAGAGGTCGGGTGCGCCAGCTCTTTACCGTGGAGAATTTCAAGTGGTCAAATCTTCAAGCGGAGTTCAATTTAATTTGGTGAATGTTCTTCCGGTAGAGGATTATTTAAAGGGGGTTGTTCCTAATGAAATGCCTGTAAGTTTTGGGCTGGAAGCCTTAAAAGCTCAAAGTGTTGCGGCTAGAAATTATGTCTTGTCCCCGAGAGCAAAAGCTTGTCCAAATTATGATGTGGTTGATTCTG
This sequence comes from uncultured Muribaculaceae bacterium, assembly GCA_964446855.1. Classification (GTDB taxonomy): domain Bacteria; phylum Cyanobacteriota; class Vampirovibrionia; order Gastranaerophilales; family Gastranaerophilaceae; genus UBA1221. The sequence goes on from CAYUQM010000001.1 coordinate 13,731, forward strand.
TAGCCAGTCAGGTGTATTTTGGAGCGAATACTGAAAAAGAATTAAGTAATCAGGCTGTAATCCAAACCGAAGGGGTTGTTGCTCTTTATAATTGGGATTTGATTTTAGCATTGTATTCGTCTACGGCAGGTGGTTATACTGAAAGTTATTCTAATGCATTTTCGGATCCTATTACAAAGTCTTTCCCTGCACCCGATAAGCCTTATCTCAGGGCAAAACCTGATATATTATACCAAACCCCGTTAAATGACGAGGATGCTGCTGTTGCGTATTATAAATCAAAACCTGACGCTTATGATATTCGTTCGTCTTATTTCCGTTGGACAAGAGAGTGGAATGCAGAAGAACTTCAGAGTGAGTTAGTGCAGACATTAGAAACTCAATCTGCAACGGGGTTTGTAAAGCCGGTATTTAACAAAGGTGAACGGCTGGATGACTTGGTTGAGTTAAAAGTTATCAAACGTGGTGAGTCTGGAAAGGTTATAGAGTTAGAGATTATTACACAGTCAAAAACTTATAAAATTTTTAAAGAGTTGGTTATTCGCAGACTTCTTACAAAGGATGGAAAAGCTTTGCCGAGTGCAAATGTTATTTTTGAAAATGCTCAGGATAATGAAGGTAAGCTTGTTGCTGTTAAAGCTTATGGCGGTGGTTATGGACACGGTGTAGGCTTAAGTCAATATGGGGCAGGTTTTATGGGTTCAGAGTTGCATTTGCCATTTTATAAAATTTTACAGCACTATTATTCAGGGGTAACTCTTGCTACAAAGCCGATTATTATTTCAACGGAGGCTTCTCAAGTGTCTGCGGTTCAGCATTTTTATGCTCCTAAAAAATCTGCGCGAGTTGTCCTCGATAATAAGTATGGAGTAAATGAACTCTTAATAACTATTAACGGAATAGAACATAAGTATCAGCTTCCTAAAGAGGTTTTCGGTTATAAGAGATATTGTGAAATTGATATTTCGGATTTTATTCGGGTAGGTAAAAATGAGGTAATATTTACGTCGCCGGAGTTTGCCGGAAGTTCTGTAAATAAAGGTTTAAGATTGTATGTGGAATTGGTAGGTAGAGATGACGGTGGAAGTATCTGGTAACGACAAAACAACAAGTGTATTAAAGGCTGCGTGGCTTATAGCATTAGTTACAATTATAAGTAAACTTATTGGGTTTGTTCGAGATATTGTTATTGCAAACTATTATGGTGCGTCTATGGTTTCGGATGCTTATTATTATGCATACCAAATACCTGCATTGTCATTAATTATTCTTGGTGGTGTTGGTGGTCCGTTTCATAGTGCCACGGTTGCTGTATTTTCGAAGTTGATACCATCTTTTAAAGATAAACCTGCGGATGAGGTTAATAAATTATATTCTACATTTATGACAGCAACAATAATTTTCTTTTTGTTGTTGTCTGTAATATTGTTTTTTTTCTCGCAAGAAATTATGGGCTTAATTATTTCAAGTGGTTCTGCTGAATTGGTTACCCTTGCCGCTACGCATTTGAAAATTATGACACCATTACTTTTGATAGGTGGTATTGTTGGAATATATTACGGACTTTTAATTATTTACAAGCAGTTTATGTTACCGAATTTGTCGCCGATTATAATGAGTATAGCAATTATTACGATTGCTGTTGCCGTAGCTCCGAATGACCAAAAGGGTATAGCCTTGGCATGGGCGACCACATTGGGTGCAATATTACAGCTTGTAATCCAATACCCTAATATCAAAAAACTTGGGTTTAAGATAAAGCCTAATTTTGAATATACTAATAATCCGCATTTTAAAGAAATTTGCGAACTTCTTTTTCCTGCGGTTTTAAGCTCTACGGTAGGTCAAATTCATATTTATGTCGATATGTTTTTTACTTCTTCAATTTCAGAAGGCGCTTGGACTGCAATAGGGTATGCGAACAGAGTGTTTCAGTTTCCGGTTGGAATTCTTGTAACGGCATTCCTCGTTCCGCTGTTTCCGATTTTTGCAAGGTTGGTTGCAGATAAAGATTATGGTGGAATAAGAGAGTATTTTAATAAAGGGGTCGGTGTTTTATTCTTTGTTGCAATTCCTATTATAATTGGGATCCTTGTTGTCGGGCTCGATGCTGTAAGACTTGTTTTTGAACGAGGTGCATTTGACTCACAGGCTACATTTATGGTTGCTGAAGCTTTGTGGTTCTTGTCTGTTTCGATTTTGCCTTATGTGTTTAGGGATTCTATAACAAGGGTTTATTACTCATTCAATGATAGCAAAACTCCGTTTATTGTGGCATTTTCGTCTATTGTTCTGAAGTTTGTTTTAAATGTTTTATTCATTGTAAAGTTGGGGATGGGTATTGGCGGAATTACTTTTTCTACTTCGCTTGTGACATTATTTAATGCTTGTGTCCTTGGAATTTTGATGAAAAAGAAAATGCAAATGGATTACAAGTCCCTGTTTATCAATTTGTTTAAAATGATTGTTGCAGGTGTTCTAACCTTTGGTGTTTGTTTAGTTGCTGCTTATGCGTTTGATAAACTCATAGTGCTTCCGCGTTTAGTATTTGAGATTGTAAAAATTTTAAGTATTATGATTGTTTGCTCTCTTGTATATATACCGCTTAATCTTATGATGAATATGGATTATGCAAAAGAACTTGCAGTTCGAGTTACAGCAAAGTTTAAGAAATAATTTACATAAAATATGTTATGTTGCTGATGTATAACGCCATAACTCTGAGTTTATAAATTATATAATATTTATGCTAAAATAAGAAAAAAGGAGTCAGTTATGGGACAAACATTGGTAGAAAAGATTATTTCAGAGCATGCAGGGCATGAAGTTAAAGCTGGAGAACTTGTTATTGCAAACGTTGATGTTACGGCAGTTCAAGACGGAACCGGTCCTCTGACGGTTCAAGAATTTAAAAAATTGGGTATTCCGAAACTTCATAATCCTGAAAGAAGTATTCTTTTTATTGACCACGCGTCCCCAAGTCCTAGAAAAGAGCTTTCTAATACCCATACTGTGCTAAGAGATTTTTCCAAAGAATACGGAGCTGTTTTATCCGATGTCGGAGCCGGGGTTTGCCATCAAAGGCTTATTGAAACATTTGTTAATCCGGGCGAAATACTTGTTGGAGCAGATTCGCATACTTGTACTTCTGGTGCACTTGGTGCTTTTGCAACCGGTATGGGGTCAACAGATATTGCTGTTGCAATGGCTTTGGGTAAAACTTGGTTAAAAGTTCCTGCAACTTATAAAATAGAAGTAACTGGCAAATTTAAAGATGGTATTTGTGCTAAAGATTTAATGCTCTACCTTATAGGGATGATTGGGGCTGATGGTGCAACATACAAGGCTCTTGAATTTTGCGGTGATACTATTGAAAACATGATGATGTCAGAAAGATTTACACTTGCAAATATGGCAGTAGAAGCTGGCGCTAAATGTGGGTTGTTTGTGGCGGATGATAAAACAAAAGAATTCTTAAAATCAAGAGGAAGGGAAGATAAATTTAAATCAACCTTACCTGATTCAGATGCAATTTATGAAAGAGTTATTAAAATTAATGCGGAAGATGTTCCTCATACCGTATCTTGTCCGCACACTGTTGATAATACAAGACCTGTTGAAGAACTAAAAGATGTAAAAGTAAATCAGGTCTTTGTCGGAACCTGTACAAACGGAAGAATTGAAGATCTACGTATTGTTGCTGAAATTTTGAAAGGTAAAACTATAAACGGCGACGTGAGAATGTTGATATGTCCGGCATCAAAAGATGTTTATCTTCAAGCTCTTGAGGAAGGTTTAATTAATATTTTCGTAGAAGCAAATGCGACAATTCTGCCACCCGGTTGTGGGCCTTGTGTCGGAGTTCACGCAGGGACACTTGCTGATGGAGAAGTTTGTCTTGCAACCCAAAACAGAAACTTTCAGGGCAGAATGGGTAATACTAATGGGTTTATTTATCTGGCTTCTCCTTATGTAGCAGCATATACCGCTTTGCGTGGATATATTTCGGCAGAATAAATTCCAATTATAAAACTTATAATATAACCCGATTATTTTATATTATAGTGTAAGCAAAACTTAAAAAATCTCCTTATTATGTTAGTAAGGAGATTTTTATTATGTCCTCTTCTAAGCTGCAATATAGAAAAATGTCTTTAGAAGAACTTGTTGTCCTTGCACAACAAGATGACTTTAAAGCATTGGAAGAACTTATCAAGAATGAACAAAAAAATATATTTGCAACATTTTCTTACCTCACGCATAAGCGAGAAAATGTTGCAGACTTGACTCAAGAAGCTTTGCTTAAGGTTGCTAAAAATATAAAAAGCCTTAAAAATCCTAAAAATTTCCGCAGCTGGCTAAACCAGATAGTAACTCATCTTTTTTATGACGAACTTAGAAAAAAAGCTCGGAAACCGGATGTTGTATCAATTGATGAGGAAATTGATGAGGAAAACCAATTTACGATAAAATCGGTACTTGCGGATAAAAAATGTAAACCTCCGGAAAAATGTATAACTTCTGAAATTGAAAAATTAATTAAAGAACAAATAAGAAATCTACCGGATCCGTTTCGTATTGCTATTGTATTGAGGGAATTGCAAGGACTTTCTTACGAGGAAATCGCAGAAGCTACGAAAGCAAGTGTAGGAACGGTAAAATCAAGAATTTCCAGAGCAAGATTGAAATTACAAGATAGCCTAAAAGGTTATATTTAAAGGAAAGGAACACATATTATGCAAGAACTAAATTGTGAGCAGGTGGTAACATTATTAACTTTTTATATTGAAGGAAAGTTAAGCCGTAAATTATCCGAAAATGTTGAACATCACTTAAGTATGTGTCCTAGCTGTAAAGAAAAATATATTAAACTTAGCAAAATTTTGGAAAATTATGCAGGTATCAAAAACAAAATAAATGAAGACGAAATCGTTATAAATGAAGAGGAGTTTAATACCCCGCAATATCAGGTATTTCGAGATAATTTATCTGCCTATATTGATAATGAGTTGAGTGATGATGACAATCTGAAAATAAAAAAAATAGCTATTGCAAATCCTTTAGCACGTAAAGATTTAGAAAATATATACTATTTCAAACAAATTCTTCAGTCTTCATTCAACAAAACTAAAAACAGCATGAAACAAGACTATACTAAAAAGACTTTAAGCCAGCTTTATCCATCGCAAGAGGTCAATTCAGGAGCTTGGTTAAATAAAGTAGTTACCGCTTTTGTATTCTTTATGATTGTTATGCTGTTTGGAATTATTAACTTCCTAAATTTTTAAACCTGAAGAATAAGGCTGCGGTCTTGAGTACGCAAGCTGCTGAAAATTCTTAAACGAAACTTTTGAGGTAGGAATATTTGACTCTACAGGCAGATTTGTTTTTTTAGCAAGAATTTCCTTTTGCCTGTTAGCAGCATAGCGGTTTCTGAAAATTGGGGTTACTAGGTTGCAGGAAAGAATGGAACCCACAAGACCAGCTATAACCTCAACACCATTATTAAGGGGTTTATATACATCTTTTAATTCAGTTTCATAATTAGGTAATTTTGTAACATTAAAATTCCAATCGCCTGCATAAGCTTTTCCATCAACCCTATCGGCAGGATTTTTTAGAATATGTCCGTCACGTTCAAGAATGACTGTTAAATCTTTTGAGCGAATTTTTGCTGTGGTTGATAATTTCTTACCAATATTCTTAATCCCTGCAGATAATGTCAAAAATGCCAGAGCGTTTACAAACCCGTCTGCAAATTCTTGCGGAATAAGGAATAATTTATCTTTTTTTGAAATTTTATCATTAATTGCAATTGCAAAAATTTGAGCAGCAGAAGATAATCCCCAGCCTATCAAGCCGGTAACAACGAGCATTCCAGCCGGGTCAGGTCCGAATTTATCGTATATATAAGTTTTTCTCAAGACTTTAGGCGCTTTCATTATGCAGCATCTCCTTTCTTCTGAGCTTCTTCATGATTTTTTCTTATATCATTAAATTTGTTTGTTAAAAATTTCGTAAGCGGTGCGTCAATAAGGAAGTTTGTAAACATCATAATTACAAGTGACCAAATTGTTCCCATAGCATTACGGTACTGTTTAAGAGAATCGGTTTCTCCGCCTACATGATTACTTGGAGTAAGGAATGTCTGGAACTTTTTCTTTAATGGTGAAATATCAGTCGCAACTTCAGATAACGGTTTGGACATCGCTGCTATACCCTTAATACAAGCATATCTGATAGCAAAACCGGTTAAAGTACCAGCAATAATTTTTGCACAAGTTCTTGCAATAGAAACTTTTCTGGTTTCATCGTCAACTTTTTTGTTTCGGGCGTCAATCAATGGCTGCATTACAATAGCAGTGGCACCCTGCACAAGACGTTGTTGAGGAGAAGTCCAAGTTCGCCCGATATGAGCAACATGGTCAACAATAGTGTCTTTTTGAATAACAAGAGAAGGCATCTTATTATAAGCTGACTTAACCGAATTTGTTATTGGAGATATAATTTTTAAAGATACCATATTCCCTACCCACACCAATAAAGATTATCAAGCCGATAAATTGCCCAAATCGTGGGGTAATTTAACAATTATTTACAATAACTTTATTGAGGCAAGAGATATTATACTACATTTTTAGTTTTTTGTAAAGTGTTATATGTACACTTTCTATAAAATTGCACCTTTTGGTACAACAGTTACTCCTCCTGGAGAAACATGGAATCCGCGGCGTAAATCTTCCTCTTTATCGTATCCGATTCGAGTATTTGGCGGTATTACAACATTTTTGTCAATGATTGCTCGCTTAATACGAGAATACCTTCCGACAGAAACATCCTCCATTAATATACTTTCATAAACTTGAGAATAACTGTTAACTCTTACCTTAGGGGAGAGCACGCACTTAGAAATACTACCTCCGGAAACAATACAACCCTCTGATACCATAGAGTTTGTTGCCATACCCACCCTATCGCCTTCTTGCCAAATAAATTTAGCAGGCGGATAGTTATAATTAAATGTTCTTATAGGCCATTCTTTCGAATAAAGATTCAGTTCAGGATTGGCAGTAAGTAAATCCATATTAGCCTGCCAGTATGCATCAATACTACCTACATCTCGCCAATATCCGCGTTCGGCTTCGGTAATTCCTGGGAATTCATTTGTTGCAAAGTTATAAATATAGATGTTTTTGCCTTCTTTTAATAGCATAGGGATAACATTTTTGCCAAAATCATGGTTAGATTGTTGGGTCTGCTCATCTTCATTAAGGGCACCCAATAAAATCTCTTTATTAAATATGTAATTCCCCATTGAAGCCAGGCACATTTTGTCATTACCCGGAATCGTTTTTGGTCGGGTTTGCGGTTTCTCAACAAAGTTTACAAGTCTCCAATTTTCATCTACCTCAATAATACCGAATTCGGAAGCTTCTTCTACCGGAATAGGAATTGCGGAAATTGTTAAATCTGATTTTTTACTCTTGTGATAGTCAAGCATCTGTGAAACATCCATCTTGTAGATATGGTCTCCGCCAAAAATACAAACATAATCAGGATCCTCATCCGTTATGTGAAAAACATTTTGATAAATAGCATCGGCAGTACCACGATACCAATCTTGACCTGTACGCATTTGGGCAGGAGCCAAATCAACATATTGATTTAAGAATGGTGATAATGCCCAACCTCTGGTTATATGTTTATTCAAAGAATCTGATTTATATTGTGTTAATACTTTTATTTTGAAAAAACCTGAATTTATAAAATTATTAAGTACAAAATCTATAATTCTATACCGACCTCCAAAAGGAACGGCAGGTTTCGCTCTATCTTTTGTTAGCGGTAAAAGGCGTTTTCCTTCACCTCCTGCTAATATCATAACTAAAGCATCATCAATAGACATAACACAATCCCTCTTCTATCTGTAATTTATGTGATAATTATAACTCAAAATACAAACTTTTGCATTAGCTTAACATTGTAAATTAATATTAAAATCAAAAATTTAAAGACAATTTTTTTTAAAGAAAATACTTTATATATTAGTAAGTGTCAGTGCAAACTTTTGGTGTGAAAAGTAGTGGGAATTTTATTTAACAAACTGGTATTTCCGTACCTGAATAAAAATTTACAAGCTGAACCGGCAAATACAATTCCGAATTCAAATATAAAGTTCGGCACAACCCTTACTGCGGACACTTTTGAGAGCTCAAGCCCACAAAAATACACTTCTGAGGCAATGATTAGAAAGCTTGCGGACACTAATCCAAAAATAAAACAAATACTGTCTGATGTTAATGCCCCATTTGTCATAAATATAAAGGGATTAAACCAAGTTCAAGCTACTCATGCAGAATCAACTCGTAAGATTGCAGAAGGAATTATTAACAATTTGCCTGCAAGTTTAAAAATGAAAAGTGACCCAAAAACGATTATTGAGGCAGCATGTCTTCATGATGTTGGAAAAGTATTTATACCGGATGAAATTTTAAATAAGAACGGAAAACTTACGGACGCCGAAACAAAAATAATGCATGCGCACTCCGAGCTTGGGTATGAATTATTAAAAAACAGTAACTTAGATGCTAAGGTGCTTAACTTAATAAAAAATCATCACCAAAATGCAAATAAAAACGGATATCCAAAAGTTGATTCACACTTTTTTGCAGATATAAATTTGCAAATTTTATCTATGGCAGATAAATATTCTGCACTTACGGAGGATAGAGCATATAAAAAAGCGCTTTCTCGAAAAGAGGCACTTACATTGATAAGAAATGACGTAAGAGAGGGTAAACTTAATCCATTAATATTTAATGCGCTTGTTACATATACTGATAACTTAATTCTTGCTCAAAACGTTAACGTATGATAATTTTTGTTAAAAATTTGTATTTGAAGCATGACAAAAAATCGTGATTGTCATATTATTAAGAAAAGTAGCAGGAGGAAGTTTTTGTGATTGAAGAACTTATTGATAAAAAATCAGGATTTGACTTAACTTCAAAGAGTGCGTTTTCTAATCAGGAAGATACTTTTACTTCCCGTTCACATGCCGCACTTCTTGCAAAAAATGTCATTCCTTATTCTCACAAAAGAGTTGCCGATAATTACATCGTTATTAAGCGTATTTATAAATTTCAGGCTGTTCAGAGCCGGATAACACAGACAGAAAAAGAATTGCTGTTGAAATATGATTTTAATACTTTGGAGTACACTACAGCTAAACAAATGTATGAGGAATTAGCTTTATTACAAAAGTGGTCATCCTCAGATAATCTTCAACTTAAAGCAGACTCTGATAAAATTGTAGAGATTAGGGGCAAAGAGCTTAAGTTTATTGATGCGAATTGTTATGTAACAATTTCTAATGAAATTTATAAAGGCTATGTTGCCCTTTCGCATTACTTTGAAGAAATAAGTAAGTTTAAAAATTAAGAATGTTGAACTAAAAAGTGCCTAGATGTTAAACTATGATTTCAAAATAAAATCTAATAAAAGACCCTCTCTAATTTGGAGAGGGTTTTTTATTAATATTTTAACATTGAAACAATTTTACCGCAATCTTGGAGCTTTTCTCTACCCTTTAATGCTTCTAATTCAATTAAGAATCCGACTCCTACAAGATTTGCACCTGTTTTTTTAACAAGCTTACATGCTGCTTCTGCGGTTCCGCCGGTTGCTAATAAGTCATCAATAATTAATACATTGTCGCCTTCTCCGAATGCATCTTTGTGAATTTCTATCTTGTCTGTACCATATTCAAGTTCGTATTCTTGAGCGATTGTTTCAGCAGGTAACTTATTTGGTTTACGAACAGGTATAAACCCTGCATTCATATTGTAAGCCATAGGCATTCCGAAAATAAATCCACGGCTTTCAATACCGGCTATGTAATCAATTTTAACGTCTTTAAATTGGTCGCATAAATAATCAATAATGGTCTTCATTACTTCAGGTTGTTTCAAAGCTGTTGTAATATCGCGAAATAAAATTCCTTTTTTAGGGAAATCAGGGATTTCTCTAATGCTTTCTTTTACATTATCCAAAGATGTAATCATTTTTCTTCTCCATTCTGTATTAATTTCGACTAAATTCTTAATTTTCCATGTTCTTGCTGTATATGCTCTTCCTCCTCAAGAATCAATCCGTGAGCTGTTTTACCCCATTTCATATCTTTTTTAAAGAACAATATCTTAAAGCATATAAATAACTCAAGAGGGAACCATATAATTAACAGATAAATACTGGTAATAAATGCTTCTTTTATAGCTTCCAGTCTGCCTACATTATCGTAACGTCTTAGGGCATATCTGATACCCGTAAAAAACCCAAATCCGATAGCACAGCTTATAATAATTGATGAATAAAGCATGTGCGGAGATGCGCTTTTTGCAATAACCTTAAATGCACGTATAAGAAATTCCATAACGCACCATAAAGGCATGATACATTCCGAGATATAAGCGGTCATATCAAGACTGGCTCTCAGTGACATTGTTTTCGAGCGTAAAACTTTTCCGGAATATTCGAGATATCTTCTTAACGTTCCTTCAAGCCACCTGCGGCGCTGTCTAAATAAAGGGTACAGATATGCGATACCTTCTTCATATACAACAGCGTCCAAACAAAAACGAATATCCCACCCTTTTATATGAAGTCTTGTTGACATATCCAAATCGTCGGTAATAGTGTAATTATTCCAGCCGCCAATATCTTCTAATGCTTCACGTTTAATAAGTTCTCCGTTCCCGCGAAGTTCAACAGCACCCTTAACTGAATCTCTTCCTATTTGCATGTACGTGTCAAAAGAATATTCATTATTTTGGCAACGTGTAAGTATGTTATAGTCTTTGTTCCTGATGATTTTTCTAGCTTGGACTGCACCAACATCTTTTGGTTCCAACATCGGAACGAGTTTACTTAAAAAATCAGACTCAACTGTTGCATCTGCATCGAAAACAAGAATAGCATCGCCCTTTGCGTATTCCAATGCATCGTTTAGGACCGCTGATTTGCCGGGGAAGGCGTCTTGTGGACGAATTAAAGCCTTAACTTTATCATATTTTTTATCAAGGTCTGAAATTACCTGAGATGTGTTGTCTGTACTTCTGTCGTCAATAACGATGATTTCAAAATTTTCATAGTCAAGTTTCAATATATTTTCAACGGTATTTGTAATGACAGACTCTTCATTGTGTCCCGGGATCATTATTGTAACAAATGGTTTATAGCCAGTATTGATAATTTCCGGATGTTTTTTTAACTTTCGTTTTTTTAATTTATAAGCAAGAGTAGAAAATATAGCATACACGGTCATGAGTGTACACAAAAATGCCAGTCCCCAGACTGTATTAAAATAGTTTTGGAATATATAGAGAAATATCCCTAAGCCAAAAACTATGGTAAATAGTATAAATCTTTCTTTCATATCCCTTTTTTGCCTACAAATTCCTCTAATATTGTACCAGAAAACAAAAAAAAATACAGAATTTTTAACGATTTGTATCATTTAAACCTTCAAATATCAAACAAACAGATGTTTTTTAGGCATAAAATTGTTAAAATTCCTTAACGATACTTGCACAAACAAAAATATTCGCTATAATAAGGGAGTACAAATAAGAAAAGGAGTTTTACAATGAACAAAGAAGAATTAGTACAAGAAGTTGCAAAAAAAGCTAACGTTTCACAAAAAGAAGCTGCAGAAGTTATCAATGCTTGGGTTGAAACTGTGGAAAAAACTGTAGCTAAAGGTAAAAAAGTTACTTTGGTAGGCTTCGGTACTTTTGAAGCTAGAAAAAGAGCTGCTAGAACTGGTAGAAACCCTCAAACAGGTAAAGAAATTAAAATCCCTGCTAAAACAGTTCCTGCTTTCTCAGCTGGTAAAAAATTCAAAACTGTTGTTAATGGTAAATAGTTTTTGATTTAATCAAATTTTAAAGCGGTTGTCATTTTGGCAGCCGCTTTTTTTTGAACATTTTATTTGTAAAAAAATCCGCCTTGTTAAGGCGGATTTTCTATCAGAACTCATCTTTCTCGGACGAAATTAGTTTTGTCTTTTCTTCAATGTTGGGAATGCCATTACATCTCTGATTGAAGGTGAATTAGTAAGAAGCATTACCAGTCTGTCGATACCGAGTCCTAAACCGCCCATAGGAGGAGCACCATGTTCTAATGCACAGATATAATCTTCATCAATAGGCATAGCCTCGTCATCGCCATTTACTTTTGCTTGCATTTGAGCTTCAAATCTCATTCTTTGATCTATCGGATCTGTTAACTCAGAGAATGCGTTAGCAATTTCCCAACCGTTTACTCTTGTTTCAAAACGTTCGGTCAACCTGTCATTATCTCTGTGAACCTTAGCTAACGGTGATATATCACGAGGATAATCTATAATATGGACAGGTTGAATTAATGTCGGTTCAACTTTTTCTTCAAAAATCAAATCAATAACCTTGCCCCAGTTATCGCAATCTTCAGGATTAATACCCAAAGATTTTGCTTTATTCTTAGCATCTTCTACCGTAAAGCAAGTTGAAAAATCAATACCTGTTTTTTCTTTGATAGCGCCAATCATAGTTTTTCTATCCCAAGGTGGCGTCAAATCGATTTCGTTGTCACCGTAAGTGATTTTCATGGTACCCAAAACTTCTTGAGCTACGGAAGCAACTAAATTTTCGGTTAATGTCATCATTTCGTTATAATCAACGTAAGCCTGATATAACTCCATCATAGTAAATTCAGGGTTATGACGAATATCGATACCTTCATTTCTGAAGCTTCTGTTGATTTCGAAGATTTTTTCACTCACACCGCCAACCATAAGTCTTTTCAAATAAAGTTCCGGCGCAATTCTTAAAAACATATCCATATCAAGAGTATTGTGGTGAGTTACAAATGGTCTTGCGTTAGCTCCGCCTGCTTGCGGATGAAGCATAGGTGTTTCAACTTCTAAGAAACCTTTGTTTGTTAAATACTCTCTAATTTTTTGGATAATTAAACTTCTTGTTCTGAATGTTTTTCTAACGTCTTCATTAACAATCATGTCAACGTATCTTTGTCTGTATCTTGTTTCTACATCAGTTAAGCCATGGAATTTTTCAGGCAAAGGCAATAACGATTTAGATAATAATGTTAAAGATGTTGATTTAATAGAAAGTTCTCCACGCGGAGTTCTTCTTATTGTTCCTTTAAATCCAACAATGTCACCAATATCAATTAGTTTTAAGATTTTTAATTGCTCTTCGTTAAGATTTTCTTTATGAGAAAATATTTGAATTTTTCCTGAAGCATCCATTAAATCTATGAACATACCGGTATTTCTGATAGCCATAACGCGACCGGCAACAGAGTATTCGTCTTCGGTTTCAACTCCTGCTTCAAGATCCTTATATTTATTTTGTAAGTCAGCCGCATCTGCATTTTTATTATACACATAAGGGTATGGATTAACCCCTCTATCGGCTAAATCCGTAAGTTTTTGAATTCTCGTCTGTCTGATTTGATCTCTAGCCGAATTAAATTCATGAGTTTGTTGTTCTGTCATTTCTACTTCCTTATAAATTAGTGTAACTCTCTGGTAACAATATTAGCATGGACATATTATAAAGTAAAACACATATATCTGTTACAGTTTTGTAAACTTTCTGTTATATTTGTAGTAAAAGGCTTGAAGTTTTAATTAATATTAAGTATAATAAGTACACTTATTGTCATGAGTTTTGTAAATAAAACTTAAAACTTATCCCCGAAAAGGCAATAAGTACAAAGTAAAATTTTTAATATGTATATGTGTAGTTAGTTATGAATAATGTAAAGTAGGGACATGCCAGTAAAAGCTATCACTGCGGCGGAACTAAATGTCGCAAAAAACCAAAGACAAAAACAAAATACAACGAACAACAATAATCCATCTTTCCAAGGTTTAGAACAAATTCCTGTTGCGGTGGCAAACGCAATTAACAACGGCGGATTTGCATTCTCATTTATTGCTCAGGATTGTGTGGGTATGGCATTGCCTCGTATTGGCGAAGGGTTAAACCGTCGTCCGATTAACCCTGAAACTGGGAAAAAAGAAGGTCCGTATAACTGGGCTTTTGCCAGAAGAGAAGGTATTAGGGAAATATTAAGCGGTCCTAGCGCATTTATCATACCTGCATTTATATTGCATTTTGTGAAAAAATATTCAGGGTCAGCGAATAATGTTCCTGTAAGTATGATTCAGGGTTTAGGTGCTAACTTTATAAATTACGCATCAAAAAATAGCGATACCCTTGATGATGTAGTAAAAACTAAACAAGAATTTTACCACGGCGTGTTTAAAAACGTATTAAATACAACTTTGGAAGGTAAGGTTCCTGAAGAACAGCTTGATGAACTTGCCGGTTCATTCATGCGACGTGCTATCGAGATTGAAGAAGCTAAAGGTAATAAAAAGTCACTTATTAAAAAAGTTTTAAACCAGAAAGTGGAAGGTTCTCCGGAGGATTTGACCGATAGTCTGCTAAAAGACTTTATGTCCTTGAAGAAAAAATTACTTCCTGCCTCAACAAACGAAGTTGTAGCATCTATAACCGTTAATCCTGAAAAAATAGGACAATACGGTGTCGATATTGCTGCTGCCGACAAAGAAGGAATTGGATTTACTAAGTTATTGAAAGTAATGACTGATTTTACTGATGATGTCGTTGAATCGACAGGTCACGCGATGAAAAAAGCTAAAGAAGGCTTCAATCCAGATGAATTTTTAAAACACTTTGTTGCTCGTCGTTCAGGTTCAAGAATTGTTACGAACTTAGGGATGTGGTCTGCTGTAGTCGGTTTTTATGCACTAATACCAAAATTATATTCTATGGGATTAAAAGGCAAAAACCCTGCGTTCATGCATGAGCAGGCTGTTGCAAAAACAGAAGATAAATCTGATGCTCAAACAGGTAAAAATCCGTCTTTCAGCGGTAAGGAACATGTGTTTGCAAATACGGCCGACAGAGTTCTTAATTCTAATAAGTTAAAAAGTATAGTTAGTCACTTTGAATTTGACGGACCGGCGATGTCAGTTCCGGCTATGCTTGGGTTATTATTCGGTTTTTGTTTGCCAACAAGGTTAGTGAAAGCTTATAAAACTGATAAGCAGGAAGCAAAGGATAATCCTTCACTAAATAATAAAACAAATTATTATGATGTTAAGGAAACTTTGGCTCGTGATATTACAAGCTTTACTGCAATTTTGTTTGCAGCTCAAGGTATTGCTCGCGGATTTTCTGACATATTTTCAAAAATTTCAGGTTTAGCATTGAATGTAAAACCTGCTGACCATAATAAAAATTTGTGGCATACCTTTAAAGATTACTTCTCGCCAATGGGCGGAATTAATGTCCTTGATAACAGACAGCTTGATTCTAAATATACAAATATCCATGAGTATAAAGATGGTATTAACGGCTTCTTTGAGTTCATTGAAGAAAATGGCGGAAACTTGAAGAAAGTTTTACAGATAGATAAGAATGTAGCCGAACAAGCTAAAATAATTATCGGTAAAGATGTAAAAGAAGCAAGTCGAGATGAAATCGTTGCTGCTTTCAAAAATATTACTACAGATAAAGCCAAAGAAGCACAAAAAACTATTGAAAATATCTTTAAGGATGGCAAAAATACGTTCGTAAAACGTGCAAAAACGTTTAACAGTACATTTACATTCTTATCAACAATAGCACTTGTTCCTTCGTTTATGATATGGTTAGCCCGCAGGTGTGATAAAATGACACGTAATGCAAGAGCGAAAGATATGGCTCTAAGAACTCAGCAGCAGCAAGCTGAATTATCTCAGAACCAACAAAATCTCATAAATCAGGCGGCACAAACAAGAGTAAATGCTACAGCTCCAACAATGGCAGGGTTTTTGAAGAAATAACATAAAAATTAAAAGCTATTCTCAATAAAGGATAGCTTTTTTTAAAACCCTACACTTAGTCCTGCGCATAGATTTATGCTTTGTCCCGTTACGCCTTTAGCATCTTCTGAAACTAAATATTTAACAAGTGCTGCAACTTCTGTAGGTTTAACAAATCTTCGCTGAGGAATACTCTCAATAATCTCGTCTTTAGAAAATTCACTTTCATCAATAGAGTTCATTCCTAATTCAGTGTCAACCCAGCCGGGATTTATTGTATTTACGGTGATGTTAAATTCGGCGAGCTCCAAAGCTAAAGCTTTCGTTAATCCTATCAGACCAGCCTTTGATGAGGAGTATAGGCTGGCGTTAGCTTCGCCCATTACTCCGGATATTGAACCAATATTAATTATTCTCCCCCATTTAGAATTTTTCATGTAGGGAACGGCTGCATTAATAAGTTTAACGGGAGCTATAAGATTAGTTGAAAATATATTAGAAACGGCCTCCTCTGACATGTTTTCAATGCTGCCATAAATATAGGTTCCCGCATTATTAATCAAAACATCTATGCTGTTCTCTCTAATAAACTCGCAAAGCAGCTCAGGGTTTTTGGATAAATCACAAACGCAATAGTCTTTGGCATTAAGAGCTTTTAAAGCCTGTTCATTGCGGGCTGAAACATAAATTTCTCCCAAGGATTTCATCTCTTCGGCAATAGTACGACCGATACCTTTTGAAGCTCCGGTAATAAGTATATTCATAAAAACTTCTCTATTTAATTAAACCAAATCCCAAAAGAAAAGTTGTAACAAGGAAAACTCCGGCAACAATACCTGTTACTTTATTCAATCCTTTTTCTGCACTTTTTTGTGATGAAAAAATCTGTGAAGCTCCGCCTAATCCTGCGATACCATCACCTTTCGGATCGTGAAGTAAAATTAATATTATAAGCAAAATTGCAGCAATAATCTGTATTGCCCAAACAAAAGTTAACATCTTTATTTTTTCTCCTTTTTCTTAGAAATGAAATGCGCACGTTTAGAGTTTAATTCAATGTTTTCAAACGTGTACAATCTTGCAGGACGTTTTGATGAAGATTTGGTAAATTCATTTAATTCGATCAAACCGTCAGTAGAAAGAGCTTTTTTCCTAAAATTACGTTTGTCTAAATTTTTGCCCATAATCAATTCATAAGATTTCTGCATTTCGGTTAAAGTAAATTTTTCATTCAACAACTGATATGCAACAGGACAAATTTCAAGTCTTTCTCGAGTACGTTTAAGAGAATATTCAATAATGTCTTTGTGGTCAAATGCTAAAGGTGGTAAATCCGAAACCTTATGCCAACCTAATTCAGGAGAAGATATAATTTTAATATCTTCAGCTCTTACAAGTGCAAAGTAGGCACAAGTAATAACTCTGGCGTTAGGGTGACGAAGCGGATCTCCGAATGTATAAAGTTGTTCCAAATAGATATTATCCACATTAGTACGTTCTTTCAGTACGCGTAATGCGGCTTGATCCAGATTTTCAGACAACCTTACGTAACCACCTGGAATTGCCCATTTATCTTTAAACGGTTCATTTAACCTTTTAACAAGCAAAACTTGAATAGCGTTGTTAATAATAGTTAAAATAACAACGTCGACTGTAATTTCATGTGTTTTAGTTTCGTTAAACATATTTATCTCTTACCCTTACTCAATAATACAATAAAAATATAATTTTACATAAATTAATAAAATTTGTTAATATTTTTTTACAACATTGACTCTTTTGTAGCAATTTTAAGGCTACAATATTGTTTATATATATAGGGAAAAGTTATGGGGAAAATATGTACGCGCATTACTGCTATCATAATTGCAATATGAATTGGCTGATGGGTGTCGGACTTTTGTTTAACACGCTGGGCAATATTATATCAGGAACCAGAAATAGGTCGATGTTTCCAAATTTTGGAATGCCTGTATTTTCATACCCGTATTACCAATCTTATCCGCAATATAATTATAATCAATATCAATATTATTCACCTTCTGTTTCATGCAATGATTTTTACGTTGGAAATACTTTAGCTGGCTTAAATACTGCTCAAACAGGATTACAAAATTATGATAATACCGGTTCAATATTCAACGCAGTACCGAATACTTACAATACGCGATTAAATAATGATAATCTTGTAGGTAACACCCTAAGCTCAATTCAATCACAACCAAGCTATGAAAATTTGAGTTATACCCCATTGTATACATCACTTGGAGAGCATCCTATGTATTCAATTATGGGTTCTTCTATAAATCCGTTTCCCCAAATAAGTTCTTATCATCCAAGCAGTACTGTTCTACAACAGGCTCCGCAATTGCAGCAACAAATGGCAATACAGGATACTCCAACGAGTATTGGGAAAAATGATACAATTGTAAGAAATGGAGATTACATAAAAATAAGCAAAGATATTGAAAATAGAATTAAGCAAATGGCAGTAAAACTCAATTGTGATTACATGGATTTAATCGGTATGATTTGGGCAGAATCCAAGTTTGATAAGGGTGCTTGGAACGGAAAAACTGCTGTCGGATTAATTCAATTTACACAAATTTGCATAGATGATCTGAACAACAAGTATGGGATGAACTTGACCAAACAAAAAATTGAAAAAATGTCAGTGTTCCAGCAACTTGATCTTGCTGAAAAAGCTTTGCTACGAGCAAAAGAAGTTGCCGGAATACCGCAATCTCAAAGGCTTAGTGCAGCAGACTTATACACCATAAATTTTTTACCGGGAAGGTTTAAATCTCATGCAAATAAAGCTTATATAACAAAACGCGGAGAAAACTTCTATGCGCAAAATTCAGGAATAGACGTGAATAAAGATGGTTTCATAACAAGAGAAGAACTTCGCCAGTTCGTCCAAAAAGGTCGAAATTATGTAACAACTATTGCTTAACTTGCAACAATTCTCAATAATCCGTTGCTATAGATTTTTTTTTCGGTTATCTTCATGGTAGATAGATTTTTTACTATGTTTAGGAAGGAAAAGAATGGAAAAGGGATACGTAGAAAACGGGTTTATTGTAGATTTAGCGCATTCGAAAAAGACATCCGAAGTTATTTATGAGTTAAGTAAAATTCTGGATATGCCGGAAGCCAAAAATAAAAAAATATGTCTTAAGTTAGGGGAAATGAATTTATCAGAACAAGAGCTAGTGAGTATTAAGGCTCTTATTGAAACAATGGATTCCAAAATTGAATTTATCAGCACTGCTTCTGATATAACAAAAGCATCTGCTTCAGAAATTGGTATTGAAATTTCTGAATTAGGGGCGACTTTGCCTGCTCTTGATATTACTGCGAGTGAAGAGAAAAATGAAACTGTTAATGCGGAATTGGAAACCGCACTTGATAAAATATTCGGTGATGGAGATTTTGAAGAACGTTATCCCGAAGAACACACAGAAGAAGAAAACAAAAAAAGGGCTGAAGTAGTTGAAGGTGATATTCAAATAGTAGAATTTGAGGAAATGGAAGATCTTGAAGAACTGAGAAAGCATGATAGAGAAACAGAAAAGCTTCCTACTCTCTATATACACCGAACTCTTCGTTCAGGTCAGAGTATTTCTTCTGAGGGTAACATTGTAATAATCGGAGATGTAAATCCCGGTGCAGAAGTTATTGCAAAAGGCGATATTACTGTATGGGGTATCTTAGGCGGGATTGCTCAAGCCGGTTCTGATGGGAATGTTTATTCAAAAATTAGGGCATTGAAGCTGAATGCTATTCAAATCCGTATCGGGAATGTTTTTGCAAGAAGACCTGATACGGTTAATACCCCATATATTCACAGGACAGATGCTTTTGTTCCTGAAGAAGCTAGGGTGAATAAAAAGCACATTGTAATATACAAGTTACATGAAGCGTCATAAGGAAAAGGTGAGAATATGCCTGCAGTATGTGAAAAAGTTATAGAAGCAGAAAATAAAAAAGGAGATATAATGAGCGGTCGCGTAATAGTAATTACATCCGGTAAAGGCGGAGTAGGTAAAACTACTACAAATGCAAATATTGGTACTGCACTTGCCCGTGCCGGTAAAAAAGTTGTTATGATAGATACCGACTTAGGTTTAAGAAATTTGGACCTCTTGTTGGGGCTTGAGAACAGAATTGTTTACACTATAGTAGATGTTGTGGAAGAACGCTGCAAATTAAAACAGGCACTAGTTAAAGATAAGAAAAACCCTAATCTTTGTTTGCTCGCTGCTGCACAAACCAGAGATAAAACCGCAGTTACCGAAGAACAGTTAAAAGATATTTGCGAACAATTGAAAAAAGATTTTGATTTTATCCTTGTTGACTGTCCGGCTGGTATTGAACAAGGTTTCCAAAATGCAGTTGCCGGTGCTTCCGAGGCTATTGTTGTAGCTACTCCTGAAATGTCTGCCGTTCGTGATGCTGACAGAATTATTGGTTTACTTGAAGCAAAAGAAGAAATCAAATCTTACAAGCTTCTGTTAAACAGAGTAAGACCAAACATGATTAAGTCAAATGATATGATGAGTGTTGAAGATGTTGTAGAGATATTATCTGCCGAATTAATAGGGATTATTCCTGAAGATACAGGTATTATTACATCTACAAATAAAGGTGAACCTATCGTAAATGATGAAAAGTCACTTGCTGGTCAAGCATATAGGAATGTTGCCCAGAGGATTATTGGAGAAGATGTTCCATTTCTTAATCTGGAAGAAGAAACCGGAGTTGTCGCTAAAGTTAAAAAGTTTTTTGCCGGTTTAATCGGTAAGGAGAAGTAAGATGAAAGACA
The DNA here is from genome assembly GCA_964446855.1 of uncultured Muribaculaceae bacterium. Lineage (GTDB taxonomy): Bacteria > Cyanobacteriota > Vampirovibrionia > Gastranaerophilales > Gastranaerophilaceae > UBA1221. The sequence goes on from CAYUQM010000001.1 coordinate 34,457, forward strand.
TATTTACAGATTTATATAACAAAGTTCTTGGCTTCTTCCGTAAAAACGAAAAAGAAGATATGGAAAGTGCAAAAGAGGTAGCTTGCAACAGATTAAAAGTTGTATTGATGCAAGACCGAACGAATCTTACTCCTGAACTTATGGACAGAATGCGTAAGGAATTAGTAGAACTTCTTTCAAAGTATGTAGAAATGGATAAAGAAGCTCTTGAACTGGGATTTGAACAAGAAGGGAACCAGATGGCATTAATGCTTTCAATTCCTGTATTAAGAGCAAGAGAAGAAGCTGAAATTGAAGCAACTCTTGCCGAAGAAGATGCTAAGAAATCTGAGGAAGCAGAATCTGATGATGATAGTATAGAAAGTATTGACGAAGAATCAAAGGTTGAGACGGAAACGCAGGGAGCTGATACCAGTGAATCAGAGGAACAGTCTGAAGAAAAAGACGAAGAATCTTCCGAAGAACAAGAAATCGTTGAAACCGATGATAAAAAGGTAAAAAAATAATAAAAAGAACCCTGCTTTTAGTGGGGTTCTTTTTTATCGGAATTTATATGTAAGCTTGCACCGAGTTTTGTTAAACAATGGCCATACTGAGCATTAGTGAAGTATCTCATAAAAAATCCAGATATTTTTTGTAAAAGTTTCTGAGTGACTGCAATCTAGTGAATTTTGCGTAAAGTTGCATATAAATCCCGATTTATATGACTTGTAAAAAAAAACTCTTTATAGTATATTTTTTATAGGGGTTTCAAGTGGAAGATAAGAGTAAATTGGATTTAGACGCTATAGCACAAGAATGCAATTTGTTTAATGGGACTAATCAGGAAGATGTAGTCTCAAGCATTAAGTCCCTTGGTGAAATTTATGAAGAATCCGATTTAGTGATTATTTACAACCATTTTTTGGCAAATTGTAAATCTCCTGACATATTGTGCGAATTAATAAGACTTGAGGATAAAATTCGTGATAAATCATCTCTGGCAGTGCTGGTAGATATTTTATTGTGGAAAGTTGGCGATGAAGAGCATAAAGAAGAGTTTACGAATGTTCGCGTTATGAGCGCCAAAGCTATAGCTAATCTTAAAGATACATCTGCCGTAAACTCACTTTTATATTGCCTAAATAATAAAAATGAGCATTACAAAGTCAGATTTGCCTGTGCGGATGCTCTGGGTAAAATCGGTGATAGGTATGCTGTAGCCCCGCTTATTGAAGTGGTGAAAGATGAGGATGAGCGTTCTGTTTATTTGAGAGAATCTGCCGCATCTGCACTCGGAATGCTTGGTGATGTACGAGCTATTGACCCGCTGGTAAGTATTCTGGAAACAAAGAACGGGATTTTAGATAAGTTTACATTTTTAAAAGAAAGAGTTATTGAGGCACTGGGAAAATTGAAGCTTAACGGAGATGAACGAGTTTTTACTGCTTTAAAAAAATCATTAATGGACGCATCCCCTCAAATTAGGATTAATGCAATAGAAGCCTTAATGGAAAGTGAACGACCTGAAGCCTTTGATATAATAAAATCTTGCTTGAAGGATGAAGATAACGAAGTTAAACAGAATGCACTTATTGCTTTATACAATATGTCAGACAGAAGTATTTTGGATGAGGTTATAAATTCCCCTGAATATGGTGATTATTTAAAGATGGAAGCTGTATCAATTATTGATGAATACGAGGGAACGGATGACGAAGAATAAGTCTATTGTATTACTCTCGGGAGGTTTAGATTCTTTTGTAAGTTTGGGATTATGTCATAAAGAATATAATGTTGAGCTCGCATTAGTATTTGATTACGGTCAAAAATCGGCGGCGCAGGAGATTAACGCTTCAAAAAAAATTGCAAATCACTATCAAATTAAGCATAAAGTAATAAAATTAGATTGGCTGAAAGAAATCACGAATACGGCGCTTGTATCCGATGAGGAAATTCCGCAAGGAATTGATAATCCGGAGGATTCTGCAAAGGCAGTTTGGGTTCCAAACAGAAACGGACTCTTTTTAAATATTGCAGGCTGCTTTGCAGATAGTGAAAATTATACCCATATTATACTTGGAGCAAATAAGGAAGAAGCACAGACTTTCCCTGATAATACACAAGAGTTTGCGAATAGAATAAACGCTGAGTTTGAGTTTTCTACTCAAAGTAAACCAAAATTACTTGTCCCCTTGATAAATTATGATAAAAATGCTATAGTAAGGTTGGCTTTGGAGTATCAGATGCCTTTGGAGTTAATACAAAGCTGTTATAAAGGCGGAGAGAAACATTGTGGTGAGTGTGAATCATGTACCAGATTAAAAAATGCACTCAAGTTCAATAAAGATACGTATTATAGTAAGATTTTATTTTAGGATATGCAAACAAAATTAATAGAAAAAGAAATTAAATACGAAGGCTTTCAACTTGCTCCACACTGGATTTATAAGAACTTTAAAATTCAGGGGGATGCTATTGTTGCTTTTGCAGGTGAGTGTGATGTTAAATTGGAAGAAATGGTTGATATTGAAGATGTCATCAATAATGAACCAATTTACAGCAAATTAATGTTAAGCTTTATTTCAGAACAGTTCAATATCGGGCTTGTGGAAGGTGTTTTCAGGCAACGGCTTTTAATATGTATAATAAAAGAAGCTCTTGAGAGACGTGGTATCAAACCTGTCAGAAGCGGTGATGATTTGTATGTGGGAAATAAGAAATTGACGGTTTCTATTGCGACAAAATCCGCAACCTCTGTATTAATACATACAGGTATCAATATAATATCAGACGGAGCTCCTATAGAGGCGTGCGGACTTGAGACTGATTTAGGGCTTACTGATATTGAAGATTTTGCCTACGAAATTCTAAGAAATTATGCAGATGAAATTAAAGACATTGTACAGGCAAGTACAAAGGTTAGAGGTGTATAGGATGAGAATAGAAAATAAATCAAAAAAATCATCACAAAAAAAATCTAAGGAAAATAAAACCCAATTTACTAAAACCAAAAAACAAACAGTTTTAATGTTTATTTCTATATTCTTTGTACTGCTTTTAATATTCCTTGGATTTGCAAGACTAATGTCGCCTGATGTGGATATTTCAATTGGTGAAGATTACAACGCTTCGGAAATTAACAATTCTGAAGATTATAACCGTACAGGAAACGTTGATGACAGATTGAAGGCTTTACAGGAAGAAGATGAATCTTCTATAGAAGCAAGAACTGAAGAGGATGGATTGGTTAAAATCCCTGAACATAAAAAAGTTGCTGCAGAAGAAGATAAAAAAGAAGACTCAATTAAGACGGAAGAAGAAAGTGTTAAGAAAGCTCCTCAATCTGAAACTGCAATTCGTCCGGCTATCCCGGATCCCGCGCCTGTACCGCAGCCAACTAACTCAATTACAGCACGTGTAGTTGTTGGTTCTTACGCTACTCAAGCGCAAGCAGAAGTTGCAAAAGGAATTTTGCAGGAATCAGGACTTGGAGTTATCCCGCATATACGCCAGCTTGGAGGCGCTTATACATTGCAAGTCGGAGCTTACAGCTCAAAAGATGCGGCTAACAACCTTGCAAATAAATTATTAATGAATAATTATCCTGCCAGAGTAATTGTCGAAAACAATTAATTGCACCCTGTGCACATTTGTGCTACAGTTTAAACAGAATTATCTTAGAATAAGGAGAAGCAATGGAAAATTTAAGAGATAAGTATGAAGTAGTTATCGGCTTGGAAGTTCATGCCCAGTTGAAAACTAAATCAAAAATATTTGCACCGGACGGTACTGAATTTGGTATGGAACCGAATACTCAGACTTGCCCTATAACATTAGGGATGCCGGGGGTTTTGCCTGTCTTGAACAAAGAAGCTGTTAATATGGGAATTTTAACAGGGCTTGCGCTTAATTGCGAAATTCCTGCAAGATGTAAATTTGACAGAAAACAATATTTTTATCCTGATTTGCCGAAAGGTTATCAGATTTCTCAATATGACGAGCCTATTTGCCTTGGCGGTCACTTAAATATCAACGGTAAAAGAATAGGGATTACACGTGCGCACCTTGAAGAAGACGCAGGGAAACTTGTTCACGCAGGCGCTGACGGGTTGGCAGGTTCAAGCTACTCTCTTGTTGACTTAAACCGTGCAGGGACTCCGCTGCTTGAAATAGTTTCAGAACCAGATATGAGAAGTTCTGACGAAGCAAGAGCTTATATGGAAGAATTAAGAAATATTGTTCGTTATATCGGCGTTTGCGATGGTAACCTAGAAGAAGGTTCTATGAGATGCGACGCAAACATTTCTATTATGCCTAAAGGTTCTAAGGAATTCGGCACACGTGCGGAAATTAAAAATGTAAACAGTTTCTCAGCACTTCAAAGAGCTATCGAATACGAAATTGACAGACAAATTGAAATCGTCGAAGAAGGCGGGCAAGTTGTTCAAGAAACAAGACTTTGGGATGACAACGCAAGAGAAACTCGTTCTATGAGAGGTAAAGAAGATGCTCACGATTACAGATATTTCCCTGAGCCTGACTTGATGCCGCTCGAAATTTCAAGAGAATGGGTAGAAGAAATAAGAGCTAAGATGCCTGAACTCCCTTCTCAAAAAAGAGAAAGATATCAAAGCTTGGGCTTAAGCGAATATGACGCAAATGTTATCGTTGAACAAATGAGCCTTGCATTATTCTTCGATGAAGTATTAAAACTCGGCGCTACTCCAAAAATTGCCGTAAACTTCATTATGGGCGAAATTGCAGCTTACTTGAAAGAAGAAAAACTTGATATTAATGAAACAAAATTAACTCCTGAAAATCTTGCGGAATTAATTTCATTAATCGAAAAAAATACAATTTCTAACAACATCGGTAAACAAATTATTGTTGATATGTTGAAAGATGGTACAAAAGCCTCTGAAATCGTTGAAAAGAAAGGTTTAAGCCAGATTACTGACACATCCGCAATCAAAGAGATTTGTCAAAAGATTGTTGACGCTAATCCAAATCAAGTTAGCGCTTACCAAGGCGGAAAAGTTCAACTGTTCGGCTTCTTCGTTGGTCAGGTAATGAAAGAAACTAAAGGCAGAGCTAACCCGAAAGTTGTTAATGACTTGTTAAAAGAAATTCTAGGTTAAAAACAGAACATGTCCTCCCCTTGTGGGAGGACCGAAATCTTTGATTTCGAGGAGGGGTTACCTTATATGAAATCCAGTATGGAGCAGGAAATTTTTGAACAGCCTGAAATCCTAAAAAATCTGTTCGAAACGCACGTAAACAAAAATAATTATATTCAGTTTGATATCCCGACAGATATAGAGAAGATTGTCTTTGTCGCAAGCGGTTCGTCATACCATTGCGCAAGATATGGTGCTGACCTTTTCGGAAACATTGCAAACATAGAGGCCCGCGCGATTTATTCAAGCGAATTTCTTCTAAAAGCTGCGGTTCCGCATGAACAGAACATTTTATATGTATTTATTACCCAATCAGGTGAAACATCCGACACAAACCAAGCTTTAAACAGAGCAAAAGAGTTTGGAATGAGAACCCTTTGCATTACAAACAAAAAAGGGTCTACCATCTGGAAAGCAGCAGATTTCAAAATTGATTGCTGTGCAGGGGAGGAAAAAAGTATTGCGGCGACAAAATCATTAACAACGCAAATGATGTGTACAACTTTGCTTGTATTAAAATATGCAGCCCATAAAGGTATTGATATTTTGCCATACTTAAATGAGCTAAAAACTCTTTCCGATAAGATTACGGAAACTTTTAGCCTGCATGACAAAATCAAAGAAATTGCAAAGGCACTATCCGAATATAAAATTATAGTAGTAACGGCGGACGGGATATCTTATGCTATTGCAAAAGAAGCTTCTCTAAAAATAAAAGAAACTTCTTATATTTGTACACTATCCAGTATTTTAGGCGAATTTATGCATGGGCACGTTGCGGTATTTAATAACAAATCAGCACAAATTCATATATCAGTGGACAAACTTAGCAAAACCGCAGAGAAAAACCTCTTAAAAATCAAAGAAGATTACAATATTCCGCTTTGTGTTATAGGAAACACAACAGATAAATTACAAGCAGAATGGAATGTTGATATAGAGAGTAACAGCGAAATAATCAAGTCTTTCTGTCTGGTTGTGATAAGCCAGCTTCTTGCACTTGAAACAGCCCAAGCTTTAAACAGAAACGTCGACAAACCTCACGGATTACACAAAGTTGTAAAGTAGAGGAATTTTACTTACCTTAACATATTAGCAAATATTATATTAGCGCAGACTTTATATAAATATGTGTAGGAAAAGAAGGTAGTTTTAATGTCAATTTCAAAAATTAGTTTCACTGCAGAAAATAGTCTGCTTAATAAAATGTATAACAATGTTTCTCAGCAGGCACCTGTTACAACAACACCAACAAATGTAACTGAAGAAACCGCAGAAAAGCCCAAAAGTCATAAGGTTAGAAACTGGTCTATCGGTTTGAGTTCTGCTGCCGTACTAATTAGTATTGGAGTTCTAGGACGTAAAGGTAAGCTTGGCGAAGGTGTCCAAAAATTTCTCGGCGGGGTAAAAAAGAACACTTCAGACCTTGCCGAAGAACTGGAAACAAAAGGTGAAGAGCTTGTCGAGGGTAAAAAACCTGAAATCAAACCAGAAACACCGGCGAAACCTCAAACCGGTGAGAGTATCCGAATTAACGGAAAACTTTCAAAAGCTGAAATTGACAAAATCAATGCAGGATTAGACAGAACAATCCCGCAAATTGATGAAAATAGGTTTACAATAGAACTCTCTGAAAAAATAACCCAAAATCAAAAAGGAGTGTTTGTTCTAGACATAAATGACTTAAAATATGCCTATACTCAAGATGGTAAATTATCCCAGATTTGGGACTTCTCTTCTATTGATGGAACTCAAAAAGTGATTATAATAGATAACAAAAAGGTTGTAACAATCGAATACTTAAATAAAGATCATGATTTTAGAAAAACAGAAAAATTTATTGACGGAAAACTTGCCGTAGAAACATTTTTCCATGGCGCAGACGGCAAATGTAAAACCGAAGTTATCCATGAGTTGGGTTAAAATATTACGTCATCCTGAAAGACCTGAAAAATCCTTTGAGCATAGCGAAAAGTGATTTTTGGGATGTTCAGGATCTATCAATGCTGGTGTATATACATTAAATGGACAAACCCAGTGTGGAAACAAGACATTTTGCACGAAAACAAGTTTTCGAGCAGTCAAATAAATTCAGAGTGACGTGATAAGTGTCATGCTAAGCATTGTACCAATTAAAACTGTTTTAAAAACCTTACGTCATCATTAAAGAATAAGCGAATGTCGTCGATTGCGTATTTCAGCATTGCAAGACGTTCAATCCCCATACCAAAAGCAAAGCCCGAATATACTTCAGGGTCAATACCGACTCCGCGAAGCACATTAGGGTCAACCATACCACAGCCTAAAACTTCAAGCCAGCCTGTACCCGAACAAGTCCTGCAACCTTTACCCTGACACATAATGCACTGAACATCAACTTCCGCAGAAGGTTCGGTGAACGGGAAGAAACTGTTTCTAAACCTTGTTGGACGGCTTGCACCAAAATAAATTCTGATAAACTCGTTAAGAACACCCTTCAAGTCGCCGAAAGTAATATCTTTATCCACGTACAAACCTTCAATTTGATGGAAGAAATTATTTTTACGAGCGTTAATATTTTCGTTTCTGTAAACCCTACCCGGAGAAATAACCCTGATAGGAGGTTTCTGCTCTTCCATTACGTGAATTTGCGCACCTGAAGTCTGGCTTCTTAAAACAACGTTCGGTGCTAAATTTGTAAAGAAAGTATCCTGAACATCACGCGCAGGATGATCTTTTGGGATATTTAGCATATCAAAGTTAAAGTATTCTGTTTCAACTTCAGGGGAATGCTTACTATCAATAAGAGAAAAGCCCAAACTCTGGAAAATAGACACAATTTCGTTAGTAGTTGATGTAATAGGGTGAACTTTCCCGCGTGGAACAAATTTTCCCGGAAGAGTAACATCAATCTTTTCTTTCGCAAGTTTTTCATCTAATTCTTTTTTATAAAACTCGTCATGTTTTAAACGAATAGAGGACTCAAGCTTCTGTGTAATTTCGTTAGCAAGTGCACCTACCACTCTTTTATCTGCATCAGAAAGGTTTTTAAGGTTTTTCTTAATCTCGTTAAACTCACCTTTACGGCTCAAATATTTACCTCTAAGCTCTTCCAAGTCGCTGATAGAAGCAGCTTTTTCCAAATCACACATTGCATCTGAATAAATTTTTTCCAGTTGTTCTTTCATCTTTATTCCTCTTTTATCTGTTTATTTCATTATGAAGTTTTTCGTGACCTATTGTTGAACTTGCGCCGTGCCCCGGATAAACAACAACAGAGTCATTAAGTTTAAATAGAATTTCTTTAAGGCTATACTTAATCTTAGAGAAATCACCGCCGAACAAGTCTGTTCTGCCGTAGCAATCTCTAAACAAAGTATCACCCGAAAATAAATTATTTTCAATCAGGTAGCAGACACCGCCTTCGGTATGCCCTGAGGTATGAATAACCTTTATTTTAATATCACCGATATTAAGCTCCTGTCCATCTTCCACATTCAAATCGTATTGCGGAATTTCTTGAGGCGGCATTGCAAAAAATCTACCAAACTCATTGATATTATCAAGCATAACAACGTCATCTTTATGAATTGCAGCCTGAGCACCAGTCGCCTTTTTAGTTTCGTTCAACCCGAGTACGTGGTCAAAATGTCCATGGGTCAAAAGAATATATTTTAGTTTCAAACCATTTTCTTTAATATCGCTTATTATGGTTTCCTCATAATCAGAACAATCAATTAAGACCGCCTCTTTGGATTTTTCATCCCAAATAAGATAGTTATTAGCATCAATCGGACCTGATATATAGGTTTTCATCATCATAATTTATTTTCTCACCAATTCAAAAATATCACGGCAAATTCTGAACAATTCTTCCGCATCGTCCAATGAAACCATGTTCGGACCGTCGCAAAGCGCATTGTCAGGGTCAGGGTGAACCTCAAAGAACAAGACATTTGCTCCAGCCGCAACAGCAGCCTTAGCAAGTACAGGAACAAATCTTCTGTCACCGCCGGAACAAGTTCCGTTAGCCCCCGGAAGTTGTACGCTGTGAGTTGCATCAAAAACAATAGGATAATCAAATGATTGCATAATCGGAATTCCTCTGAAATCCACAACCAGATTATTATATCCGAATGAAGTTCCTCTGTCTGTCAGCAAAATATTATGATTTCCGGCATCCTCAACTTTTTTAACAAGGGTTCCCATCTGTTCAGGTGCGAGGAACTGACCTTTTTTAATATTAATTATCTTACCTGTTTTTGCAGCCGCAACAAGCAAATCGGTTTGTCTGCACAAAAACGCAGGGATTTGCACAATGTCCGCAACCTTTGCAACAGGCTCAGCCTGATCAGGAGTATGGATATCGGTTACAATCGGAACATTATATTTATCCTTAATCTCTTGAAGCATTTCAAGCCCTTTTTTCATCCCCGGACCTCTATAAGAAGTTATTGAAGAACGGTTCGCCTTATCAAAAGAAGACTTGAATACAAAGTTTATACCTAGTTTATCTGTAATTTCTTTTAACTTTTTAGCGGTAATATCGAGAATTTCAGGACTTTCAGCCGCACAAGGCCCTGCCAGAATAGTCAACTTATCTCCGCCAATTTCGAAATTTCCTAATTTTATTTTTTTCATAATTAATTTCCCTAATATAAATCTCTCTTACGATATGTAAATTATATTTAAAACACAGGATAATTACAAGCGGTTAAACCGAAAGGGGGTTGGAAATTTACAAATAAAATTTTATTATAATGCCATGAATAAAAGGAGACAATTATGTTCTTAAAAATACTTTTAAAATGGATTGCATTTGCACTGATTATTATGTTTGTAGCCTGGATTATTCCCGGAATTCAGATTGAAAACTTCTGGACAGCAATGGTTGCCGCAGTCGTTATTGGGTTAATTAATGCTGTCATAAAACCCGTTCTTATGTTTTTAACTCTTCCGATAAATATATTAACTCTCGGGATTTTCACGCTTGTAATTAATGCTCTGTTATTTATGTTCGCAGGTTACTTGGTTCCCGGTGTTGAAATTAGCGGATTCTTAAGTGCATTTTTAGGTTCTTTATTGTTATCAATTCTGTCAGTCGCAATAGCTTGGCTATAATCAATCTTTGATAGAATAACCGCAAAAATCATAAAAAAGCATCCTAAAAGTTCCCTTTCTGTCATCGTTTCGCCTAATAAAAGCATTCCTCCGAGTACCGCAAACAGGGACTCAAGCGAAAGTAATAATGAAGCAATTACAGGAGGGGTATACTTTTGTCCAAAAATTTGGAGAGTAAAGGCTACTCCGCAGGTCAAAACTCCGGCATACAATAATGGAACACGGCATGCATAAATATCGTTTGCAGCAGGAGTTTCGAAAAGGAGCATCAAGACGGAAGACAATGCACTGACTACAAAAAACTGTACGCAAGATAACTTTGCAGGGTTAGTTTTCGTGGTAAAATAATCTATTACGAGAATATGCACTCCGTAAAGCACCGCAGAAATCAAAAGCCCCACGTCGTAAATATTAAACTCATAGGAGCCCGCCTTAAAGCATAAGAGGTACAAACCGGCTATTGCAATAAAAATACTAATAACCACATTTTTCTTTAATTTTTGTCCGAGAAAAACTGCAATAAGCGGAACAAAAATTAAATATAGTGATGAAATAAAACCACCTTTTCCTGCTGTGACATATTTCATACAAATTTGCTGTATTGACATTGCTAAAAACAAAACCGTACCACAGCAAAGTCCGCCCTTAAACAGTTCTACATGTTGATTATGCTTTTCTTCCGGAGTTCTTATTTCTTTTGAAATATATTTTATCAAGCCGATAACAGGAAGAAGGCTTAATGCGCCTAAAAAACTTCTGACTGCGTTAAACGTAAAAGGTTCGACGTATTCCATTCCTGCACGCTGAGCTACGAACGAAATCCCCCAGATTAATCCGGTCAACAACAATGCAATATTTGCTGTAAATTTAATCTTTTTCATTATTCCCCAACCTTTTACAGTATTATATATTTTTTTATAAGAATAATCAAATCGCGGATAGTTTTAACTATCCGCGACAACAAGATTACATTTCAAATTCTTCTTTAGACATTTTTGTATATTCTTCTACGGTAACCGTATTTGGCGCTTGAGCCTTTTTCTCTAACCCTTTTTCAAGAAGTTTCGGAGCATCTTTTTTAAGCTTTTCATCTGCAAGAATAAGGTCACGTTTTTTTGCAACTTTGATAAGGCTTATGACTGTTTCTGTCGGAGAACCGTCAGCCCCGACAGCTTCCTGAACATCGTAACTTGCCCAATCATCAGGAAGCTTATCTAATTTTGCGTAATCTTTATCAGTGCCGATACGTTTGTCGATTTCATTGAGTAGAATATTTTTAACATATTCCTTTTGAGATTCAAAATGACAAGGTATAACGATATCTTTGCCGATAATTTCTTCGGCATCACGGTTTTCGCGTTTTTCGAACAAATCTGCAGCAACTTTCAAGTGACCGATTTCAAAAGCTAAAAACTCTTCCCAAATTAGTTTTAATTTTTCGTCTTTTTCGTCTTGCATGCAAGTGTAGTAATTGCAGACTTCTGTAAACTCGTGGAGAAGAAGTTTTTCGTAAATGGTTTCAGTCGGGTCGATAAGAGATTCGTACATAGTAACGTGTTCTTCTTCAACGTCTTTAATTTCCGCGTAAGTTTCGCGTAAGCATTCATTACCGTAACAAAGTCCGTGCTCTGCGTAGTAGTTATGAGTTTGCTGCTCGCCTGAGACGAGGGTCAGGATATTAACTTTTGTCTGAATTGATGTTTTATTTTTGTCGTAAGGTTTGCGAAGTCTTAAAACATTGCAGTTATGGTGGTTCTGGGTGGGACGAGAAAGCATAATGTCAGTCTGCCCCTGAACGATTTCGTTAGGGTTAATGCCGTGCATCATATAAGCCCATTGGCTGTATCTGTATAAATGGTCAAAATCTTCCAATAAGCCGAAGTTAAATGTTTCGCGAACATAATCATCAGGTTCGTTTTGAGCAAGCCAAGCCGTCAGGTCGACTGCAACTTGTTCATATCCGAGAGTTGTTTCTAATACGGATTGGTCGGCAGGTGCAAGCCAGTTAACTGTAGTCTGTTGAGCATCTTCAAGCCGTCTTGTTTGAGCAAGAAATGCCAATAACTCTTCATCATCAGTCATTCGAGCCGCGTTGTGTTTAAAATTCCATCCTTCAATTTCAATCCCGTTCATAAGAATTTGACGGGTTCTGGAATAGCAATCCACTTCGTTTTTATTAAAATGTCTGTGTGCAATATCGTGCCAAGTGCGAAGCTGGTCATCAATGGCAATACCTTTTTCTTTTAACGCGTTAAAACTCATAAAATTAAACTCCTTTCGTTCTAAAATATCCGATATTGGATAACGAAAAGAGTTTAACATTGAATATAATAAAATTTATCCGACTGGTGTACAGAAATTATCTTTGGTTTTCAATCATATTTGTAGTACCAATGTAATCTCTGGCAATAGTACCATTAACTCTCATTTTCCCATCAGCTCTTACTCCGAGAGGGAATCTATCAGGTTGTATACATCCTTCCTCGTTTTCCGTACAATTTGGGTCATTGTCTCCGTTTACGTCAAGCAATATATTATGATACGTAGCCTGATCCGCAAAATCAGTATATGGAATAATCCATTTTACACCATCAGTTGTCGTAAAGCTCGGGTTATCATAATTTGCACCATCTACGCAATTTGGTTCTTCTGACAAGGTGTTCATTTTGAGGGCGAAGAGGCGGCATAACTTTGCTTTCTTCTCTTCATCGCCGGCACCACCATATACTGTCCCGTTAATAGTGACTGCACTAGTATTATCAAATCCAACTCTGGAATCAACGAACGGATAAGCTTCTTCATCATTTACAAGTTCTGAAATAATACGTTCAGCCAAATAATATGCCTTTTTAAACATAACTTTGTTCTTGTTAGGACGCAGTCTGTTAATCGCAGGCATAAGCAATGTTGCAATAATTGAAATTATTGCCAAGCAGACCATTAATTCTGCCAAAGTAAAAGCTTTATGATTTTTGCAAATATTTTTCATTATTAATCCTTTCAGTTACATTTTACCACATGATAACAATTGCGCCCGGATAACCGTTCTGTCCTTGAATTTCATCAAACTGTTGCAGGTAATTTGAGCCACAGTGTGGTATATTCGCAATATCAGTATCTCTGAAATTCGTATAGCCTTCCCACTCATCAAATTCATCACCATCAGTGTTGTCAAAGTTTGCAACATCTTTATAATAATAGTCGTATGTAGATGTACTCCCATATTCGGAATATCGAAAATATTGAGGTCTCAGCCAACAGTTATGTTTTACATATCCTGCATCCCCACCGCGACCTAACAGAGCTACAACATCGCCATCTTCAATCATAGACAAATCTGATAAGAAGGAAACAGATTGGAACTGAGAATCTTCTCCCAAATAGGTTCCGTCTTCATAGGCATCAGAATTTTTTACGATGTCTTCTGCACTGACTCCTGCCGAATTTTGAATATAATTATAAACTTGTTCGTTGGTTAAGTTAGGAGAGTGGTATGATTCAAGGAAGTGACTGCGACCACCGAGTCCACCGGCAACCTGAACTGTAGTGCCACAGTTTTCCTGATTTGCATCACAGCCGGTTCTTATTTGAGTTACCTCCCCATTGGCAGCAGTGCCTGCAGATCCCGGAGTTATATCCAGATTAGCTCCACCGCGTCCGGGCAGCAATACTAAATCTGAATTTCCGAATGAACGGGCAAACAGTGCTTTGTATCCGCCAGCTTTACCTCGTTCTCCGTGGCTGAGCCTGATGGTTCCTGTATAATGGCTCACCCTTAACCCAATTGTATTGTTCGTACTGCTAGTAGGGCATGTGTAGGCATTATACAGTCTGAACATAGACGCATAACCACCGGTATGAACAAATCCGACATTTTGGGTACAAGCATAGCCGTTTGAGTTCAAATTAGTAACCCAGTTACTTACAAAACTTTGAGAACCGCTTTCGCCGACAAGTCCACCGTTTGATTGTGCAGCATAAGGGCTCTTGCATTGACTTGATAATGAACCTGTAAATGCCCTTGTTAAATGCTCGTCTAACATAGATGCAGTCATTGTAGCACCCAGTCCACCCTTACCAACAGCATAGGTTTCAGCTCCGGTAATCTTAGAATTAGAGGTTGTTTTAGTTTGACAAACATCAGGAGCTGTGCATATTCTGACACCATACTTATCCACATTTCCTGAATTATCTAGAAAATATTGGTACGTACCATCCTGACCTGTTTTCGCTCGAAAAATACCAGGACTGACTTCTTCACAACCCGGAGTTAGCGGTTCTAACTCAACTTTTAAAGAGAGTGTAGGATATTGCTTGAAGAACAAAGCATCTGTATCTGTATAATTTAAAGAACTGCTAGCAGGGTAGTAGCTATAAAAATAATATTGTATATTGGAATAATTTGTCCCATTAAAATATTTACCTGAGCTAACAAATCCGTTGGCATCTTCAACAGGATCTTCAATGTCTATTCCTTCAATGTCTTTGCAAGCTCCTGATGCACACGCCTCTGCATAAGGATATAGTACCCCCGGTGCAGCTGTGGTTGCTACGACTTCTACTTTAGGTTTGACTATACATTCTGCCCCCTTACCGTTTTGACGGCTATTCCCATCAACAATCCAATTATCAAGTGGATTACCATCATCGTCATTCTTTGAACGTTCTGCGGTTTGATAATATACTCCATAGCCAAAATCAACAGCATCAGATGCAATATAGCCGCCGCTTCCGCCATTACCTCCAGAGCATTGGATAAGTTCACTTGTATTAGAAAGAACAGGCTGGTAGGTTCCAACAACATTACCGCTTGCATCAGTAAATGAACTCTTTATCCAAGGGCAATTTTTGTAAATAGGAGAACGTAACTGACAATATGGAGCAGCTGCTTCTGAGCCAAACACAAGCTGTTGCCCTGCTAAATTATTAAATTGTACAATATCACCATTATTCCTGTTATATCCTATAATTCTCTGGAGACAATCCATAGGGTCTTTTGAGTTTTTATCACTTGTATTCCCGTAAAAACACAAAGATTTGTACCAATGGAATGGTTCTGATGAGTTCGCTTTTTCGTAATCTGATTTGAATAAATAATACAGTGTAAGGTTTCCGCCATTAGCCCCACTTCCAGCGGTATCGTAGGAAAACATTTTTACCTTATATGTATCCATAATCCACTTAAATGCTCTGGATGAAAATGTAGCATTATTTACTTGAATTTGGACATCAGCAGGTGTTAACCCCTTTTTGGGATTATCTTTCGTGTATTTAACTTTATCGCCAAATGGTATGGTCGCAGATGCAGTACTGCTGGAGTAGCTTTCGTTATAATCAAAATTAGCATTACCGCCGGCACCGCCACCGCCTATAAGCTGTACATACAGATAAGAGGCGGTCTTTGGAGCATTGAATGTACAGCGTTCAATATCGTTGTTATTTAATAGCAAGCTTTTGCCTGAATACATAATTTCATGCAACGCGCCGTCCTCCCAGTTACGGTAGCAAATGTATGTACCGTGCACGCTACGTCTAGGTTTTAATTTATGCTTTCTGGTAATAACAGAAGTCGAACTTGCAAAAATAAGTGACAATACAACCAGCAATAACATTACTTCTATAAGCGTAAACGCTTTTTTTAATTTTATATTTTTCATTTATATCCGTACTCCTTAATTACCAAGCAATAACAACAGCTCCCGGTCCACCGCTTTGCCCTCGGGCACCACCTTCACCCGGTTTAGGGTTTGTTACTGTAGCAACCCCATCAGTTAAATCCAATGCATTTAAATAAACCTCAAAGTCAGAAGGTTGGGTTCCAGTCGTAAAATTACCATCTTTCCTTAAAAATAAGTTGTAAAGAACTGTCTTTCCGCCAAGATATGCTACAGTTTTACTTGTATCAATCTGTGTGCAAAACTTTATCGGACTAGCGTTTTCATTACCTGTACAATAGAAATTCGAAGAAGAACTTGATGTTGTCAAGTTACTGTAAGTGTATTCCTTAATAGCTTCACAACTTGCATCTTCATTGTCACAACTGCAATATCCGACCCTTATTTTATTTTCAGATTCCAATATGTTGCAAAAGGCTTCTCTACGACAATTATATTCCTTGTAGCTAACCTCGCAAGAACTATATGATAATGAACTGCCTGAGTTAGATCTGCCTCCTTTTAGTCTCATTACCTCTCTGTTGTTGGAATCATCGTCAGTTATGTAGGTATCATCTCCTCTGGGTCTTATGTTGGAATAATTGTAAGTGGTCTTTTTCCCCGGATATATGCTAAGTTTGTGGGTTGTGGTTGTCAAAAAGATACTGGTATATGCTCCGGCAGAACCGCCATAACTGGACGAATAACCTGATCGTCCTCCGGAACCGCCTGCAGCTACAGCATTTATTGCAAGATATGCTGCGGCTTTAACCGGTTCGAATGTACAATGACCTGTAGAAACATTAGTATCTTGAACAACAACGTTTTCAGAGATTAATCGTTGGTGAAGAACGTCGTTATTATCATAATAACATTCAAATCTGCCGTGTGCAGGGATCGCAATTTTTTTCTTGAATTTCTGAGTGAAAACATTGGAAGCTGCGGCTATGAATATTGAAATAATAGCCATAGTAACAACAACTTCGAACATTGAAAATCCGTACTTATTTTTTGTTTTCCAATCAAATAACATATTCAATTCCTTTACCATACAATTACAACAGCACCCGGATAGCCTTTGGTAGGCTTACATATATTATTAGGAGAGTCAGAGTAATGGACAACGGCACCCGTCGGGTTGTCAAAGGCATCACCCTTTTTGTAACAAGTATAATCACTCATTACCGTATTAGTAGCATCCGCAGGATATTCCCGCTCCCAGCCGTTATCGTATCCTGTCGTAATAACGGCGTAATTGTCGTCATAATATATAGCTTCTAATTTCTCAATACCGGCTGTACTTCGTATAAACGAGTAACCGCCATCTCCTGCTGTTCCCGGCATAACCGTTCCCAGTTCACCCTCAGCACCATAAAGATAATTAATAGCTGATGGTGTTCTTGTGTTAGGGTCCAACTCAAGAATAGTATAGAATTGTGAATCATCAGCAAAGCGTCTAGGGTCATCTGTCGATACGTCCTTATCTAAACAGCCGTGAATTCTAAGTGCCTCTCCGGTTGTCAGTTGAGGGGTGCACACACCTGTTATTGCTACTGCAGGATGACCATCCGGAGATGTAGTTGCATCCATTGCAGCTTGACCTTTGAATGTACCCTCACCAAACATTACTATTTTTATTCCTGTAGCACCGTCTGCTGATCCTACCCCCCCAGGAGCTTGTAGAATTACAGTTCCTGCAGACGATACCGTTGTCGTACCACCCGAACTGCCGGCTCTGTCGATACGACTTTGCCCAGGATTTCCGCCTAAACCTATATCAAAAGTCAAATCATCCTTAAGTTTTGGTAAAAACATTGAAACACTTGTACCCGGAGTTCCGGCAAAGCCGACAGTAGGAGTATCATAACCGTAAGTTCTCTTATATTCAATCTTGCGAGGGAATGTCGGATATTGTATCTGTGCTTCAATCTCATCGTTCCATCCATCAGCAGTCCAAGAGCCGGTTGTTCCACCGTTGCAATCTATATAACCTTTATCACCTTTATAAGCATCTTCATTTTGTATAACCACATTTTCAAGCTCTGTAGTGCCTTCATGTCCGTTATATCCAGGGTTTATACGACAGTTTGCGGTAGAATCTTGAATTTTTACATAGTTACTTGCAAACCACTGACCGCATCTTGCAGTATTCCCACCAACGGTGTAAAGCGTTCGTAGAATAGGATTCCCACTGGCATCAGTTAAATGCCCTTCGTATGTTCGTGGATTTTGCCAGCTTTCAAATTCTGCGTTCTCGGGAGAGGCAAATTCCCATGATAATTTGATAACATTACACCCGCTATTAATTCCAGCTATAGTTTTATAAGTAGGGTAGACATTTGTTTTTGCCTTGTACATACTACAATTAGTAATGCTGGATCTATAGTCATACTTATAATTTGCGTCATTAACAAAAAAGAACCCTTTTCCCATTGTGGAGCCGTTATTGTCTGTATAGGACGGATATGCATAGGTCACGGAGCTACTATAGGTTTTTTCCCCAGATTCTCTATCTGAGTATTCAACCCTATAGTTGTTTGAGGCAGTCAACGTTACATCACTTCCCGGACGTTTGTAGCAGGCGCCCTCTCCGCCTTTCCCTCCGTAGAAAAAGTCATACGATTCCTCTCCGCCTTCGGCAGCTACTAAGTTGTTTGCCAAGGGTGCACCTGTATATCCTTTGCCGGAGCAAAATCTCATTGTATCTCTACCTTGAACCGGTATAAAATAGCTGCTTATCCAATTGGTTTCAGGTTTACTTGCCCAGTAATTAATTGAATTTTTATAATTTATACATTTTTCGTATAGTCTATCAGTAGTTTTATAACCACCTGTTGTATATGATGCACAAGGACGTGTGCCTCCTGCTATGGTATAATCCGCACCGCTGCCATCACGCATTTCTCCATTAGCCATGTAATGGTAGTCATAGTAGTTGTTCGTTATTGTTGGGGCATCTGTCTGTTGATAACCCAATTTGCAAGAACCCCATTGATCCGGACTAGAACAGTTGCATTCTGCATTTCGATAAATAGTAGCAGTTTCAGTATAACTGTCGTTTTTGTAATTGGTGCTTGTCGGATCGTATGGCGGATACGCACCGCCGGCACCGCCGCCTATAGCTTGGAATGAGAAATATGCCGCATTAGGCGCCTGATCATGCGGGCTGAATCTACACTGAGCAACCTCTTCTCCTACCGGATTGCCGGCGGCATCCAAATATCTGGGGTCGGCACCGTTTCTTTCTGTTGCGTAAAACTCTTTCAACGCACCGGTATCAGGATCTCTCCAGCATTCATAACGACCATGCTCACCGCGAGTGATACGTTTTTCAACTTTCTTATGTACGATTGGAGGTAGTGCTAAAACTAAAAAAGAAAGAATTAATAATACCAGAAGCATTTCTGCAACTGAAAAACCATCCTTTATATCCTTAAATTTGTCTTTTATCCTCTTTTGCATAACTATAAATCTCCAACTCGTGTCAAAATAACAACAATTACATAAGTATATTATACCATGTTTCCTTGTATATGTAACAACTTTGTTACAAAAAGTTATAAAAAATAAATTCTCTTAATCTTCCAGATGTCAAACTTGACCCCTATTGACTGATATGTTATAATTATATACATAATCTATTTTGATATGAGAGGTGGGGTTCAGGATGTTTAATTTTTTTGAAAAGATAAAAAGAAAATCTGCTATCACTTTGGGTGAGTTGTTGGTTGTTTTCGTTATTATGGGCGTAATTGCCGGTATGACAATGGTTACGGTTAAACCTAACGAAAAATCTTTGAAGTATATGTATTATAGAATTTATAATACCCTTGGTACTGCTTTCTACAACTCGTCTATAAACATTGATCCTGCGTTAAGAAATCACCCTGCTATGGATAGGCAATTCCCTAGAACAGCAGAATTGTTCTGCAAGCTTTTGCTTGAATACATGAACTCTAAAGAACCTAATACTACTTGTAGCAATGACAAGACTATTGATATTGATAATCCTGAATTTACCAATGAAAATGTTCAATTTATTACAAGTAATGGTACGAAAATCTGGATTGGACATAGTGCAGGAGCAGCAAAAGGTGGTTTTTCAACTCTGACAGCAACAGATAATACCAATTCTGAGTTTACACTAAGGTATTATTTCGTTTTCGCTGATCTTAATGGTGAAATGGGGCCAAACTCACATCTTTCAAACGGAAGAGGAATGGCAGACATTGTTGCTTTTGTCGTAACAGAGGATTATGATGTTGTGCCGTTGGGTATTCCGGAAGTCGATACCAGATACTTTACAGCCAGAGTTGCATACTCTGTTGTAGCAGGGCTTGATGCAGAAGATGTTACAACTTCTATGCCAATGCCTTATTTGGCAGCAAAAAGACATGCTTGGGGAATGCCTAATAAAGGGTTTTATGTTTCTGCGAACGAACCTATGTCTATGAATTTTTACGACGGGGTGAATATTACCCAAGCCAGTCCGTTTTGGCTTGATTATAATGATGCCCAGTATGACAGTATAATGTCTGCAACCGTAAACCAAAATTGCGGATTTAATGAACATCCGATTGACCCTAGCGTGGAAGATTCCCCTACCGTATATGATGTTGAACCGGATGCTTGTTATATAACTGTTAAAGATTATTACTAAGAAAATGTATTTGCGGTATAAGTATGTTTATGCTAACCTGTCTGTAACGTAGAATCTGATAGGTGTATTTTATGTCAATGAAAAAATATCTCATTGTTTTGCTCTTGTTTGTTACTGCAATTGTTACTGTATATATATTGTGTTTAACAAGACATGCTGATATTGAAATATTTAACGCAACTGTTAATGTTGAATCTGTTGAAGTTAAATCAAGTGTTGGTGGCAAAATTAAGAGTATAAATGTTTCAGACAACAACGAAGTGAAAAAAGGACAGCTCATCGCTGAAATTGAAACAGTTTTGCAACCTCAGAGGAAAATTATCTCTCAGGATGAGTCTGAAGCAGATTACGAAAATATAGCTATTATGTATAAAGATGGCGTTATCTCAAAAGAAGAATATGATGCTCAAGTGAAAAATATGATGGAAAAATCTTCCGTCTCAGAGCAAAAAAACGAAAATATTAAAACTACCAAAATTTATTCACCAATAGATGGTTTTGCTAAAATCGCTGATGTAAAAATAGGTGATTATGTTAAAAAAGAAGCTCTTATTGCTAATGTCTATTCTCTGGATAGAAGTGTTAGGGCATATTTTCCGGTTACATACAAGAATGCCGTTAAAGTTGATAAGAATGTCGAAATTTCTATAATAAAATATCCGGAAAAGGAATTCACTGGCAAGATTTCAGCATTAGAAAAACCTGAGCCGCAAGGACTTCCGGTTACTATATTGTTCAATGATGATACTTCTAACTTAGATATCCAAAATGGTGATTCGGTTATTGTAAAACTAAAAAACTAATCACACATTTCTCGAAGCTTTTTCAATTTATCTCTAATTTCTGCTGCGCGTTCGAAATCAAGAATTTTCGCTGCTTTGTGCATATCTTTTTCAAGCTTATCAATAAGTTTAGGTAAGTCTTTCTTGTCAATACCCAAATCAACCATTTCTTCGGCAACAATATCCTCTAAATCACGATAACTTGCAACAAGTGAAAGTAAATTATTTTCGATAGGCTTTTTAATGGTTTGCGGAACAATACCGTACTTATTATTGTGTGCTATTTGAATTTTTCGGCGACGTTCTGTTTCGTCAATAGCCTTCTGCATTGAGTCGGTAATCTTATCCGCATACATTATAACCTCACCGCAAGCGTTACGCGCAGCACGACCAATCGTCTGGATTAAACTTGTTTCAGAACGCAAGAAACCTTCCTTATCCGCATCCATAATCGCAACGAGCGAAACCTCAGGAATATCCAAACCTTCTCTTAAGAGGTTTACCCCGATAAGCACATCAAACTCACCAAGACGCAAATCCCTGAGAATTTCTACGCGTTCCAGCGACTGAATACCGCTATGCAAATATCTTACTCTAATTCCTTCTTGTATAAAGAAATCAGTTAAATCTTCTGCCATACGTTTTGTAAGGGTTGTAATAAGTACGCGCTCGTTTTTATCGCAGCGCTTCTGAATTTCGCCTTTTAAGTCATTAATTTGAGTTGCAATAGGACGGACAGAAATTTTAGGGTCAACAAGTCCCGTTGGACGAATAATTTGTTCAACAAGCTGCGTTGAAGTATTTCGCTCGAAATCGGCAGGAGTTGCTGAAATATAAATCTTTTGATGAACCTTATCGAAAAACTCATCATTCTTAAGCGGTCTGTTATCCTTTGCGCAAGGAAGTCTGAACCCGTAATTAATAAGCGTATCTTTTCTTGCAGCATCCCCGTGAGACATCCCTTTTAATTGTGGCAGGGTAACGTGAGATTCGTCGATTACGGTTAAAAAATCACCCCTGAAATAATCCAATAATGTTGCAGGAGCTGAACCCGGAGCACGGCGTTCAATAATTCTTGAATAATTCTCAATTCCTGAACAGTAGCCCATTTCCTTAATCATTTCAATATCATATTTTACACGCTGTTCAAGCCTTTGAGCTTCCACGAGTTTATTTTCATTATTCAACTCAACAAGCCTGTGTTGCAATTCTTCCCTAATAAGGGCAATCGTCTCGTCAACATTTTCATCATAAGAAAGGTAGTGAACCGCAGGATAAATAACCACGCTTTCTGGAGTTTCGAGGATTTCGCCCGTAACATTATCAATTCTTACGATTTTTTCGATTTCATCCCCGAAAAAACAAATTCTTGTG
Organism: uncultured Muribaculaceae bacterium; assembly: GCA_964446855.1. Taxonomy (GTDB): domain Bacteria; phylum Cyanobacteriota; class Vampirovibrionia; order Gastranaerophilales; family Gastranaerophilaceae; genus UBA1221. The sequence goes on from CAYUQM010000001.1 coordinate 57,186, forward strand.
ATAACCTTCTCGTAAGCAGGCATAATTTCAACGATATCGCCTTTAGCACGGAAGGTTGATCGCTCAAGCACCAAATCGTTTCGTGAATACTGAACACTTACAAGGTGATTGAGCAAAACATCACGTTCAACTTCATCCCCGACTTTAAGCTCAACAGAACCCCTGAAATAATTTTCAGGAAGCCCCAATCCGTAAATACAACTCACGGAAGCCACAATAATAACATCATCACGTTCGTAAAGGCTTCTGGTCGTGTTATGTCTCAGCCGGTCTATTTCTTCGTTAATAGAAGCTGATTTTTCGATATAAGTATCTGTACGCGGGATATAAGCCTCAGGCTGGTAGTAATCATAATAACTTATAAAATACTCAACCGCATTATCGGGAAAAAGTTCCTTAAATTCGTTATATAACTGAGCCGCAAGGGTCTTATTATGCGCTATAATAAGAGTTGGTTTCTGCACCTTTTCGATAACATTTGCGATAGTAAATGTTTTACCTGAACCGGTAATCCCCAGCAACGTCTGCGCATCATCCCCGCGAAAAACTCCGTCTACAAGTTCATTAATTGCCTTTGGCTGATCCCCTGCTGGGGTATATTTAGAATTTATCTTAAACTTTTTCTCCATATAACTAAATTTTACCAAACAAATTGAATTTTTCAAACCTCAGTGATACAATTTCTCTATGAAAGAAATTAAAAATGTATTGTTATGCGGACTGGGTGCTGTAGGAACAGTTTACGCAGAAAAATTTCATAAAAATAACTCCGAAAATTTTCGAGTGCTTGTTGATAAGGATAGGTTAGTGCGTTATCAGCAGAATCCGATATCATATAACGGCAAAATTATTGAATTTAATTATATTCTGCCCGAAGACACCAGTTTTAAAGCTGATTTAATTATTATTGCAACAAAACAAACGGGTTTAGAAGAAGCCTTAAACAACATAACAAACTTTATAAAAGAAGAAACAATCATTATCCCGCTTTTAAACGGTGTTACGAGTGAAGAACTAACCGCCACAAAATACGGATGGGAGAAAGTCCTCTATGGATACTTTATCGGGCACAGCGCGGTCAGAAAAGGCAATTCAATAAGTCACGACGGAGTCAACACTCTTGTCTTCGGCTCAGAAAACCAATCTGATGAAAGGGTTCAAGCTGTTCAAAAATATTTTGAGGAAGTCGGGATTAATTATTCCATTCCCGAAGATATTCGCCGTTCCTTGTGGCTTAAATTTATGCTGAACGTAGCTTCAAACCCGACCACAGCATTACTGAGGATGACTTTTGGCGAGATGCTCAATTCAAAAAAGTTTATGCAGCTTGCGATAGCTATAATGAAAGAAGTTCAAGCCGTTGCAAAAGCCGAAGGTATTAACAATACGGACACAATGATTGACGAAACAATCACGCATTTAAAAACTATGCTTCCTGATGGAAAAACCTCAATGTTACAGGATGTTGAGGCTGGCAGACTGACTGAAAATGATATGTTTGCGGGTACTGTAATTAAGCTCGCGGAAAAACATCATATTAAAGCACCCTACTGTAGTTTTTTAGATGAGATGTTTCAAATTATTCACGAAAACTATAGTGCCTGAGTCACGGCACTATTACGCTTTATAATCAGTCCTACACTAACCCTCTCCTATTGGGTACAGTCTGGTTCTTTGCAATGATGTTTCAAGATGTGCACATAACATGTTTTATGTAGAGTTAACCTATTGTGTTGTAATCACTTTAGTGATAATATCTCTCATGAATAAGGGGATATATATGGATATTTTATTTATTATTGATAGAGTTGAGTTGAAGTATTTTGAGTTTAATAATCTTGTTACCAATTTTTGGCTGATTAAAGAACTCATAAGTAACAATAATAATGTTTATATTACGACTATTGACGGTTTGCTTTTAAAATCAGGAAAGGCATGGACTCACTGTTTTAAGGCTTATGAACAAGACGAGAATATTTTCTATGATAAATCAGATATCCTTAAAGAAATCGAAAGCTTTAAGCTTGTTATGTTCAGACAAGATCCGCCTTTTGATTTGGATTACTTAAATTCAACTTATATTTTTGATTTTGTTGATAGTGAAAAAACTCTTGTTTTGAACAATCCTGCAGCGATTAGAGATTTTAACGAAAAACTCCATGCGGTGAGATTTTTGGACTTGATGCCTGAAAATATAGTTACATCTTCAAAGTCAGATATCATATCTTTCTTAAACGAACATGAAGAAATTGTCCTGAAACCTTTGAACAGATGCTTTGGGGCAGGAGTAATGACCCTGAAGAGAGGGGATAAAAACACAGCCGTTATTATAAATTCTATGACAAATAACGGTTCTACTCTTTGCATGGTTCAAAAATATATCCCTAAGGCTGTTTGTGGCGATAAACGGGTGTTATTCTTAGGCGGAAAGGTTCTTCCATACTGTGTGCAAAAATTGCCGAGCAATGATGATTTTAAATTTAATGAGCATTGTGATGAAAATATTATTAAGGCGGAGCTTACAGCAGATGAGCTTGAAAAATTTACTCCTGTTGCTGAAGAAATGTATAAAATGGGGCTTTCAATGGTTGGATTGGATGTTATCGACGGCAAAATTATTGAAATTAACGTAACAAGTCCTTGTTATTTTATTAAAGAAACTAACAATCACTTTGGCTGCCATCTTGAAAAAGAAATCACGCAATTTATTTTGGGCGAAGTTCGGAATAAATTTATGGCGGGTGTTATTTAAGATTTAATCTGAAACGTTTAATTCTTTCTTTGACCAATTCGTCTTTTTCCGGCATATTTTCATCAGGGTTTAATATAAACACTAAATCCTGAAGTGTTGCATTGCCGTTTTTGACATCGGAATTAACCCAATCTGATATTTCGTTACGATAGTCAAGGTATTTGTGTTGCAGTCCTGCTAAATTCAGACGTTTTGTTGCTTTTAATTCCATATGTGTACCATTTTGGGATGTGTAGCATCTTTTTTCAGACGGGAATTTCTTTACCATCCCAAATAGCTCGATTTTGTCACAGAGTTCTTCAAATTGTAGTCCGTAAACGACAGTGTTTCCGGTTATATCAAATAATACGTCTGCAAGTACCTCTTCCATTGCAAGTGTGCTGAGTGCATTTTCTGTAGAAAAATCTTCTTTAGGTATAATAAATAATTTTTGTATTGATTTAATGTTGGGACGTTTTTGACAAGCTAGTTTTATTGTATCAAAAGAGTTTGTTATTGTTTGAGATTGCCTAAAGTTGAGTCCAAGTTCTGATGTGTATTTGTCCATAAAAATGCTTGGTATAAAGTTAAAACGCTTGCTTATAAGAAATTTTATTTGTTTTATTTGTTCTTCTTTTTTTAATTCGTTTACTCCGGATATCAGGCATTTAGTGTTTTTAATAACAGCAGCAGGTGCATTGTTTTTGAATTTTTCTAACATATTAGCTTTTACCTGTAGAGGGTATCCGCTTTTGTCAGAAAATATTATGTTAAGTGTTTTTCCGTATGTTTTCAGGTATTTTATTAAATTCTCATTATCTTGCGATATAAAATATTCATGGGCAATTTTGTTGAGGTTATATTCTGACAGCGGTTCTACGAAACCGTTATATAGCGTGTTTATTCTTGCTTTGTCGATTTTTCTTTTTAGTATAGGAAACTCAAATTGTTTTTGTAATTTATGGGAGCCGATTATTATTTCTTTCTCTCCTCTGTCAATTTGATGAATGGCTACTTTCAAGTCAGAGAAAGAAAGTTTGTAAACTTCAGGGTTTCCTGTGCATTCATAAACTATTGCCGCAAGAGCGCCTTCGAGTGCTCTATTAATCCTTGCACCTTCTTCAGATTCGGTTTGGCTTATTTTTACCAACAGTTCTTTTTCGTAATCAGATATAGGCTGACCTTTAAGATGTTTCGTCCAAGCTTCAACTTGCTCCTGAGTAAAATCATTTTCTACCACTTTAAAGTAATCATTAATGTAGCTCTGCGGTAAATTCTTTAAATGTCCGCCGAGAACCGAAAAATACGTATTTTTAAAGTCTTGCATATAACTGATTGCAGCTTTTTGCTCTTCAGTATTTTGTGCAAGTTCTTTTGTTTGATTTAATTTAAATTGTGCGAGTTCTTTTATTCGTTGTGTTTTGTTTCGTAAAATTTGGCGTTTTAATTCTTCAAACGTACCGCGCGCAATTGCAGTTTGGACTTTTATTTGAGATTGTCTGATATTGTAACCTAATTTATCTGCATGTTGCGGGTTGTTTTGCCAAAATTCGTTCATTACTCTTGACTGAAATTCACTGAATTCTTTGTCAGAATATAGTAAGTCAGCAGGTTTGTAAATTTGATTTTCTTTAAGATGTTGTGATAAATCTTTTATTATATCTGTGGAGTTATTCCATGCATCAATCATTGTGAATTTCAGCGGTTCTGAACCGGCTTTCAATTTTGAAATATAGTCAGTTCTTTCTGCCGGTGTCATTTCTGCCCATCTTGAAACGAGATGCTGCATACGACGGATATGAAGACTGTCTTTTTCAGCTTCTGTCATACGTTCTTGATATAGTTTCAGGTTGTTTGTTGCCCATTTTATAAAAAATTCGTCTTTTGCAAGCAGAGTCGAGCCGACTTTTACATGCTTTCTGGGAGAACGTTTAATCGCAGGTTCTTGTCCTTCTGATTTGGTCTGCTCTTTTTTTGCCTCATCCCGTTGAAACTTTTTGAATTGCTTGAGCATATCCAATTCTGAAGTTTGAGTTGCAATCATATCTAAAATCTCGTTTCTGGAAAGAGAAGCCCACCAACTTTCAAACTCTTGAACAGATTTTTTATTTCTTGCAGTTCGTTCCTCCATTGGTAAGTTATTCCAAAATTCGGAAATTTTATTTCCTACATAATCAGAATATCCGTCAACGGTATATCTTAGAGATTGTCTGTATTCAAATTCTGGAACCTTAATTCCCAGCGAAGTAAGTGTACTCGGATAAATATAGCGTGCGTCATTGTTTCCGGATTTAAAATCGGTCTTAAAATCTTCGTTTAAGTCTTTGTCTAAATCTTTGTTAATTTCTGCAATGGTTTTATTTTCAAGGAATATTTTCTTTATGAGATATACAGTCAAATTACTTTTATCTTTTAATACACCTTGATTATAGAGTTCCAGCAATTCATTGTTTTCTCTTACTGAATTCAAAATTCCCCTGGTTGCTTTTGACTCAGTCGGATTAATTAAGCTGTCAAACAAAGATTCGTCAGGGTATGCGGACTTGATATCTTCAATACTTTGAGAAATTTCCAATAATTCAAATGCATTTTTTTGAGCTTCCAGTGGTGTCTGCTTTGATTTATCATCAAGACTTTCTATATATGTTCTAACTGTTTCCGGCATTCTATCTTTGTTTACGTTATAAAAACGTTCCAACCCTTTATCAACCCTCGCTTCAAAAGATAATAAATAATCGTTGTAGCCGAGAGGTAATGTATTAGTGTTATTTGGTTCTATTTTAGGATTCTTATTTTTTGATTCTGGTAAATTTTGAGCTTTGTAAAAATGGGTAATCGGGTAAATTTTCATGCACACTTATCCTATAAGTACTTCACAATTTTTTAAAAACAGAAACAAAATAAAATTTGCTAGTGTTTATTTAACTCGTGAAAATACTTCAACGTTAATATCGTCAAAGGTATTAGTGTTAAAATAAGCGCAAGATGCAACCATTGCTGCGTTATCCGTGCAGTATTTCATTGGAGGTGCAAAAACTTTGTACCCTTCATCGGACAGCGCGAAAATTTTCTTTCTGATTTCGGAATTTGCCGCAACTCCGCCTGCTATGACTACTTGATTATAACCGCTTTCTTTAAGCGCTTTTTTAACTTTTTTAACTAATGTAGAAGACACGCACTCCTGAAAACTTGCGCACACATCCGCCACAGGAACTTCTTGTTCGCCAAATGATTTTACAAGTCGGAGCACTGCAGTTTTTAATCCGCTGAAACTAAACTCAAATTCACCAACTTTAGCTTGCGGAAGCTGAAAAGCTTTCGGATTACCTTCTTGAGCCATTTTATCTAGTTTTGGTCCTCCCGGGTATGGCAAACCTATCAAACGAGCAACTTTGTCATAAGCTTCTCCGACTGCGTCATCAATGGTTTCTCCGATAATAGTTTGTTCGGAATATGATTTTACGTCAATAAGTTGTGTATGTCCGCCGCTCACAAGAAGAGCCATAAAAGGCGGCTTTAAATCTGTATCAAGGTAATTCCCGCAAAGGTGTGCGTTCAAATGATTTACTCCGATAAAAGGTTTATCATACACAAGCGCAAGAGATTTTGCGGCATTTAAGCCTACAAGCAAGCATCCGACAAGTCCGGGACCGACGGTTCCCGCAAAAGCGGTTATATCTTCGGGGTTAATATTTGCATTTTCTTTTGCTTGGCGAAAAGCTTCTTCAACGACAATATTGATTGAATCCATGTGCTCTCTTGCCGCAATCTCAGGGATAACTCCACCAAATTGAGCGTGAGTTTTTATCTGAGAAGCCACAACATTTGCGATTACTTCCCGTCCGTTTTTAACGATAGCGCAGGCAGTCTCGTCACAGCTTGATTCAATTGCCATTATATAATTATCATATCCGCTTTCGGGACCTATTTGTACAGGTTCTTCCGAAAATAATTTCTTTTTTATCATTTTCATAGTATGATTGTAACACAAATAAAAAAGGATATGTGTAAATGCAATTTTTAGATAAAACGAAAATCAGAATTATTTCAGGTAAAGGCGGCAACGGAATGGTTGCGTGGCGCCGCGAAAAATATGTTGATAAAGGCGGACCTGCCGGCGGAGACGGCGGAAAAGGCGGAGACGTCTATCTCGTAGCTGATGAAAATATGTCCACATTAATGGATTTTAAGTATAAATCTGTATTCAAAGCCGACAGCGGTGAAAACGGCGGTATTAAAAACTGTCACGGTCACGGTGCAAAAGATTTGTTTATAAAGGTTCCTGTCGGAACAGTCGTAAGAGACGTTAAAACAGGGAATATTATTGCAGATTTGGTAGACCACGAACAGCAGGTTCTTGTTGCGAAAGGCGGCAGAGGCGGCAGAGGGAATGCAAGGTTTGCTACTGCTCAAAAACGCGCTCCGCAATTTTGTGAACCCGGAGAACCTCCTATCGAAAGAGAACTTATCCTTGAGTTGAAACTTATTGCTGATGTCGGGCTTCTTGGTATGCCAAATGCGGGTAAATCAACCTTTATCAGCCGTATAAGTTCTGCCAAACCTAAAATTGCGGATTATCCGTTTACAACGCTTATTCCAAACCTTGGGGTTGTGCATAAGCCTTCAGGTGACGGGTTTGTTGTGGCTGATATTCCGGGATTAATCGAAGGTGCAAGCGATGGGGTTGGACTGGGTCACGATTTCTTGCGTCATGTTGAACGCTGCCGTTTTCTTGTCCATGTTGTTGATACCACAGCAGATGACCCTATGGCAAATTATGAGATTATTAACTCTGAGTTAAAAAAACATTCGGAAAAACTCGCAGGGTTATACCAAATAGTTGCGTTGAATAAAATTGACTCTATTGATGAAGAAAGAAAAACAGAACTTCTTAAACAGTTTAAAGAAAAATCACAGGATGTGTTCTTAATTTCCTCTGTTACCGGCGAAAATATCGACAGTTTAAAATATTTTATGGGTGAAATGGTTGAAAAAATTGAAAAACCTGTTTCGGATATTGTTGTTGAAGAGGATTTAGGCGCAACAAACAACGATGATAGTGCTTATGAAATTTCTAAAGTTGCTAAAGATACATTTGTTATTGTCGGCGGAAAAATCGGTCGTTTGGCGCAGGTTACGGATGAAAGAAATACCGAGCAGGTAATCAGGTTCCAAAACATCCTGACAGGTATGGGAGTATTTGATAAACTTAACGCAATGGGTGTAAAAGACGGCGATACGATTATTGTCGGACATCTTGAATTTGCATATTATGCAGATGAATTTTACGGCTAAGATTTTGAGGGGTTTATATGGCGGTTATTAATGAAAAAATAGTTCTTCATACAAAAGGGAACACAGATATAATTGACATAACACGGCAGGTTAAGAGTGCTGTGTATAAACATAATCTGCAAAGTGCCGTGGTGCATGTTTATGCGGCAGGCAGTACCGTCGGGATTACGAATATAGAATACGAACCGGGTTTATTACAGGATTTGCCTGAAGCTTTAGAAAAATTTGCGGCTGTAAACGCAGAATATCATCACGACGAAACTTGGCACGACGGTAACGGTTACGCGCACGTGAGAGCTTCTATCGTCGGTAATAATACGATGGTGCCGCTGGTTGACGGAGCTTTGCAGCTCGGACAGTGGCAGCAGATTGTTTTGATTGATTTTGATAACAAAGCACGTACCAGAAATGTTTGGGTACAGATTGTTGTTTAGTGCAAAAGTTACCCTGAACTTGTTCCGAGGTCTTACAGCTAGAGATTCTGAAACAAGTTCAGAATGACATGAGATTTTTGAAAGGGATTTATGAAAAAAATATTTTTAATATTTCTTGTATTATTGGGTTTGAATTTACCTGTATTTTCTGATGACGGGTTTACTCTTCCGTCTGAAACTGCTGTTGTAGAAGATGTTCAATATGAGGATGCACAAGCACTGCAGCAGGGTGAAAATACAATCAAACAAATTGTAAAAGTTAAAATCCTCTCGGGAGAATTCAAAGGACTTGAACGCTATGTTGAAAATATGCTTACGGGTAATCCTGCATATGATATAGTTTTGGAGGAAGGCAGTAAAGTAATCCTTCATGTTGAAGCGTCTTCTGAAAATTATGAATCCGCAGATGATGTTAGCTTTTTTATTGCAGATATAAAGCGTGATAATACTGTTTTATTTACCGTCGGGCTGTTTTTCGCCCTGCTTGTTCTAATCGGAAGAAAAAAGGGGGTGGCAAGTCTTGTTTCAATCGGGGCAACCGTTGCGTTAATTTTCTGCGTTATGATACCGCTTGTATTAAACGGGTTTAGTCCGATTTTGACCGCTCTTTTTGTTTCAATTCTTTCAACTGTGATTACAATATATCTTGTCGGAGGGTTTAATTATAAAAGTACCTCTGCCGTCTTAGGCACCTCTGCAAGTATAATATTATCGGCTCTGCTTGCTATGGGGGTAATTTATTTTGCTAAATTAACGGGTTTTGACGGTGAGGAAGCAATGTTTCTTTACTCTTCAAACCCAGAGCTTAACTTTAAAGGAATTCTTGCGGCTTCTATGATTATCGCGGCTCTTGGAGCATTAATGGACACTGCGGTTTCAATTGCAAGTACGATTAATGAAATTCATGAAACAGACAAAAGTCTTACGGTCAAGCAATTATTTATTTCGGGAATGAATGTCGGACGGGATATTATAGGAACTATGTCAAACACTTTAATTCTGGTTTATCTTGGAAGTTCTTTGCCGTTAGTTTTATTGTCAAGCAATATAGATTTGCAAAAATTCTTTAATTTAAATCAAGTTGCAACAGAGATTACATCTGCGTTGGTCGGCAGTATTGCAATTCTGGCTTGTGTTCCCCTAACAGCTATTATTTCATCTTATTTGGTTAAAAAAAAGAACGCCTCGTAAAGGCGTCCTTTTTATCTTCTAAAAGATTTTATTACTTTGAGCAGCATCCGCAGGAACAAGCTTGAGATTTTAAGCTGTCTGCCTTATCTGTTTGTTCCCAAGGAACAACGATATCAGTTCTGCCCATATGACCGTAAGCAGCTAGTAATTGATAGAATTTACCGCCGTTTCTTGAAGGTAATCCTCTCAAATCAAACTGGCGGATAATTGCTGCAGGTCTGAGGTCAAAGTTTTTCGCAACAAGTTCTGAAATTTCATCATCAGAAATTTTACCTGTTCCAAAAGTATCAACCATGATTGATACAGGTTCAGCAACACCGATTGCGTAAGCTAATTCGATTTCGCATTTGTCTGCTAATCCTGCCGCAACAATATTTTTAGCTACGTATCTTGAAGCGTAAGCTGCAGAACGGTCAACTTTTGTAGGATCTTTTCCTGAGAAAGCTCCGCCGCCGTGACGTGAATAACCGCCGTAAGTATCAACAATGATTTTACGTCCTGTTAAGCCAGCATCCCCTTGTGGTCCGCCAACTACAAATCTTCCTGACGGGTTAACAAGGATTTTTGTATCAGAGCTTAAACCGATTGGAGATTCGTTTTCAAATACGTAATCAATAACGTGTTTTTTGATATCATTTTTAATTATTTCTTGAACTTTTGAATTATCAGATACACCGTTAATTTCAGGATCGTGTTGAGTTGAAATTAATACAGTATCAATGCTTGCAGGTTTACCGTCAATATATCTGACAGTAACTTGAGATTTGCCATCAGGTCTGAGGTATGGAAGAGTTCCGTTTTTTCTAACCTGAGCAAGTCTATAAGACAATTTGTGTGCCAAGCTTATCGGAAGCGGCATAAGTTCAGGTGTTTCGTTACAAGCGTAACCAAACATAATCCCTTGATCACCTGCGCCGATATTTTCTGTTTCAGAAGTTGAAGTATCTGCGTTTTCACTTCTTGATTCAAAAGCTTTATTAACGCCGCCTGCGATATCACAAGACTGTTCGTCGATACTTGTAAGCACTGCACAGGTATCAGCATCAAATCCGCCGCCGTGTGAGCCTGTGTAACCGATATTTTTAATAGTATTTCTAACAACTGACGGGATATCAACATAACAATCAGAAGTAATTTCTCCGCAAACTAAAGCCATACCTGTTGTTACGGTAGTTTCAGCAGCTACTCTTGATTGAGGGTATTTCGTCAAAAATTCATCCAAAATAGCGTCAGAAATCTGGTCGCATACTTTGTCGGGGTGTCCTTCGGTAACTGATTCCGAAGTGAATAAAAAGTTTCTTGGTGTCATTCCAATTTCTCCTTAATTTAATTTTCTACTTGCCGGTAAGTTTTTTAATTCCAACCCGGCCACATCATTAAGGTACAGTTTACATCGGAAAATATTGAAAATCAAATATTTTCGTGTTTCAGCTTAATAATAGTAACAATCCCTATTACCCCTATTATAATTGAGATGAAGGATACTATTTGCGCAATAGGGATCCCGATAAGATTAAGGGTACTGTCAGTTCTTAAGTGTTCTACAAAAATTCTTACTATAGAGTATAGTACAATGTACGTGAACATTGTTAAACCATTGTATTTTTTTCCAAATTTTTTAATTATCATTAGAAGTATTACAAAAACACAAACGTCAAGGAGGCTTTCGTATAGAAATGTTGGATGAAAATATTCAAAATCTGAAAATTCTGCAGGGCGTTGACTCAATGGTATGTACAGCTTCCAAGGTAAGTCCGTTGGGGTGCCGAAAGCTTCGGAATTAAAGAAATTCCCCCATCTTCCAATACTTTGGGCAAGTATTGTTCCGCAACTAAATGCGTCCAGAAGATTAAGAACCGGTAATTTGTATTTTTTTGATAATAAGATTAAGGTAATTATTCCAAATATAATCCCCCCGTGCACAGAAAGCCCACCTTCTCTGAAATTTAGAGCCTCAAGAGGGTTTAGAGTGTAATAAGTGAAGTTCAAAAGGCAATAGTACAATCTTGCCCCCAAAAAACCGAATATCAGTATGAATGCTGCAAAATCCCATATTTTTTCATAATCACACTTTGGGTTTATGTACCGAAATGTGTAATACGAAACTGATATGCCTGTAAGACAAGCAAAAGCCATAATTACACCGTAATAATATACAGGAAAAGAGCCTATCTGTATTAATACATCGCCCGGTGATTGTAATATCATATTCTATTCTTCCGGCTGAGTCGTATTATCTGATATCTTTTGTTCAATCTCGCTGATGTGTTGTTGAAGTTCTTCTTTATCATTTGAACTTGGGGTTTTTGTTAAATATTCGTTGTAATTATTAACTGCATCTGTCAATAGGTCATTTATATAATTTTCTACATTTTGCGGTAAAGATTTAACTTTAGGAGTTGGGTCTTCTTCCTTGTTCTTTGCCAGATTGCCGCTTTCGTCAAGTGTTAAGATTTGTGCCTTTAAATCAGATACGATATTCTCTTCTGTTACTGCAAGTGAGTAGTATGTATCAGCATGTTCAGGGTTGAGTTCAATAGCCTTTTTATATGAGTTTAATGCGTTAACATAATCATCTGACTTCGTATATGCAACAGCAAGATTATAATGTGATTCAAAAACGGAGTCATCTAAATCAATACTCGACTTAAGTCGTTCAATTGCTTCTGTATAGTTTCCTTGTTCTATATATGACGTTGCTTTATTGTTCAGTTCTTGCACTGCAAATTTATTTATACAAGCCGTAGTAACTACTGATATAGCCAGCACGCTAACCAATAATAACGCTTTTTTCATTAATCATCCCTCTCCTGTAATTAAAACATTAATCGAATTATACTATGAAGTTTATATTCAGTCAATTATTTTAAGGCGATATCCTCTTATTGACTTATTTTTAAGAATATATGTTTTGTAACGTTTTGTTAACAATTAGCTCTAAAATATTAAAGTATTCTACTGATTGTACCGATAAAAGAAGTAAGGAAATTAACAAAAGGATAAAAATTATGGGAATGTCAGCTTCACAAGCAAGGTTATTATACCTCACAGCACAACTTAATAATTTATCTTTGAAGGGTCAGGCAGTTTCTGACGCAAAAGTCAGACTTTCTATGGATACAGAAGCTATTCAAGAAAAATATATTAATGCTTTGAACTCAACTCATTTATTTGTTAATAACAATATTTTTACTGCAGGTGGTGCTGTTGCTTCAAGCGAACGTATTACTCTTGAAAACTTGAAAGCTCAAGGGTTAATGGTTGCTGACGGAAGCAAAGTTCTTGGTTATTCATATCAGCAAGTTGCTACGGGTAAAAAAGATAAGCTTCTTGTTGGGTATGAAGATGACTTAGAAAATCCGATTTATCCTACAAAAACTGTTGAAGTGCCAGGTTTTGAAGAACCTTCAGCTTCTGCAATAGGTGATATTGAAAAAATGAATGCTATTGTTGATTCATTAGCTTTAACAGAAGATGATTTAGCTGTTCAATCATATACAACTTTTGTAGATGGTAAATCAACTCAACTTAATTCAATTGTTATTAAGTCTCAAGCAGGTTTTGAAGCAATATATGAAATGTTGGCTACAGAAGGAACAAGCGGTGTGCTGAACAATTCTCTTCAGCAAAACTATGTATTAGATATGGATACTGTGGATATGTCAAAATATATAAGCCACGGTGTTCCTTTCTTCCAAGGAGTTTTTGACGGTAATGGAGCTACTATTACCGGTTTGCACGGTGATCAAGGTCTATTTAGAGATGTTTACGGTGTTGTTAAAAATGTAAATATTGATGGTGCAAATATTTCAGCAGAAACCGATTCTATTGGTGGAGTTGCAGGTTATCTTGGTGATGGCGGTATTATTGAAAATTGTAATGTAACTAATGCAGATATTACTTGTAACCTGAAAAATCAAGAGTACGATTACGGATATGATTCAGAAAGAGCCGGTGTTGGTGCAATTGTTGGTTTCAACCAAGGCTCAATTAAGAATACTTCTGCTACAGGTACAATTAGTGTACCTCATGCTGATGAAAGTTTTGGTTATATCGGCGGATTTGTTGGAGCAAATATTAATCCTGCTTATGGCGATGTTGATAACGTAATTGAAAATTGTTATTCAGATGTAAATATTAAACTTGGTACAGGTGCAGATTATTCAAATTCAATCAATGCATTTATAGGTGATGATACTTATGAATCAATAGTTAAAAATTGTATTTCACTGGGTGCAATTACAACAATGGGTGGTGAGCCTATTAATGGTAAAGATTTGGCTAACTGGGGTCCGGTTATTGAATCAAATGTTGAAAATATGATGGCACTTGATACTAGAAATAATCAAGATGTTTTATTCTGGGGAACTGAAGAAAACCCAAGTTATGTAAACGGTTCAAAATTTCAACCGGATGAATTGAGAAAGCAAACATATAAAACCGCTGAAGGAGCAGACATTCCGTTATGGTTAAATCAAGGTGCTGAAGGTTATGCTGATCAAGCTCAATTTTCAGCTTCAAATAATGGTTTACCTGTGTTGAACTTATCTGCTATTCAGGCTGAAGGTTTGGTTTCTGAAGGTGAAAAAGAAGTTCCTGATACAGATGCAGAACCTATCGGATATCAGCAAAAGCCTATTTATGAGGAAGTTGACGTTTTGGAAACTCAATTAGTAGAAGACAAAAGTTTCTCAATTACACAACAGGCTTTAGAACAAGGGTTGAGAAGTGGCGCTTTACAACTAGTTAGAGAAGTTGGTGATGAAACAACTCAAACAGTGTCACTTAACGGTTTGTTCTACGAGGTTGTAAGTTTAAGTACTTGCTCAGTAATTACCGATAAGGCAGAAGAAGATGCTGCGAATAGGGCTGAAGCTGAGTACAATAAAGCAATGCAAGAAATTCAATCAAAAGACAAACGTTATGAAATGGATCAAAAGAAAATAGATACAGAATATAATGCGTGTTTACAAGAAGAAGAAAGTATAAAAACTGTACTTAACAAAAACGTAGAAAGATCATTTAAAACATTCGGGTAATCAAAAATGACAGATATTACAAATTTACAACAAAATAAATACTTGCAATGTGGAAGTCATGGACTTTTTAATCCTGTTGAAGTTTCTTCAAAGGTTAATAACGGACCTTCTTTCCTTTCAATGACTGCGTTTGATATCCCTTCCATTAAAGGTATTGAGTATGATGAAGCAGTATTAAACGGTACTGTTGCAAATGAAATTAAAGCTGTTGTACATGAAACCAAAATTATTAACTCTGTAGTTTCTAACAATGTGCTTGCAAGTCAGTTTGATTCAGAAAATGTTTTCACTTCAAAATCTTTAAATGCGACGGCTAGTACAGGTGAAGTTCCTGTAAGTAATACAAAAAATTTAAAAGAAAAAACAGATACCACTAAATTATTAACTAATATTTGTTACAGTGATAATTACAATAAGGACGTACAAAAAAAAGTTATTGAAAGTGGTATTAAAACCCTAGTTGATTGGTTGGATGACTACATCAATAATTATGAAGATAGAGTTGCTGAAGGAAAAAACAGAGGTGATTCTGAAGTTAAATTGTCTTTCTTGTTGAGATTAAGAAATGCTATTGAAAACTGTGATTTTCCTGTTGGTTTCGGTAATGATGACTATTTTAAACAAGCTTCAAGCGGAAATTCTGTAGTGCTGGGTGCTTATTCTGCAGCTTATGCAACTTCTTCATATTTAAATCCTAACGATCATTCTAATGAAAATGTAGGTGCGTTAAATCATTTTAATAGAAGCATCATCTTAAATGCAGGAGTATTTTGTATCGACAGAAAATATACAAGTGAAGCTCAGTTGGTAGCTGCAATTAATAGCGCAGCTTCCGGCGAAAATCCTGATGCTACATTTACCTATGCAGATATCCTAATGTCTTCTGATGATTTCTATTATAATTATGCGTCTGCATATTTTGCTTCTATCCTTGCACATGAATTTATTCATTCAACTCATATTACCAATGAGGCTGTTACTTATAATACTTGTGAAATGATAGAAGATGATTTTAGATACAAACCTGTATTCGGAGGTTGGGCACAAGAAACTCAAAATGCAGTTAATCGGCTTACAACTGATTTTGATTTGAATTCTTACACCTATGGTGTTGCATTTTTACCTATAGGCACAAATGGAGCAGGTCTCGGTTTCCATGATTTATCAAGTATTGATTCAGTAGCAAGTCATGGGCATGATGAAAACATGTCTTATGATGATATTTTATTTTCAGATGGTACAATTGCATATAAAGGTTACAAAAACTTTACTACCGGAAATTCATTGTATGATGATAAAAAAGAATTGATGAATTTTATCGTGTAATTGTTTCCGGTTGTGCTGATAAAATGCTTTCGAAGTCGTGGTAATCTTTAATTATTTGGTTTACGGCAGGAATGTTTCTGTATAGTTCAACCGCTTCCATTGAGGCTATGGCAACTATTTTCCCCATACCGGCAGCTCTGGCTGATTCTATTCCTGAAATAGCATCTTCTATGACAATACAGTCTTGTGGCGGTAATCCAATATTTTGCGCTGCAATTTCATATATATCAGGGGCAGGTTTGCCTTTGATTTTCCCGTTTGAATATACTATTTTTTTAACATCAAACCATTTTTCAAGATTAAAGTGTTCAATGTAGAAATCCACATTGTCTTTTTCGGACATTGTTGCTATTGTACGTGGAATATTGTTTTCTTTCAGGTAATCCAAGAACTCTGCAGCAAATGGTGCAAGTCTGCACTTGCTGCCTAATGCTTTGCACATATCCCTATATAAGCTTTCTTTTTCGTATGCGAGTTTTTCAACAAGCTCTGGTTCCGGTTCTCTGGATATTGCATATTGAATAATATCTTTGTTTGTTCTTCCAAACATATATTTTCGCATTTCTTCATCAGAAAATGCAGTTCCGCGCAAGCGTCGCGAGAATTCTCGCCAAGCTTCCAGATGCATTTCCGAATCGAAAAAGAGTGTTCCGTTAAAATCAAAAATTATTCCTTTGTATTTCAAAATATGTCCTTTACTTTTGGTCATTGATAAGTTTGTTGTAGTATCCTAAATACATTTCTGCATTTTTTGGTTTGTTTAATTTCTTGTATACATATGCCAAATTGTAGTGAAAATCTGGTTCAGTGGGTTTGAAATATATTGCATCTAATAATGCATTTTTGGCTTTTTTGTACTCGCCGAGTTTGATATATGCGCAGCCCATATTATAGTGAGCATAAGCAAAATCATTTTTTATTTTTAAGGCTGCTTTGTATTTTGTGATAGCCATATTCGGTTTCCCGTTTGCCAGATGAAGGTTTGCAAGATTGTAGAGTGCTTTGTAGTTATTCGCATCCGTGTTAATAGCATGTTCGTACATAAACTCGGCGTCGCCACTCTTGCCGTTGTCTTGCATTATATTTCCCATAATTAGCCATTGCTGGGTCGTGCGTTCCTCTTGCGGAATGCTTAACAGTAAGTTAAATGCACTATCAATTCTGTTTGCTGCATATAGAGATTTTATACGGATATCTGTTTCGGTATCCTCTGCGCCAATAACAGAGACAGTATTAATAAGTATCAAGGATATGGCTATTAGTAGTTTCTTCATAAGAAAATTATAAGATAAATATTTTTAAAAATCCAATACTTGATTAGATTTTACAAATGGGATTTATGTGGTATAATGGTCTGGTAAAATGAATTGACTGTGTTTGGTCGTTTGTAAGGAGATATATTATGTCAGAAGATAAGGTTGTAAAATTAGGCTCTAAAAGAGACCAACGTAATGAAGAAGATGACCTTGTTTACTGTAGTTTTTGTAAGCGTCCGAATACTCAGGTTTTAAAGATGGTTAAGGGACCGGGGGTTAATATTTGTTCCGAGTGTGCTATGATTGCGGTGCAATATCTCATCTTAAACGACAGGATGCCGTCAGCGGAAGCTCAACAAATACTGGATGCTTTCTGGGGGAAGGCTAGACGGTAGATGCAGTTAAATCCTTTTGAAATAAAAGCTGAAATACTTAATATAATTGCTGATTATTCTGAAGCCGATGGGCCTCTTGTTCTTAATGAGATTGTTAAAAAGCTTGATGAGCAGGCTGATATTTTAACAATTGAAAAGATTCTTTTTAAAGAATTGTTGAATGCAAAGGCTTCTAAAGAAAAAATTATAAGATTTTTGCTCCAGCGTTATGTTCCCAAAGACAGACTTATAGAGCAATTATGGGCTGTTTTGAAAAATAATATGACTTCAAGCGAAGTTAAGATTATTGTTCTGAGTTATCTGCGAGAACTTGAAACGGACTGGCGATATGAGGATTTTGAATCTGCGCTGGGCGATGATGTTGATATTGTGGATAATGATACTAAAAGACTTCTTGATACCGCAATAGTTAATCCGGAAGTGCAAATTGATTTTTTGGATTTTTTATCTTCCGTTGGAGTAAAGGATAGGTTGTTGTTGGTACAATCTTTAGGTGAAGACTATTCCGAAGATGCACTTGCTAATATTCTTGTACCGATTTTTCTTTCCCAACCGGATTCCGAATTGGGTCATGAAGCCTTAAAACAGCTTGGTGAATCTCGTTCCCAATTGGCTTATCATGCGTTAAGTTCAGCGTACGATTATTTGAGTGAAGAGTTAAAGCCGCTTGTTAAAAAAAATCTTAGTATGTTAAAGCTTGCGGGTATCAGAGAGGATAATTCGCTTGAGTTTTACAAGAATTTATTAAGTGGTTCAAAACCCTACCGGTGTTGTGCGACATATCCTGATGGACATGGTAATCAGGCTTTGATTTTTTCCAGAACGAATTCTTCTAAAAAGGTACAGTTTGTGGCGGTTGTTATTAATGATTATACCGGTATAAGAGATTGTTTTGGATTTAACGAAATTTCCGAATTTGAGTGTGATAAAATTATTGAGCGTTTTTATAAAGATGAAAAAAATATTCCGTTACCTCCCTCCGTCTTAAAAACCCTCTTAATTTCTGGTGAACAGATTTCTAAGGAAAAAACTTCTAACTGGCTTCTTCCTTACGAATATGTATGTTGGAAGAATATTATTTCAGATGTTCAGGCGGAGGACATCAACTTTGAAAAAACTTTAAGTTTGTCCGTTTCTCATCGTCCGATAACTGAGAAGGATTTAGACGTTTTGTATGATGCCGATTTTATGGCGCATTGGTTTTTGGA
Source organism: uncultured Muribaculaceae bacterium (assembly GCA_964446855.1). Classification (GTDB taxonomy): domain Bacteria; phylum Cyanobacteriota; class Vampirovibrionia; order Gastranaerophilales; family Gastranaerophilaceae; genus UBA1221. Next base: position 76,061 of record CAYUQM010000001.1, read on the forward strand.
TTCAGGGTACAGTACTGAATTTGAAGAGTTTGTTGCACAGCTTAATGACAAGATATTAGATGTGGGTTTTGATTTAGATAAATTTATTAAGTCTAATTTATACAATGTATTTTATGATGAAGAGTATGCTGTATGGAAAAAAAGACTTCTAAATTGTGCGTATATAGCTTTAAATGATAACAAGGCTTTGATTTCTGAAATCTTATTCAATCTCTTTTATGATAAACGATTGTATGAAATGCTTTTAGAACATATTTTAAAACGAAGTGTATACGAATATTACTTTTCGTTAAAATTTAATACTGAAGAAAATCAAAATAAATTTACTTTAAGACAACTTGATGCTATTATTTCATCCATAGAAGATAAGTGGGTGAACAATGTATAAGATTATGGCACTTGATATCGGAACAAAGCGAATTGGCATCGCATTAAGCGACTATCTGCTTATGCTTGCGACTCCGCACTCTTATATATCAAGAACCCCTGAAAATTCTGCGCTTGAAAGTATTTATAAAATTGCAAAAGAAAACAATGTAAAGAAAATAGTTGTTGGTGTTCCTGTTAATATGGATAATACCAAAGGTTTTCAGGCTCAGGATTGTATTGATTTCTCAAAAAAAATTGAAGGCTTTGAGATTATTTATGAAGATGAAAGGCTGACGTCGGATTTGGCTGAAGAAAATCTAAGAAATAAAAAAGTTGATTTTAGAAAGGATAAAGGGCTTGTCGATATGGAAAGTGCCGCTATTATTCTGGAGCAGTATTTATCAAAAGTTACAAAATAATAATTTATAAATAAAGAAATGAGGAAAAAATGGAAAACGAAGAAAATCAATTAATTGAAACCGTGGATGAAAACGGTAATGTAATTACTTTTGAATTATATGATATCGTAGAAGTTGATGAACAAGAATATGCTCTTCTTCTTCCTGCAGAAGATGATGATGACAGCGAAGAGGCTGAACTTGTTATTATGAAATTAACAAAAGATGGTGAAGATTATATTTTTGAAACTATTGATGACGAAGCCGAATTTGAAAAAGTTGCGACTTATGTTGAAAGTTTACAAGATGAAGACGAGGAAGAATAGCATTGTTTGAACGTTTTACGGAAAAAGCAGTAAATGTTGTGAGTAAAGCTCAGGAAATAGCTACCGAAATGAATTCGGGCAGTGTCCTTTCCGAGCATTTGCTTCTTGCGCTATGTGCAGAGGCAAAAGGGGTGTCGTTAAAGATTTTTAAGATGTACAATGTTACCTATGAAAATCTTTACGATGCAATTCGTGAGGTTATAGAAATTAAACCTGCTGTCGGAGATTTAGGTGTGACTAATTTCAGTCATCACGTTAAAATTTTGCTCAAAGATACTTTGGATTTAGCGGTTAAATCCGGAAATCTGACTATTTTATACGAACATCTGTTTTTGTCTGTAATTAATGATAGGCATTCAAATAATGTTAAATGTCTTGAAAAATTGGGCTTTGATATTCCTACAGCTCGCACATTATTAGGTAAACTTGTTCAGAAAAAAACTAAACAGTACCATCCGGAATTTGATGATAGTAGCCCGGTTCAGGTTAATAAGAGTGAGGAAACTGATTCGCTTTTATATGATAATGAAGAGTCCAAGAAAGTTTTTGAACGTGCCGTTGCAAAGTTATCTGCTTCTAACTATGAAATACTGGGTACTGAGCAAATTTTTTCTTCAATTTTAGAGGATGTTTCTTCTCCGCTTGCTAAAATACTTGCTGACTTCGGGGTTACTTCAGAAACATTTGAAGAAAAGCTTGCTAATGTTAAATCTCGTCATTCGGAGTATGAAGGCAGGCAGATTATATTTACTCCTAACGCTTTTTTGATGATGAGTTTGGCTCTTCAAACAGCTAAAGAACTCGGTTCCTCAGTTGTTTTGCCGGATCATATCATTCTTGGTATATTAAAAGCCAAGAAGGGGCTTGCGTACAATATTTTAAAAGAATATAAGATTGATGATAATGATTTGGCCCACAGTATTATTAAGCCTATTGAAAAACAGATGCCTGAAACGCTTACTATTCTTAGGTTGGCAAAAGAAGAAGCTCGCAGAATAGGCAGAAATGTTGTTGGTACAGAGATGTTTCTGTTGGGAATTATTGGAGAAGGTACCGGTGTCGGCGGGCAGGTTTTGACCGAGCTTGAAATTACAATGCGAGATGCTCGTAAGGTTGTTGAAGAGATTATCGGATTTGGTAATGAGTATTATGACAGGGAAGTTGTATTTACCACCCGCGCCAAACGTGTTCTTGAAAAAGCATGGGAACTTGCCAAAAAAGATAAAAAATCTCGTATAGAGTCCGCTCATATGCTTCTTGCGTTGACGACGGAACCTACTTCTCTTGCTATGCGAGCCTTGGAGCAACTTGGTGTTGATGCGGTTGAAATTAAAGAAGGTATAAAAAAGTTTTCTAATGACTAATGTTATTGAAACTGTAAACTCTTTTCTTGAAAAATATGATTTGAAGAATAAAACGCTTTGTATAGGGTTTTCAGGCGGATATGATTCAATGTGCCTTTTGGATGTGCTGCATAAACTCGATTTGTTTGTCGTTGCGTGTCACCTTAACCATAACTGGCGCGGGGAGGAAAGCCGTAGTGAAGAAGAGAATTGCCGTAAGTTTTGTGAACAAATAGGAGTCGAGTTTTATTCGGAACTTTTGCCTGATACCGTTCCGCATACCGAAACTGTGGCGCGTGAGGCGAGATATGATTTTTTCAGGCGCTGTATGGAGAAATATTTTTCAGAAGTGTTTTTAACTGCCCATAATGCTGATGATAATGCTGAAACGGTTTTGTACAGAATTATTAAAGGTACAGGAGTTGACGGGTTGTGTGCGATTTCTCCTAAACGCGATTGCTTTTATCGACCTTTGCTATCCGTAAGACGTTCAGAGATTGAAAAGTATTGTTTTGACTGCAATTTAAAGCCGAATCTTGACAGTTCAAATATGAATACAGTTTACAAGCGTAATTTAATACGTCATGAAATTTTCCCGTTATTGAACAAAATAAATCCCGATGCGGTTTCGGCATTAAATTCTTTGTCTGAACTTGCAGAAGGGGATTGCAGCGTACTTAATCTTTACAATTCCTGTCGTTCGACATCAGAATTTTTGACTTATCCGAAAACTGTTCAAGGACGTATTATAAAAAATCTTCTTGTCACAAATAATCTGGATTATGATAGGGAACGCATAGAGCTGCTGACTGATTTTATAGTTAAAAATTCAACTTCTAAATCAGGCAAGGTGTGCTCAGTTGGCGAGAATTTGCAATTGTATGTTAATCGTGAAGAGTTTTATATTATTAGGCGTGAAGATAATTGGTTAGGCGAACTGAATATTTATTCGGAAGGGGAATATTCTTTCGGAAATTATTTATTTTCGATTGAAAAATGCGATTCTCAGCCTGCGAAATTTCCTGAGGATAGAGAATGTATTGCTTATGTTAATCTAGATAATATTAATTTTACCCTGAGAACACGGCGCGATGGTGATGTTATTTTCCCGCTCGGGGCAGGCGGAAAGCAGAAATTAAAAAAATATTTAAACGAGAAAAAAATCCCGTCTCATTTAAAGGAAGATATAGTTTTATTGTGCCGTGATAATGAAGTCCTATGGGTGGCGGGATACGGCATTAGCGATAAGCTTAAAGTTGTTGATAAAAAAGTTACTCATGTGTTAAAATTGCGTAAAAAGGATGGTTAAAATGAAAGTTAAGTTATCGGATATAAAGGTTTTGTTTAGCGAAGAACAAATTCAAGCGCGAATTAAAGAGATTGCAGCCGAAATGAACGAGTTTTATAACGGTGAAGAAGTTTATGCGATATGTGTGCTCAAAGGTGCCGTTATGTTCGCGGCGGATTTGGTTAAATATCTGGATATGCCTCTAAAGATGGAGTTTATCCGGCTTTCAAGTTACGGCTCTTCAACGACTACAAGCGGTAAAGTTAATGCAGTTGAAATTAAACTGCCTGATTTAAACGATAAAAATGTTTTAATTATCGAGGATATTGTTGATACGGGGCTTACGGCAAGATTTTTGACTGATTTTATTAAATGCAATTTTCATACAAAATCTACGAAATTTACCTCCCTTCTTGATAAAAAAGTGTTCCGACAAGCTGATATTGAGCCGGATTATTATGGCTTCGAAATTGATGATAAGTTTGTTGTCGGCTACGGACTGGACTATGATGGGTATTTTAGAAATCTAAGATATATCGGCTACGCGGATAAATCTTTGTTGGAGTAGTCAAATTGGATGTTTCGGAAAAATTTATAAAATTAATTCCTGAATTTTATAGGGTTATTCTTAATGAAGATAATTTTGAAGCAGTTGTTTTTGGGGTTATCGATAGAATTTTTTCGATCAATTCGGGTTATATTTTTTATAATAATTCGGATGAGTTTATACTTAAGTATTCCTACAACTCCGCTCTAAAGAGCGATATTTGTTCTTTGGCTGAGTTTGAGCATCTGGTTTCTGAATTAAATTGTTTGGTTACTGATTTGTGTATAGAGGGTGTGTCCTACGCGAAACTGGTTGTCTTTGTATCAGGAAAAATAACTGATAAAGAGATTCGGGTTTTCGAGTCTGTTTCTGCGATTGTTTCAAATCTTGTTAAGGATTTGGAAATTAATGCAATTTTAAAAATGCAGGTTGATGCATTGAATGAGGGGATGGAGGAGCTTGTATTGGCAAATAAGAGAATACTTGCTGCAGAACAAAATAAAAATGAGTTTTTTGCAAATGTTTCGCACCAGCTCCGTTCTCCGTTGAATTCTATAATTGGTTTTGCTGATATTCTTAATTCGGAGTTTGTAGGTAAATTAAATGATAAGCAGAAAGATTACATTTCGGATATAAAGATTTCAGGGATAAAACTTTTAGAGATGGTTAACGAGGTTTTGGATATTTCAAAACTTGAATCTAACGCAATGAAACTTTTTAAACAAAGGTTCAATATTCAACAAAATATTCAAGAAGTTCTGAATATTTTAAAACCCTTGTATATGCAAAAGGGTATTATTGTAAAAAATGATGTTTCTGTTGATGTAGAAATGTTTGGAGATTATCAAAAACTTCAACAGGTGTTTTTTAATATTGTATCAAATGCGGTTAAATTCAGTAATATTGGTGGAGAAATTCGCATCTCATCTTGTATTATAAATAATCAAGTACAAATTTCAGTCAAAGATAACGGAATCGGAATTGATAAAAAATTTCATAAAAAAATATTCAAAAAATTTCAGCAAATTTCAGCTCAAGATTCCTCTTCTACCGGGTTAGGATTGACAATTGCAGATAAAATTACAAGGCTGCATCGCGGTAAAATCTTGTTGGACAGTGAGCTTGGTCAGGGTGCAAAATTCACTGTTTGCTTACCGTTGTGTTGATTTTTTCCTAAAATATGCTATTATTATTTTGTTATAGTATGAATTCTAGGAGGTAAGAATGGCGTCAATAGTTGAAGCATTTGATAGTACTGCGAAAGAGGCTTTTTCCGGTATAAAAGTTTTAGTGTGGGCTATTCCGGTATGTATATGTTACGGATTTTTTAAATCTGGTTCTTCATTTGGATATATCCTGAGTGCAATCTTGTCCGTTTTATTTATTGGTTATTTAACAGAAGCTTCAAATAACATAATTACTAAAAAAGATAGGATATTACCGGGGTTTAATGCTTTAAAATATGCATTCTTGGGTATAGTTACAGTAGCAACAATGCTACCTTATATTGCTATAAGTTGGCTCGTATGGTATTTGATTGACACATATTTAATAATTCCTAGTGAGGTTTGGAACTTAACATTTAGAGTTATTGGTGCATTTTTAGCAATTGCATTTACATTGACAGGACATTCTTTATATATAAGAAGATTAAACCCATTGGAAGCTTTTAATATGCGTAAATATTCTTTAGGTTATGGAGATGTTTTTATGTCATTTTCTTACCTTATAGTTAAACTTGGGGTGTGGTCACTGTTTATTCTCGGATTTTTGACCTATTTATTTTCTTTGTTTATTGGATTTGATAATGTTATTTGGCAGTATCTAATTTGTGCATTTCTTGTTTTTTACAGCTTCCTTGGAATGAATTATATGGCGCAAACCAGTGAAGAAGTTTATACCTTTGTTGAAAAAGAGGAAAAGGAGAAAAAGGAAAAAGAATTGGTTGATAAAATTGTTATTGAAAATACGCTTAAATAAAGTTAATAATCTCTTGTTTCCGCATGTTCTGCATATATAATCGTTACTGTGGTTTATTATGTGAGAAAGGAAACTCAGATTGTTCATAAATTAATATCCTTGCATTTAGATTGACTTTGTGTGTGAGGATATTTTCTTTGTGTTTTGAATATAGAGGGAAGGTTAAAATGTTAAACGAAATTTCAAGAATGGTGATGCCAACAAGTGCATTTGTGGATAATACAGAATTGTTTGTTAATAAAGAAGAGGCTCCTTGTTTTATTAATGGTGCAATGAGAGATTGTAATATTTATAAATTTAATACATGGATGAATATGTTTGCGGCTAAAAAGCATTATTATTATTGCGAACTTGGCGATATCTATTTGAAATTTGAAATTGAAGGTAGCTATATCCTTCAGGTAACAGGAAGTAATAGAAATGTTGCTTTTGATAGACTGGATGACATATTAGTCAATCAGGAATGTAATGGTAATACTGAAATAAAAATCCCAAATGCTGATAAATATGAAGGGCTTTTTTATACAATTATTGAAGATAAAAACAATCCTGTGATGATTAAGTCCGGCGCTTGGTGTACAGATGTAGCTCCTCAACGTGATAATAAGCTTGCGATTGTTTCTTGTACATTCAAAAGGGAAGATTATATAACAAAAAATATTTCTTTATTTGAAAACTTTATTGCCCAAAATGCTTCATTGAAAGATAAGATAAAATTATTTATAGCAGATAACGGTAAATCATTGCCTGAAAGCTTAAATTCTGACGATGTAACTATATATCCGAATATGAATGCCGGTGGAGCCGGTGGGTTTACCAGAGGTTTAATGGAAGTTATGAAGTTAAATCAAGGATATACGAGGGTATTGTTTATGGATGACGATGTGGAAATATTCCCTGAATCTTTCTATAGAACTTTACTTTTATCTAATTATCTTAAAGATGAATTCAAAGATGCTTTCATTAATGGTGCAATGATGAATTTATATGATAAGTCTAGTTTCTTTGAAAACTTATCTGTACAAAATGAATTGTGGTTAACAGGCTTTTACAATAATATTGCTGTAACTGATTATGAAAATATTTTATTAACAAATGATATTCCATCTGCGGTATTTGGAGACAGAAGTAAATATGTGAGTTCTGCTTGGTGGTATTGTTCATTCCCTATGGATTTTGTAAGTGAAAAAGGGTTACCTATTCCTATTTTTTTTAGAGGTGATGATGCGGAGTGGAGTTGGAGAGCTTCTGGAAAACATATAATTTCAATGAACGGTATATGTATATGGCATGCTCCATTTGAGTGGAGAGTTTCGAAGATTGCTGACTATTATTATTTACCAAGAAATATGTTCTTTTTAAATTCTCTATATACTCCTGATTTTAAAAAGAAATATTTGCCGATGTTTTTAGGACGTTTAAAGTATCTTCTTTCTACGTATGATTATGTATCTTTAGATATATTTAAGAGAGCATTGGAAGATATTTTAAAAGGTAGTGATACGTTAAGAAAAAATCCTGAAAAACAATTTAAAGATGTAAACAAAATTGCAAAACAAGTTTCTTATAACGCTTGTGATAATGTGCAAGAATTAGAATACGTTAAAACTCATAAGGTTCATTCAAAAAAATGGCGTAAATTCTTATGGAAATTGACTAAATTTGGTATTTGGTGTCCTAAATTTTTATTTAAAAAGTCAGGGGTTGCGCTGGAATGGTATCCGCCAGTAGATGATTTTATTCTTACAAAAGAGGTTAAAGTTTACAATTTATTTACGAAAAAATACGAAATACGAAGATTTGATAAGAATAGACATAATCGTTACAAAAAGGAAATTAAACAATTATTAAATAAACTTGATAAAAATTACGATAAATTACACTTGGATTATGTAAATGCGCATAAGGAATTTTCTACATTCGAATTTTGGGAAAAATACCTTGAACTTAGCTGCTAAATCACTGAAAGGATGTTAGTCAATGCAAAATAATATTTCAAAAGTATCAAATGAACAATGTTGCGGGTGTGGTGCTTGTTATAACAAATGTCCTGTTCATGCAATCACAATGCAAGAGGATAAAGAAGGATTCTTTTTCCCTGTTGTTGATGAGTCAAAGTGCACCAATTGTGGGTTATGCACAAAATCTTGTCCAAGTTTAAATGTGCAGGTCCAAAATAATCCAAAGCCTGAATGTTATGCCGTTATGGCTGATGATGAAATCAGAGCGAAAAGTTCATCGGGTGGAATGTTTACTCTGCTTGCCGAGTATGTTCTTGATAAGGGTGGATATGTTTGCGGTGCAGCATTTAGAGATGACTGGAGTGTTCATCATATAATTGTAGATAATAAAGATGATTTGGCAAAATTGAGAGGATCTAAATATATTCTGAGTGATACTGAAAAATGTTATTCTGAGGTAAAAAAGTTATTAGATAAAGATGAATATGTTTTATTTAGTGGTTGTCCTTGTCAGGTTGCGGGCTTATATTCATTTCTTGCAAAAAGCTATAATAACTTGATTACAGTTGAGCTTTTATGCCATGGTGCTCCAAATCATTTAATTTTTCGCAAATATGTAGAGGAAAATTTCGAGGATAAAAATTTTAAAAAAATTAACTTTAGGGATAAGTCTTTGGGTTGGGATTCTACTAAGCTTACATTTTATCATGATAATGGACAAAAAGAGGTTAGAGCATTGGGTGTCGATGCGTATGAAACAGGATTTCACAAAGGTTATATGAATAGAAAGTCATGTGCTCCTTGCAAATATGCAAAGTTGCCTAGGTGTGCGGATTTTACTATTGCTGATTTTTGGGGTGTTCATAAAATTAATCCAACATTAGATGATGGTAAAGGAACTAGTCTTTTAGTTGTTAATAATATAAAGGCAAATTCTCTTTTATCAGATATTAAGTCGAAGATGAAACTATTTGTAGAAGTTTCATTGGAAGATGTGAAATCAACAATAAATGTGACACTTTATAGACCTTTATCGGAACATTTAGAACGCGCTCGTTTTTTTAAATATTTAGGTAAAATTCCTTTTAACAAAAATGTAGATCAGTGTGCTACTGGGAAGTGGGATATATGTTATGTTAGCATTTTTTATGGACATAATTATGGAACAATCCTCGTTTCTTATGCCGGACATAAAATTCTTGAGGATTTAGGATATTCTGTTTTGACACTTCAAAAGCCAAAATTTGTGTGGCCTTCTTCTTCGATATCAGGTACTATATCTGCAGAATTTGCTGAAAGACACTATAATATTTCTAGAGTATATGATAGTTATGAAGATTTATCTTCTTTAAATAATATTTGCTCAAATTTTGTGGTGGGTTCTGACCAACTGTTTAATTGTGGGTTAAATGTTTCTCATGCATTATGTTCTTTTGTGGATAATCAAAAAAATAAAATAGCTTTTGGTACCAGCTTTGGGAATGAGAATTATAATGTTAATGAAAGAGAGCTAAATAAACGTAGATATCTGTTTAGACGTTTTAACCATATTGCGTTGAGAGAAAAATCAGATTATTTATGTAATGAATTGTTTGATATTGATGCTATAGAAGTTATTGATCCTACTTTAATGTTACCTGTTGATGCTTATAATGATTTATCTAAAGATGTTGATATGGAAATAAATGAACCTTATTTGCTTACTTATACTTTAGATTTAAATAAAGATAAACTGGATGCGATAAACTATATTGCAGATAAATTAAATCTAAAAATTATTAATATTTCGAATCTAGATGCTTGTCAACGTAAGTTTTTTGATTCCAAAAAGGATAGAATCTATACGCCTGAAGAATTTTTGTATCTGTACAAAAATGCTTCTTTTGTTGTTACAGATAGTTATCATGGAAGTTGTTTCTCTATAAAATTTAATAAACCTTTTGTATCGTTTATTAATACTGCTCGCGGAGGATTAAGATATAAATTATTTGATACATTAGGATTAAGTAAATGTTTTTTGAGCAATGTTAATGATATTTATTCTTCAAATATGATTAATGAAGTTATTGATTACGTACCTGTTAATCGAATAATTGAAGAAAAATCTGAATATGCCATTAATTGGTTAAGAGAAGCTTTGGAAAATAATAATAGCAACGAAAAGTTTACTGATTATGAGAATTATATTGATATTGTACAAAAGGACTTGCAATGCCAAACTCAAAAGGCAAATAACGAAGTTGATGCTTTGAAAAGGCAAGTTGCACTTTTGTATAATAGAAAAAGTATATGTAGGTGTTATTACCGCTACAAAATTTTATCAAAACTTTTGTTTGGTAAAAAACGTAAGCACTACAAAGAAAAAGCAAAGCTTTTCCATGAAAAAGTGCGTGAGATAAGGCGTTTCGGGGGGGGGGCAGCTAAAAGCTTTGTGTAGGCTGCTTTTGAGTCTGCTTGAATTAAGGCTTTATCTGCCAGCTTGTACTAGAGTAGAGAATTTGATATATGCCTAAAGGAATTGTTTTTGATATAAAAGAATTTGCAATTAATGACGGACCCGGTATAAGGGTAACGGTCTTTTTTAAGGGGTGTCCTTTGCGCTGTCTTTGGTGTCATAATCCCGAAGGGTTGTCACCTGATGCTCAATTAAATTTGAAAACAAATAAAATGGTTGGGACTGCATATTCGGTCGCCGAATTGGTTTCCAAGCTTTCCAAGTTTCAAGAAGTCTTTGAAATTTCAGGTGGCGGAGTGACTTTCTCCGGTGGTGAACCGACTATGCAGTCAGGTTTTATATACGAAGTTGCTTCACATTTACCTAATATTCATAAAAATTTGGATACTTCCGGCTTTTGTAGTCCGGATGTCTTTCGTAAACTTATTTCGTTGTTTAATCTTGTTTATTTTGATTTAAAGCTTGTTAATGATGATGAACATGAAAAATATACAGGCGTTTCAAATAAACTCATTCTTGAAAATTTAAAAATTTTGGATGAAAGTGGGATTGATTATCATATAAGAATCCCACTTATACCAAATATTACTGATACAAAAGAAAATCTTGATGATATTTTTAACCTTATTCTTAGCCTTAAAAATAAACCTTTAAGGGTTGATACACTGCCATATAATATTCTTGCGGGGGGTAAGTATGAAGCTTATAGTATGAAATATCCGCTTGAAAATTCCGGTACTGTTAATAATCTTGAAAATATTATTGAATTTAAAAATAATTTATTGCAAAATAATATAAAAATAATAGGAGATGAAGTAAAATGCTTACTGAAAGATTAAAAGAATTAAGAGATTTCTCACAAGCTAGAAATTTTAAACAATATCGTTCTTTTATCGGTGAAAATTATCTGAAAACGTTGCGTAAACTGAAATATGATTTTACCCAGCGAAGCGCCTTTATTCTTAATAAAATGTGTGAATTAGAAGATCCTATTGTCTTTAAAGATGAAAAAATAAGTTTTATAAGAACTAAAATAAATATCCCTCAGTATTATGATAATAAAATTTTGAAAAAATTTTATGGGAAATCTAAGGGTAGATTGTATGAGCCGTTCCACAATATCTGTCCTGATTATGAAATCTTATTAACAAAAGGTTTGGATGGGCTAAGAAATGATGCGATTCAGAAATATGCCGGAACTAAAAAGCATTCTAAAGAAAGAATTTTTTTAGATTCTGTAATTAGTTCTATTGATGGCGTATTATCTTTTGCTCATAGATATGAGCTTGCTGCTCGTGCCGCAGGTAACGAGTTGGTTGCGGATTTGTTTGCTAAAGTCCCGAGGTTCCCTGCACAATCTTTCCACGAGGCTTTGCAATCTATAAGATTTATTTCTTCTATGTTTAATATGGCTGATAATTATCAGTTTGGTTTTGGTAGAATGGATCAATACCTGTATCCGCTATATAAACATAATATTGAAAATGGTATTCTTTCTAAAGAACAAGCAAGAGAGTTGCTTGAAGAATTTTTTATTTCTTTGAATAAAGATACTGATTTGTATCGTGGTGTTCAGCAAGGTGATAACGGACAGAGTGTGATGCTTGGAGGTTGCAAGCCCGAAGATGGTACTTCAGCTGTCAATGAGCTGACTTATCTTATTATGGAAGTTTCAAGAGATTTAAAGTTAATTGACCCTAAAATAAATTTGCGAGTTGATTCAACTACTCCGGATGATCTTTTAGAGCTGGGTTGTGAGTTAACCCGATGTGGGTTAGGGTTCCCTCAGTATTCAAATGATGATGTTGTTATTCCTGCATTACTTAATAAAGGTTATTCTTTGGAAGATGCAAGAAATTATACTGTTGCCGCATGTTGGGAATTTATTATTCCGGGCAAGGGTATAGAGATTGTTAATCAGGGTGCTGTATCGTTCCCTTATGCGGTTGATTATGCGTTTGAAAAATCAATGAAATCTTTTAAAAAATTTAATATGTCTGATTTTAGAAAATATATCAAGGAAAGTATAAAACAGCAGACTAAAAACATTTTAAAAAAACGTGATATTGTAACCTTGCCTTCTCCGTTTGCTTCTGCTTTCTTCTACGGAACTATTGATAAAATGCAAGATGCATCTGAAAGTGCAGTATATAAGAATATTGGTATTCATGGTGCTGGTTCTGCTAACGGGGCAGATGCTTTAGCTGCTATTAAAATTACGTTTGAAGAATCAGGAGTTGATGGCTTAAAAACTTTGCTGTATGCGAAGCAACAAAACTTTGTTGGCTTTGAGGATTTACGTTGTAAATTACATGATAATATGCCTAAAGTTGGTAATGCTGATAATCGTGTGGATGATGAATTGAAATTTTTGTATGATACCTTTGCCGATGTTGCTGATGAACTTTCAACGGAAAAGACAAAAATTCGTGCAGGAAGTGGTTCCGCTATGTATTATATATGGTTGGCAGATGAAAATATAAAATGGGCATTTGAACCTAAAGTTAAAGCTACTGCAGACGGACGATATGATAAAGAACCTTTTTCAACCAGTCTTGCTCCGTCACATGGGATAAAAGTCGATGGCGTTTTAAGTGTTCTTAAGTCGTATTCGGTTATTGATTATTCAAGAATTATGAATGGAGGACCTATTACGATTGAGTTATCTCCTTCCGTATTTAATTCTGATGAAGGTATAAAGAAACTTGCACAATTAATTAAATATTTTGTCAAATTAGGTAATCAACAGTTGCAGCTCAACGTTTTAGATGCAACTGTCCTTGAAGATGCTATTGCTCATCCGGAAAAACACAGAAATTTAATTGTCAGAGTGTGGGGCTGGAGCGGATATTTTACAGAACTGGCTCCGGAGTACCAAACTCACGTGTTAAACCGCCATAAATATCAGTTATAATAAGCTTTATTAAGTTAATTTTCCTTAATATTAATTTAAATAGTACTTTTTTGTGCTAAATTATAAAAAGACTACGGAGGACTGAAAATGATGACAACAACTAATTCAATCTCAAATGATATAAACAAACTTTCTAACAGCGATTTGATTTCTGCAAAGAATACCATAGATAAGGAAATTGCTGCACTTAGGGTTATGGAGAGTGAATTGAATTCGTCTTTAACTGTTGCTCTTGATATGATGCAGAATGCTAAAGGAAGAGTTATTTTGACCGGTATGGGTAAGTCAGGTCATATTGCAAAGAAAATAGCAGCTTCTCTTGCATCAACAGGTACTCCTTCATTTTTTGTTCATCCTGCCGAGGCCAGCCATGGCGACTTGGGTATGATTACTAATGATGATGTTGTTATCGCAATCTCTAACAGTGGCGAGTCTAAAGAACTTGTTGATATTTTGAATTACTCAAAACGTTTCGGTATTCCGCTTATTGCAATAACTAAAAACCCTGAAAGTTCATTGGGTAAGGCTGGGGATGTGGTATTAAAACTTCCTAATAATGGCGAAGCTTGTCCGCTTGGACTTGCCCCTACTTCATCTACAACTGCAACGCTTGTATTAGGTGATATCTTGACAGTAGCAATGATTGAGCGTAACGGGTTTACTAAAAATCAATTTAACCAGCGCCATCCTGGTGGAAAATTGGGTTCTGTGCTTCAAAAAGTTTCAGATTTAATGCACAAAGGCGACGAAATGCCGTTACTTCCAGAAAATGCAGGAATGCAGGCTGTTTTATTAACTATGACTTCAAAACGTTTGGGCTGTGTTGGATTTGTTGATAATTCAGGTGTATTGACAGGGATTCTTACTGATGGTGATTTGAGAAGATGTTTATCAAACGATATTTTGTCAAAAACCGGTGCTGATGTTATGACGAGAAATCCAAAAGTTGTCTCTCCGTCAGCAATGGCTAGCGAAGCTGTTAAAATTATGCATGAAAAGAAGATTACAAACTTGTTCGCTGTTGAAAATGGCAAGCCTATCGGCGTTATCCATATTCACGACTGCCTTGATAATGGTGTTGTTTAAATATTTATTTCTTTTCGTTTTGAATAAGCCCGGGCTCAAGCTTTGACCCTGTCACGAATTTTCTAAATGCAAACTGTGCATCAGGTAGTACGCTCGCAAGCAGGTAACTGCTTAAGCCGACGTTAGCTAATATATTGAACGTTTTAGCTGCCTTTGCTCTGCCTATATATTTTTTAACCATTTTTGCACTTTCTTTTACTTGCTTTTCGGCAGAAAGAGTGTTGTTTGGTTTACCTATTTCTTTAATTGTGTCGATAAATTTCGCAAGGTTATCTCTAAAGTTCCCCAAATCTTCTATATCAACGTAAGCTCTAGGGTCTCTTACTCCGCAGTCAAACATCTTGATTTTTTTTAGTTTTTTAGCATATTCAACAAACAAACTTTTTGCGTTATCAGGATTATCAATAAACTCTAATAAGTCTTTTGCATTGCTGCTTTTCGGGAGAATGATTTCAGTTCCGTTTGCAATTCGCGCATCTGCAAGAATAGTCGGATCAAGGTCAACATTGAGCTTGAATACTCTTTGTGAGAATTTATTTAATAATTTTTCAATTTGTTTTGGAGCAACAAAGTTTAAGTACATCATGCCTGCCATCTTGAAGGCTAAGTCAATTCTCTCGTTTTTCTTTCTTGCCGTGGCAACACGTCCGATTGCGTATCCTCCGTCCGTAATTGCCATTTTATCAACTGTTCTGAGGTTACAGACTGCACCTGCAAATCCGCCTTTGAATGATATTTTTTTAGGATTTATCAAGCTGAATTTGTCAAAAATAGTGCGGCCGTTGTATGTAGAGCTGCGTTCAGGAACCGGCATCGGGAGGTTTTGTTCTTTTTGGAGAGCTTCTTTCTTAGCTCTGGTTTTGGCAGTCATTGCAAAAACAGCTTTAGGTATAATAAATCCCATTAATGCTATTGGAATTGCCATTGCTGCTAAAAATTTATATCCTTGAATTGATTTATATTGTGCTTTATTAGCGAGTACTTTTTCCAGATCAGCAACAGCTTCTTCGGCTCCTTTGATATTTTTGAATTTTTCTATATTATATTTTAGTCCCTGAATACCATCTTCTTCATTGTATAGCTTTATATTAACTTCAGGAGAAAATCCTTTTTTCTTAATAAAGTAGTTTGATACTTTGTCAATAAGTGGTATTCCCCCAAGCCATACTGCAGAAGTCGTATACTCATCAACAGTCCGCTCTCTGGTTGCAAGATATGCTATTTCTTTATCTTGTTCGTTTTGTTTGTATGTTTTGTAAATTTTTACAGGCACCTCAATGCCACAATCTCTCACGAGAAGTGGGTAAATGCTATTATTATTACCTATTGCCGAAATTATGTTAGTAACTATTGCCATTTTCTTTTATTTTCTCCAATTCTTGTTAAAAAAAGTAACCTCTGCACTTTATCCTGAAAAGGCTACTTTTTTAAAGAATTGAAATTTATTTTTGGGGTGCACCATCAATCCTTACAGCCTTTTCAGGTTGCAATGGCAATGATGATGAAATTTTGTCATGTTGTTCTTAATCATACTGGAACTACTATAACAGTAACAAAAACTATTTTCAAGTTGTGTTTTACGTTTTTGTTACATTCTTTCAGGAGCTGTTACGCCTAGTAAATCGAGGGCGTTGTTAAGAACTTTCTTAACCGCGATTACAAGCGCAAGTCTTGATTTCATAAGTTCTTTATCCTCTGAAATTACGCGGTTTGCGTTGTAGAATGAATGGAATTCTGCCGCAAGTTCCTGAACGTATCTGCAGATAGTATAAACCTGTCTTGTTTCTGCTGAGGTTTTAACCATTGACTTGAATTCTTCCAGTTTAAGGATGAGTTTTTTAGCAGTATCAATTGTCGGAAGAATAGTTTCTTCTTTGTAAGAATCGATAAGCTCTTCAAGTTCTGAAGCTTTCATCGGAGCAGGAGTTTTTTCTCCTGTTTCTGTGTTAATTTTATCCTCAACTGCATTTCTTAGGATTGAACAAGCTCTTGCGTGAGCGTATTGAACATAGAAAACAGGGTTTTCGTCACTGTTTGTTTTTGCAAGTTCAATATCAAAATCAAGAGTAGTGTCAATATTTCTCATGCTCATCCAGAAGCGTGTTGCGTCAACTCCGACTTCATCAATTAAGTCTTCAAGAGTAACCATGTTTTTACGTTTACCCATTCTGACTTCGTTACCGTTTATTACAAGGTTTACAAGCTGTCCGAGAAGAACTTCAAGTTTATTCGGATTGTATCCGAGGGCTTCGATAGAGGCTTTTACGCGTGCTACGTATCCATGGTGGTCAGCACCCCAGATATTAATAAGTCTGTCATAACCCCTTTCAAGTTTATCAATGTGATAAGCTATATCAGCAGTTAAGTAAGTATTTGAACCGTCTGCTTTTTTAATTACTCTGTCCTGATCGTCGCCGTAATCTGATGATTTAAACCAGTCTGCGCCGTCTTTTTGGTAAATTTTACCGCTGTCTTTAAGCTTTTGGACACAAGCATCAACTTTACCTGATTTGTGCAAATCAAGTTCTGAGTAGAAGTTGTCAAAAGTTACTCTGAAATTATCAAGAAGAGCTTTTTGAACATTTTCTTCGTATTCCTTTGCAAAGTCGCATAGTTCTTGAATATCTTCAGGAAGTCCTTTATGTGTTTTTAAATATTCTTTAGCAACCGGAATTAAGTATTCGCCGGGGTAGTAATTTTTTCTTTCAACTTCATCTGTAGGGAAGTCTACATCTTCGCCGAGCTCCTGACGAATTCTTATTGCAAGAGAGTTCCCGAGTTTTTGGATTTGAGAGCCTGCATCATTAATGTAAAATTCCTGATAAACTTCATGTCCGTAAAATTTCAAGAGGTTTGCAAGAGCAGAACCCATTGCTGCCCATCTCCCGTGTCCGATGTGAAACGGTCCTGTCGGGTTTGCGGAAATGTATTCGAGCAAAATCTTTTCTGTTTTTACATTTTCCGGCTTCCCATAGTTTTTATCCTTTACAAAAATTTCGTTAACTGTTTGGGTTAAAAGCTTTTTCCCCGCTTTAAAGTTAATAAATCCTGCAACGACAGTGTATTCGTTATCTTCTTTATCAATGTATTCAACAATTGTGCTTGCAATCATTGGCGGAGCTATTCTTGCTACTCTTGCAAGTGAGGATACGTTTATCGCAAAATCTCCAAAGTCAGCATTTTTAGGTCGTTCTGTAGAAAGAGTTCCTATTGCGTATTCTTTCATTGTGCCTATCTTGTTATCGTTTATCGCTTTAACCAGTGCATCTTCGACTTTATGTAAAAAATAATCTTTTATCATCTTTTTCTCTCCGTTTTTTATTAAGTAAAATTATTATACTATAAACAAAAAACCGATGTTTGTTATATAATAAACTTATTATGAATACTCAAAATATAGTAGAAAGACTTAGAGAAATTATAGATGATGAAACACTTGTTCAATTAAAAGATGAATTGAACAGTTATCACGAAGCTGATTTGGCAGATATTTTTTTGGAATTGAAACAGGATGAACGTCTCCAATGCTTTAAGCTGCTTGATATCGAAAAAGCTGCTGATTTGATGGAATATTTAACCCCTCAAATTCAGGTCGAATTGCTCGGAGATATTGACGAAGAAATTGCATCCAAAATTTTAACCAGACTTCCTCATGATGCTGCGGCGGACGTATTAGGTGATATGGAGGAAGATGAGAGTGAAACTTATTTAGATAAGCTTCCGCATAAGTTTTCGGAAGAAGTAAGAGAGCTTCTGACCTATAACGAAGATACGGCAGGCGGTATCATGAACCCTGCAGTTTTGACAGTTAATTCTGATATGAGCGTAAAAGATGTATTAAATCATATCAGGATTAAGGCGGAAGAAGATAATATGGAGTTATACTACGTTTATGTTGTAGATAAACAAAATCACCTTTTGGGTGTTGTTTCCCTTCGTAAACTTTTGACTTCACCTATAAATAAAAAAGTTGAAGATATCATGATTTCTGATATCGTAAAACTTCACGTTGACGATTACAGCGATTATATTACGGACGAATTTATGAAATACCAGTACAACGCTTTGCCTGTTGTCGATTTATATAACAGGTTAAAGGGAATGATTACCTGGGATGATGTTCATGACCTCTTTGAAGAAGAAACAACCGAGGAAATTTACCAATCTTCAGGTATTTCGACTGAAATTGTTGACGAAGACGAAATTTTATCAGGTAACGTAATTAACGCTATTCGCGCACGTACTCCTTGGCTGTTTATTACGTTGCTCGGTGAATTCATTGCTGTAAATGTTGCTCACAGATTTGATCATACATTTACTTTGCTTCCTATTGTTGCGACATTTATGCCACTTCTTGCCGGTTTGGGCGGAAATATTGGAACACAAAGTATTACATTGATGGTTCGTGGTTTATCAACCGGACAGGTTACGATGAGTTCAGCACTTCACCATATTTTACGTGAAACATTTATTGGTGCTTCTATCGGATTATTATTTGGCCTTCTTGTAATGCTTACGACGTGGGGTTGGCAGCACAATGCAGGGTTGGGTTGCATTGTTGGTATTGCAATGGCTTTGAATATGATGATGGCAACAATTATCGGCACGATTACTCCGTTTGCACTAAAATCAATTAATGTTGACCCTGCGGTTGCATCAGGACCTGTTATTGCAACTGCGATAGATGTAATCGGGTTGGCTGTATATTTTTCACTTGTGACTTTATACTTAATTCATGTTGGGGCTTAAAATCAGTAGTTTAATGTATTTTTATGTCTCCTATTTTTAGGTTATTATGTTATAACTGGATATTTAATATAGGTAAGAGGACTATGGCGATTTATAAACAAGTAAGAACATCTGATAGGAGGCGTAGAACGTCTACTAAAGACAGGAATCAGGATTATTTAGATCAAATTAAAAGACAGCAAATTAAGCAGGCTGCTTTTATCAGGTTTGCTATTACTGTATTTTTATCTATTCTTGTTTTGACTATTACCGGATTTTTGATTGCTATTAATACCGATTTCTGCAAAACTCAATTCGGTGAAGATTCCCAAATTACTAAATTTTTTGAAAAAATTGCCAGTGATAACAATAAAAAATCAAATGCAGAGTTTGCATTGCCGTTTGGTCCAAAGCGACAAAACATTCTATTGTTGGGGGTAGATGCAAGTGAAAACCCTGATGATTTATGGTCAGGTACAAGAACGGATACTATTATTTTGGTCAATATAGATCCAAGGACAAAATCTGTTAATGCTATTTCCATACCTCGAGACAGTAAAGTATACCTTCCAGGAAATCATGGCGTTCAAAAAATTAATGCTGCACATGCTATTGGCGGAGTAGGAATGACTATAAAGACTGTTGAAAATACTCTTGGAGTAAAGGTTGACCGTTATATTATGGTGCATGATAATGCGGTAAAGGCTATAGTTGAAGCCCTTGACGGGGTTGATGTGTATGTTGAAAAAAATATGAACTATGATGATTATGCAGGGAAACTTCATATCCATTTAACTAAAGGCGAACATCATCTTTCCGCAACTGAAGCTGTAGGATATTTAAGATTTAGACACGATCCGCTCGGAGATATTGGAAGAACTCACCGTCAACAGTGGTTTTTACGTGGGGTTATGAATGAAATTAAAAAGCCTGAGACTGTTGCAAAGATCCCTGAAATTGTTTCTGTCGCAAGAAAATATGTAAAAACTAATATGTCGTTAGGTGAACTTTCCCAATTTGCTATGCTTGCAAAGCATTTGGATATGGATAAAATTGAGATTGCAACCTTACCGGGTGGACCAAACAAAAAAGGAATGATTAGTTATTGGATTTTAGATCCTGAAAAAACTCAGGAAGTTGTTAATAGGCTTATATATCGTGAAAAAGTACAGCCGGATGATGCTACGGAAATTTCTGCTTCTGTCGTATATACAAAAGCTAAAGCCTCTGAAGCTGAATCTGTTATAGCAGAGCTTAAAGAATTTGGTATTAACGTAAGGTGTACTACAAATATTTCAAGAGCGCATTCGCAGTTTATTGCCCACTCAAAGTATGTGACAAACGAATATTATAACTATTTGAAGAAGAAAACGCCATCCGTTGCCGGATATCAGTTTATTTATGAACCTATAAATTACCTATGCGGAGAAACTGATTTTACTGTCGTTATAGCCGGACAATAAGAATACACAAACCCCTCTACGTATTTACGTAGAAGGGTTTGTGGTTAATTATTAAGGTTTGTTAGGGTAATAAGTAATTAGGCTTGTTTTTTCCCGCTACTAAATAGTCCGTATAGGAGTGCTCCTGTGCCGGCGGCAAGGGCGCCCCACTTTCCGTACTTTTTAGCTTGCTGCCATTTGAAATTTTTGAATAATTCTTTTATTCCGGTATCTGCATTTTCTAAGAGTTTTCCCGTTTTTGGATCAACGTGTTGGAATATTTTATTTTCCTGTTTCACCATATAGTCTGTTGCAGTATTTTTTAAGGTGTTAAGTTCTTCTATTACTCCGGCATTTCCTTTTGCGGCAAGTTGTTCCACTTTTTGTGTAATTTCAGCTTCTGTAGCTCCATTAATAGCAAAGACCTTTTTATTTTTGGCAATTACTGCTTTTAATTCATCCAAGTTTTTGGCATTATTAATTTCTTCAAAAACTCCGGTTGTACTTAGTACATTTGCGTGATACTGCATACCTTTGAAGTTTTCTTTTGCTGCTCTTAACACATCATCAAGATTTTCATAATTAGCAGGATTTATTCCTGATATTCTTAGTGCTTCTTGTGCTTGCTGCGGTGTTAAAGTGTTCAATTTGTTTTGAGTTAAATATTGTTTAACGTTTTCTGGTAATGAGTCAAAATCTTTTGCTTTTGCCAGTTGTGCAAGATTGTAAATTTTTGTTTCTTTTTGGAGTATTTTATCCAATTTTGCTTTATCCATTGTTGCGTAGAACTCAGGATTTAAAGTTTTTGCCTCTAAATCTTTAATTGGATTACTTGCTAAATAGTAACCTCCTGCACCGGCAGCCGCTCCACCTGCACCTGCTATTGCTGTAGTACCAATAAGTCCCGGCCCAGAACTGCTTTCAAATGTATCAGCTTCAAGTTGTCCTCTGAAAGCAGGAGCTCCTGCTGTCTCTGTTACTCCCGGAATTTTACCGCTTCTTTGGATTGCATTAAAATGCAAATTCGCCATAAAATCATCATTTTTTGTGCTGTCTCCGTACTGCCACGCTGCAGCAGGGTTAAAACTAATTTCACCAGCCATAATCTACCTTTCTAACTTTTCACCTAACCTTATATTCCTATAAAGTTTTTCTCGGTTAATAAATTGATAAATTTATTTTTTATGTTAAGTTTTTGTTACATTAGACTGTTGAACATAGATTCAAATTCCGGAAATGATATCCCAGCCCATTCAAAGCCGTTAATAGAGATTTCTTTTTCGCATATTAACCCTGCAACGAACAAGCTCATTGCGAGCCTGTGGTCGTGATACGTTT
This sequence comes from uncultured Muribaculaceae bacterium, assembly GCA_964446855.1. Taxonomy (GTDB): domain Bacteria; phylum Cyanobacteriota; class Vampirovibrionia; order Gastranaerophilales; family Gastranaerophilaceae; genus UBA1221. The sequence continues at coordinate 98,236 of CAYUQM010000001.1, forward strand.
CAACAGAGCAGTTACCTTTTAGATTTGTTTTCCCGTTAATCACAAAGCCGTCTTCAAGCTCTTCAATATCAGCTCCAAGCTTACGAAGTTCGGTAACCGTTGCTGTAATCCTGTCAGATTCTTTGTTGCGTAAATCCTTCGCGTCCTTAATTACTGTAACTCCTTGGGCTTGGGTAGCAAGTACGGCAATTACAGGTAACTCGTCAATTAATCTTGGAATAATTTCTCCCGAAATTGTGCAGCCTTTAAGCTCGGAGGTCTTAACCCGAATATCTCCGACAGTTTCTCCTGCATTTACTCGTTTATCAAGAATTTCAATGTTTGCGCCCATAATTTGTGCAACTTCGAGAATACCCGTTCGTGTAGGGTTAATACCTACGTTTTTTAGGATTATGTCTGAATTTGGTACGATTAAAGCCGCAACAATAAAGTATGCTGCTGATGAAACATCTCCGCAAATCTCGATTGTGCGCGGTTCAAGTACAGATTTTTTAATGCTGACCATATTATCTTTAACCTCTAAGTTTGCTCCCATGTATTTGAGCATAAGTTCGGTGTGATTTCTTGAAACATAAGGTTCGGTAACGCTTGTAATACCGTAGGCATTCAGACCCGCTAAAAGGATACAGGATTTAACCTGAGCCGATGCGATTTTCGATTGATAATTAATTGCCTGAAGCTGTTTGCCTTTTATTATAAGTGGTGCGTGGTTATCTGTTGATTGAATTTCCGCTCCCATTAAGCTTAAAGGCTCGATAACTCGTTTCATAGGGCGTTTTGTGAGGCTTTCGTCACCAAACATTACGGAGTTAAAATCTTGTCCCGCTAAAATTCCGCACATAAGCCGCATTGTGGTTCCGGAGTTTCCGCAATCAAGTTCTTTTGACGGTGCGATAAGTTTTCCTATTGAGGTTATTGTTAACGTCTGCTCATCATAAAATTCTGCATCAATTCCAAGTTGTTTAAAGATATTTAAGGTTGAATGCGGATCCTGCCCTTTTGAAAAGTTTTTAATCAACGACTTGCCCTTGGCAAGTGATGAGAACATAATTGCGCGGTGAGATATAGATTTATCTGCAGGGATTGTAACTGTACCTTTTAGTCCGTTTGTTATTTTTAAAATGTTTTTTTGCATAAACATATTTTATCATAAATAAAAATGCTTATCTGGCGGATGTGGTTTGTTTTGAATTGATTTTTAATATGGAAAAAGAAAGGAGTGTTTTATGTTTTATAATGTAGAAAAAGCTAAAGATTTAGTAAATCTTGACAGCGGTAAATTTGAAAAGAAAGAATTAATGCAAAACGGTGAAAGCTGCTTATCTATTATTGCACTTAAAAAAGATGAAATAATTGATACGCATACTTCAACTTGTGATGCGGCTGTATATGTTGTAGACGGCGAGATTGAAATGCACTTTGACGCTCAGAAATTTGAGGTTGATAAAGGTGAAATCCTGATGTTTAAAAAGGATGAGCAGCATAAGGTAGTTGCATTAAAAGATAGTAAATTTCTTTTAATAAAAATATAAATTTATATTTAATAATTTTACATTTTACGTCATTCTGAGCACATCCTAGCCACTTCGTGGTCGCCGATGGCGGATACGGAGGGGGAAGAATCTCCTAATATTTTGAGATCCTTCAGCTAAAGCCTCAGGATGACGTATTTTGTTATATTTACATTAAATAATTTTCATGTTACCCTAAGGAAAAATAAATAGAGAGGTGTCCGAGCGGTTGATGGTGCGATCTTGGAAGGGTCGTGTGGGAGTAATTCCACCGTGGGTTCGAATCCCATCCTCTCTGTATAAAAAACAGGTCGGAGTATGCCGTACCTGTTTTTTATTATAA
>CAYUQM010000002.1:0-85500 GCA_964446855.1 uncultured Muribaculaceae bacterium
TAAAATACAGGATAACAAATGTCATCCTGTATTTTATGGTGGAGGTTAGGAGATTCGAACTCCTGACCCCCTGCGTGCAAAGCAGGTGCTCTACCAGCTGAGCTAAACCCCCAGTTTTGGGTCGTAACCAATTTCTTTCGGCTACATTTTTATTCTACATGCTAATTTTTTTTTGTAAACCCCTTTTTTAAATTTTATTTATTTTTTCTAATTTATTTACATAAGCTTTAACAGTATGACTACTAATACTTAATTTTTCAGCTATTTCCTTTATCTGAAAATCTTGCTGCAAAAGTTCAACTATTAACTCTTCCGTTTTATTTAAATTCTTTTCCATCTGATTATACTCCTCGGTTTAAGGATAATATAAACACATGGCTAAATATATTAGCCAAGTGGCTATTTTTTAAAAGCTTTAAAAGCAGAACTCGTCACCAGCTTGCCTCGTTGTCCGGTAGAACACTCGAAAGTTGTGTATAACAAAACTTTTTCGGACAATTTTTGTGAAAAACATGTTTTTATAGTACCATGCCTGTATGAAAATCTATTATTTAGATAAAAATGAATTTTTTAAACATTACGACAAAAGTTTTTTGCAAAAATTTTCTGACGGGCAGGACTTTAAGTCAGAAAAGCGTTTTTACGAATATACAATCGGACGATTTCTCGTAAAATCAGTTGCGGAAAAGGTTTACAACCTGTCAGACACTGAAATTATTATCCAAAATAACAAACCGAAATTTAAAACAGCAAACCTTCACTTTAGCATATCGCATAGCGGACATTATATTGCGGTGGCTTTTGACAGTGCAGATTGCGGACTTGATATCGAAGAAATTAAATCTCGAAACATAGCAGGACTTTTAAGACGTTATGAAAAAGATTTCAATACATTGGAAGATTTTTATAAATTCTGGACAGAATACGAAGCTGAAATTAAACTACAGCAAAAAACACAAGATAAATACTCTTGTGTTTTTCAAAACAATTATATGCTTACAGTTGTTTCTGCAAACCCTATTTCTTCACCGCCATCTTGTATAAATTTTCTTGACGTTTAATGATATCAGGATTTTTGAGGTAATCCTCGTATTTGCTTCTTGCATTGATAAACCCTTGCGGAGAAATTTCAATAATTCTATCCGCAACTGTTTGAATAAACTGATAATCCTGTGAAGTGAACAGAACCGTGCCAGTATAATCAATCAAAGAGTTGTTTAATGCGGTAATTGCTTCCAAATCAAGGTGGTTTGTCGGCTCATCAAAAATCATTACGTTTGATTCTTCAATCATCATTTTTGCTAAGATACAGCGAACCTTTTCCCCTCCTGATAATACGTTAACTTTTTTATCCGCGTCATCACCTGAAAACAACATTCTGCCAAGGTATCCGCGTAAAAAATTAACGTGCTGGTCAGGTGAATACTGCGCAAGCCACTGCATAATATTCAGGTTAGAGTCAAAATAGAAGTTGTTATCTTTCGGAAAGTAAGAAGTTGTCGCGGTTACGCCCCACTTAACTTCACCAGCATCAGGCTCAACTTTTCCCGCAAGGATTTCGAACAATGTTGATATAATAAGCGGGTCTTTTGCGATAAACGCAATTTTTTCACCCTGCGAAACTTCAAAACGCAAATTCTTGAACAGAAGTTCACCTTCAACAGATTTTGTTAAGCCTTCGACTGTCAAAACATCTTTACCCGGAATTTTCTGGTAATTAAATCTTATTCTAGGATATTGTCTTGAAGACGGCTTAATTTCTTCTAATGAAAGTTTATCAAGCATATTTTTTCTTGAAGTAGCCTGCTTAGCTTTTGAAGCATTTGCACTAAATCTTGCGATAAATGCTTTAAGTTCTTCCATTTTTTCTTCGGTCTTTTTATTCTGTTCTTCTTTTTGCTTTTTAATCAGCTGGCTTGCCTGCGACCAGAAAGAGTAATTCCCTGTATAAAGCTGAATATTTTTGTAATCAATATCCGCCATGTGGGTACAAACACTGTCAAGAAACTTTCTGTCGTGTGAAACCACGATAACGAGGTTTGGAAAATCAATCAAGAAGTTTTCAAGCCAGTTAATAGTCGCGATATCAAGGTGGTTTGTAGGTTCATCGAGAAGCAGAATATCAGGGTTGCCGAAAAGTGCTTGTGCCAATAACACACGGACTTTCTCGCTGCCTGCTAAATCCTTCATATAAGAATGATGAAATTCATCAGCAATACCCAATTCGGAAAGCAAAGTTGCAGCCATAGATTCCGCCTGCCAGCCGTCAAGTTCTGCAAATTCTTCTTCTAAATGAGCAGCTTTGATACCGTCTTCATCATTAAAATCAGGCTTTGCGTAAAGCGCGTCACGTTCTTTCATAATGTCATAAAGCTTTTTGTGACCCATAATTACGGTATCGAGAACAGTGTATTCATCGAATTCAAAGTGGTTTTGCTTAAGAACCGCAATACGTTGTCCTTTACTTATACTAATTTCTCCGGAAGTAGGTTCTATAGCACCTGAAAGAACTCTTAACAGAGTACTTTTCCCTGCTCCGTTAGCACCAATAACGCCGTAGCAGTTGCCCGGAACAAATTTTATCGAAACATTTTCAAAAAGAGTTTGTGAACCAAATCTCACAGTTAATTTATTTGTTGTAATCATAATTTTTTCCTATTTTAGTCAATGCTAATATTCTAGCATAAAAATTATTTACACCAATTCGGGTAATAATAAATCTTAACCATTTTATCCGATTTTAACTTTGCATGCCCACCTTTGATAAAATTTGTCAAAGAACCGCTTGGCGGTAAAATTGTCAATGCCCATTTCAGAGGAAATACAAGCAAACTTCTGTCTTGTCCTTTAATTTCATAAAAATCAGAAATAAGATGTTTATTTATATTTTCAAATTCAAAATCACCAAATATTATACTTGCAGGAATTCCGTTCATACCACTTTTAATCACAACAGAAACTTTCGCAGGAACTATCGTATGACGAGGAATTATAACTCTGCCTTTATAGTGAACGTCAGATGTAACCCTGAATTTAACAGTTTCTCCCTCATAAACCTGCGTTTCAGATTTAATAGGTGTTACAATAGCCAACTTTATTTCTACGGAATCAGTATTTTCAAAGTTGTAATTTAAAAAAGGTTCAGGCTTTTCATAAACTTTATCCTGCATCATTCTGTCTACAAACTCATCCGAAAGCAAAGGCTCAGCCTTTACACTCCCGCAAAACAGCAAAAATAATATTAAAACTAAATTCCAAAACTTACTCATATTTTACTCTTTTTGTTGAACCTGTTTTTATTTTTTTCATTAATCGTTTTCTGTTCTCTTGAGAGGTTAACAAAAAATTTTGATAATGTTCATTTTCAAGATACTCATTATTCACAAGAAAATACGGATATCTTGTATAAATATATTCATAAATTACAGCCAGCCGCTTTGATGTCAAATTCTTGCTTGAAAGCCCGTCGAATCTATGCTGCGGTTCAGATTTATTAATATATGTAATTAAACCAATCGGGTTATAACCTGCATTAACCATAGAATCTACAGCCAATTTATCAGCAATAATTTCGTATTTTTTCGGCGAAACTTTTATTTGCAAAGTATTTAAACCACCCCTAAATTTTCCGTCATAAGATTTTGCGGCAAGAACAATTTCACGTGCAATAAATGCCGCAAGCTCATCGTCATTTTCGGTATATTTATAAGTATTATTATATAAAACGACCTGACGATTTGACATTGTTTTATCGAGCTTAAGTTTAGCTTTTTTGTCAGCATTAGCATATACGAAAACAACCCGCCGCGGAACTTTATTTGCATTTAAGATTTTTGTTCCGATATCATCAAAACGATTTTGAATTGATTGTTCTCTTATAATTTCACTTTCTTCAATTCCAAAGGAAGGCAGAGCAAGGAGTAACATCCCCAACAATATAATAAATTTCTTTTTCATAAATACCTCGTAAAATCTATTATAGCACAAAAGTTCTGAACTCATTTATGTAAAGATAAATTTAATATTACCCAAATTGGTATATTTGTGCTATACTATAGCTAAGATATAGCAAACTTAGGGGAGAGAGTATTATAATGAGCCAACAAAATATGTTTGAAGACGGTAAAATTATTCCGGTTAATATCAGAGAGGAAATGAAACGTTCATATATTGACTACGCAATGAGCGTTATTGTCGGACGTGCATTACCTGACGTAAGAGACGGTTTAAAACCGGTACACAGACGTATTTTGTATGCGATGAACGAGCTTGGTATGACTCCTGACAAACCGTTTAAAAAATGTGCCCGTATCGTTGGGGAAGTTCTCGGTAAATATCACCCGCACGGCGACAGTTCTGTTTACGAAGCTCTTGTTCGTCTTGCTCAAGACTTTAACACAAGATATCTTGTAGTTGACGGTCACGGAAACTTTGGTTCTGTTGACGGTGACGGTGCAGCCGCAATGCGTTATACAGAAGCTCGTATGCATAAAATTACTCAATCAATGCTTGCCGATATTGATTGTGAAACAGTTGAGTTTGAACCAAACTTCGACGGCTCGCTCCAAGAACCTTCAGTTCTTCCGGTAAGACTTCCTATGCTTTTACTAAACGGTGTTTCTGGTATTGCGGTTGGTATGGCTACAAACATTCCTCCTCATAACCTTTGTGAAATCGTTGACGGTACTATTGCTTTGATTGATAACCCTAATATCACGGTTGCTGAATTAATGGAATACGTAAAAGGTCCTGACTTCCCGACTGCTGCAACAATAGTGGGGTTAAACGAAATCAGACAAGCTTACGAAACAGGAAGAGGCTCAATAAAAATGCAAGCCGTTGCCGGTTTTGAAGAAATCGCAGGCGGAGGCGGACGTCAAAGCCGTACGGCAATTGTTATTACCGAAATTCCTTATCAGGTTAATAAATCGGTTCTTATCGAAAAAATTGCAGAACTTGTTAAAGACCAGAGAATTAACGGTATCTCAGATATCCGTGATGAATCCGACAGAGACGGTATGCGTATCGTAATCGAGCTTAAACGCGACGCAAAACCTGATGTTGTTAAAAATAACTTATTCAAATATACTCAACTTGCAACAACTTTCGGTGTGAATATGCTTGCTCTTTGCGGCAAACAACCTAGATTGATGAATTTGTACGATGTTCTCAGCGAATTTGTTGAACACAGGGTTGAAATCGTCACAAGAAGAACAATTTTCTTCCTGAAAAAAGCTAAAGTTCGTGCTCATATCTTGGCAGGTTTGATTATTGCATTGGGTTCAATTGATGAAGTTATCGAACTTATCAAAAAGTCAAAAACAACCGACGAAGCTCGCGAAGGTTTAATGAGCAGATTCGGACTTGATGTTGATCAGGCAAACGCAATCCTTGAAATGCAATTGAGAAGATTGACAGGATTGGAACAAGATAAGGTTAAGGCTGAATACGACGAATTATTAAAGAAAATCGCCGAATACGAAGATATTCTTGCAAGCCGTCAAAAAATCCTTGACATAATCAAAGGCGAATTGCTTGAAGATAAAGAAAAATACGGAGATGACAGAAAAACCCAAATCATCCCTGAACAAGGTGAAGTTACAATCGAAGATTTAACTCCAAATACTCCAATGGCAGTATTTATTACTCATCAGGGATATTTGAAACGTATTTCACTAGATACATTTGAACGTCAAAACCGTGCAACTCGTGGCAAATCAGGTATTAAAACAAAAGAAGATGACGATATTCAACACTTCTTTACTGCAATGATGCACGATAAAGTATTGTTCTTCTCTTCTAAGGGTACGGTTTACAGCTTGAATGTTTACGACTTCCCAGAAGGCGGACGTCAGGCTAAAGGACTTCCGATTGTAAACGTTCTTCCGATAGATCAGGATGAAACAATCACTGCGGTAGTCCCTGTAAGCACATTCTCACATGATGCTAACCTTATTATGTTAACTAAAAAAGGTTACATCAAACGTATTGAATTAGATAACTTTGCAAATATCAGACGTAACGGTATTATCGCAATCGGTTTGGATGAAGGCGACAGCCTATGCTGGGTAAAACTTGCAACCGCAAAAGACGAAATAATTATCGGTACATCTTGCGGTATGGCAATAAGATTCCCAATCCAAGACTTAAGACCGCTCGGAAGAAGCGCAAGAGGCGTAACATCTATGAAACTCAGAAGCGGTGACGAAATTATCGGTTGTGATATCGTTCCTCGTGACTATGATGCAGACTTGCTTGTAGTAACTTCTGACGGTTTCGGAAAACGTACAAAACTTTCTGAGTTCAGAAGCCAAAATAGAGGCGGTTTAGGTTTGATTGCAACTAAGTTTAAATCAGCATCATCAAGACTTGTGGCATTGACTATCGTAAAAGATACCGATGATATCATGATGGTAACTGCAAACGGAGTTGTAACAAGACTGAACGCAGGCTCAATCTCTTGTCAGGGCAGACCTGCAACAGGTGTCAGAGCTCAAAATCTGACTGATAACGATACGGTTTGCTCAGTTAACAAAATCGTAAATCCTGATAATGATGAAACCATTATCAAGGATAATATGAAAGCTGAAGCTGAAGCAAACGAAAACGTTGAACAAGGCAGCTTACTTGACAATAATGAACAAGAGTAATAAATATTTATGGAAAAATTGAATTTTACTATCACTAAAGAAGATATCAGAGATTATGTAAAATATTCTTATAAATTGCCAAGAATGCGCAAATATATGAAAAAAGTATGGTTAAAAGCTTTTTTTACAGGAGCGATTGTTGTTATGATTTTTTGCATAGTCATTAACGGTTTTCCTCCGCTTACATCTGTAAATCTTGAATTTATATTTGCATATTTAACTTATCTTGTCGGTATGCTGGGAATTCCAATAATAACAATGGTTATACTTACAGTTATAATGTATTTTGTAAGTATAAATGATTGTTTCGGACAAGGGACAAAAGCAACTTTCAGACTGTTCAATAACTCTTCTCTAAACAGAACCGTTGAGATTGAAGAAGATTGCTTAATAATCACTTCCGAAGCAATTTCCGGTAAAATTCAATGGTCAGGTGTTGTTGATACTTATAATACCGGTAAAAATATTCTGATTTTCGTGTCGGATTATATGGCCCATTTTATCCCACACAGAGCATTCAAAGACGAAAATGAAGTAGGTGAGTTTTTTGATTTTGTAAACAACAAAGTTCAATCGGCAAAAGTGCAGAAATAATGGCAAACTTGAGCTGTTGAATAATTAGAAGTTTTAAACCATTTCAGCCGCGCGGTATGAGCTTCTTACAAGCGGATTAATTTGATAATGTTTTATACCGATTTTTACAGCAAGTTTTTGAAGCTTTTCAAATTCTTCAAGAGTATAATATTTTGATACATCAAAATGCTGCTTTGACGGCTGAATATACTGACCGATTGTAACAATATCGCAACCGACATTTTTTAAATCAATAAGAGTACTTTCTATTTGTTCAAAAGTTTCACCAAGTCCAACCATTAGCCCTGATTTTGTTGTAATAGAACTGTTAGCTTTAGTGTACTCTAAAACATTTAACGAACGCTGATAATCCCCCTGCGGACGAACTGCTTTAAAAACTTCCCTAACTGCTTCAATGTTATGATTAAATACATCAGGTTTTGCATTAATTATTGTATTTAATGCATTCGCATCTCCTTTAAAATCGGGGGTAAGAATTTCTATTTTAACATTGGGGGTTAGTTTTTTGATTTCTTCAACACAATGTGCAAAGTGTTCTGCCCCACCATCAGGTAAATCGTCTCGTGTAACCGATGTAATAACCGCATACCTTAGCCCTAAATCTTTGACAGCACGGGCAACATTTACAGGTTCATTTTTATCAAGCGGTTCCGGTTTTTGACAAGAAATATTACAGTAACGACAATTCCTCGTACAGATGTTTCCCATTATAAGAAAAGTTGCCGTATTTTTTGTATAGCATTCATTCTTATTTGGACATCTTGCATTTTCGCATACCGTATTCAGACAATGATTTTTTAATATATGTCTGACATTTTTTGTTGTTTCGGTATTAATTATCGATCTTTTTAAATATTCAGGTAATCGTTCTCTCATAATTTCTATTATATATTTTTATAAAATACGTATTTACATGTTACAATTTCTTAACGTAATAGCACAGAAATATGTTGTTTTTCGTTTAAATAATTGTATAATATTATTACAAAGGAGATTCCTAAAATGAGAAATTTGGCAATTATTTTAAGTATATTATGTTTTGCACCGGCAGCTTTTGCAGGTGGAACAGTATTATATTCACCATCTACAGAAGTTATTCAACCTCAAGTTACAGAACAACAAGAAGTGCCTGTGTCTGCTAAAGGCAAAAAACAAAAGGGTAAATTTCGTTTGGGCACTCAGAAAAATGATCCTAACTCTTACTGGAATTTTGGAACAGTTAACTTTGGCTCAGGATTTTCTTCTGAAGGCAGCAGCACAAAAAGATTTTAATAAGGTTTTTTAATGAATTATAACATAGGAATTATTGGTGCAGGACCTGCAGGTTATACCGCGGCCCTGCATGCTTCTGGTAAGGGTTTGAGTGTAGTTTTATTTGAGAAAGATTGTGTCGGCGGTATTTGTTTAAATCGTGGTTGTATTCCGACAAAATCAATACTTCATAGTGCGGAGCTATTTGAAGAAATTAAGGGTGCAGAAGACCTCGGAATTTTTGTTAATGATGCAAAAGTTGATTTTTGCAAGGTAATTGAAAGAAAAAATCAAATCGTTTCAAAACTTAGAAAATCCTTAGAATTAACTCTGAAAAACAACAAAATTAATATTATAAATTCTGAAGCCGAAATTATTGACAAAAATACTATTATCTCAAACGGCGAAAAATATTTATGTGACAAAGTTATAGTTGCAACAGGTTCCGAACCTAAAACTTTTACGGGCATGGAATTTGACGGTGAAAAAGTTTTAAGTTCAGATGATGTTTTAAATTTGATAGAGTTACCAAAAAGTATTGCTGTTATAGGATCAGGAGCCATAGGGATAGAATGGTCAAGAATATTTTCAGCATTCGGAGTTGAGGTTACAATAATTGAATGTGCCGAAAATTTGTTACCGGCAGCAGACATTGAAGTTTCTAAACGAATTGAACGTTTGTTTAAAACAAAAAAAATTCGAATAATAAAGGGAAACACTGTTACAAAAATCGAACGTGAAAACCTTTGTAAGATTTATCTCTCCTCCGGCGAAATTATTGAAGCAGAAAAAGTGCTGGTAGCTGTTGGACGTAAAACACATAAAACAAACAAAATTGACGGAGTAGTTTATCTCGGTGATGTTTGCGGAGAAATTCAGCTTGCACATTATGCTATAAAACAAGCAGTACATGAAATTGATGATATTTATTTCGATAAAAACCTTGTTCCTTCCGTTATATACGGTAATCCTGAAATAGCTTGGGTTGGAAAACGTGAACAAGATTTGGAAGTTGGTCAATATAAAAAATCAATGCTTTTAATATCTGCATTAGGAAAATCACATTGTGACAACTGCTCTGACGGATTCATTAAGATATTATCTCAAAATGATAAAATAGTAGGAGCACATATCATCTCAAAAGAAGCTTCCTCCCTTATTCAACAATTATTAATAGCAATACAAAATGAGATAAGCACTGAACAACTTAAGGAAGTTTGTTTTGCACATCCGACGTATTCGGAAGGCATTTTTGATTCATTATTTAACTTCAAGTAAACTATTAAAAGCATTCTTAAAACTATGTTTTAATACATATTATACCCATATTTATTCTTGACAGTTAAGTTTTGATTATAATATAATTTTTGTTGCGAATGCAACAAAAAGCATTCAAAAATATACTATAAGGGGAGAGAAATGAAAAAAAATATAATTATTTTGATAACCGTAATTTTAGCTGCAATTGCGGCAAGGTACGGTGTTTCAATATATAATAACATGAAATCTAGAAAAGCAATGAAAAACAGACCTTTGCCGGAAGTTACTGTTCAAAAAGTTCAAGATGCTGATATTATAAGAAGCTTTGAAGCTCCCGGAAGAGTAGTTTCTAAATATAGAGTTGACGTTATGGCTCGTATTGCAGGTTACTTACAAAAAAGCTTTTTTAAAGAAGGTGATTACGTAAAAGCAGGACAAACTCTTTTTCAGATTGAACCTGCGGAATATTCAAATGCTGCAAATGTTGCAAAAGCTGATGTTGCAAATTTAAGAGCACAGCTTGATTATGCAGAAAAACAACTTGTACGTGCAAAAGAACTTGTTGAAAAAGATTACATCGCAAAATCTCAGTATGATAATATTTTGTCTCAACGAGATTCCCTCAAAGCCCAGCTTGCCTCTGCAAATGCAAGATACAGCGATTCTAACAGAAACCTCGGTTATACAATGGTTAAAGCTCCTGTAGATGGGCAAATCGGTATAATTAATGTAACCCTCGGAAACTATGTAACCCCGACATCAGGAGCACTTACAACAATCAACAGTGTTGACCCGATTTATGTAACTTTCCCTATGGATTCAAAGGATTTTGCGTCTATTTCAAACGCGGACGGGGTAAATAACAAAAATAGAAGAGTTGAACTCTATTTCTCTAACGGAGAAAAATATGCGCTTGAAGGAACACAAGACTTCCACGACAACAAAATTGACGAAGCAACAGGCACAGTTACGATGAGAGCAACTTTCAAAAACCCTAACAATCAGCTTCTTCACGGTGAATTTGTAACAGTTAAGTTATACTCAAATAATCCTGTAAAAACTCCAATTATACCGCTTACAGCTGTACAGGAAAACCAAGCAGGTAAATATGTTTATAAAATTGATGAACAAAACCTTCCGCAACTTGTTTACATAAAAGTTAACGGACAATACGGACAGAATTGGATTGTCAAAGAAGGTCTAAAAACAGATGATAAAGTTGTTATTGACGGTATACAAAAGATTACCCCCGGGCAACCTGTAAAAACTAAAGAAGCTGCAAAAAATACCTCTGATAAATAAGATGCAAAGAGACAAAATCTTTTACATAAATAGCTGGCATTCTAGCATCTATGCCTCTATTAGCTATTAAATAAAGGAAACTTATAAAAATGAACGAACAAAAACAAGGAAACTTATTCATAAAACGCCCAAAACTTGCGATAGTAATCTCTTTGGTTATTATGCTTGCGGGTGCTCTTTTAATGACACAACTTCCGCTGGAAGAATATCCGTCAATCACACCTCCGCAGGTAGTTGTTAGCGCAACTTATGCAGGCGCAAGCTCAGACGTAATAGAATCTACGATTGCCGCTCCCGTTGAAGCTCAATTAAACGGGGTTGAAAACATGATATATATGTCTTCAACATCACAAAATGGAACTTATAAGTTGACTTTATATTTTAATATTGATTCTGATCCGGATATGGCTGTTGTTAACGTTCAGAACAGATTACAGCTTGTAACTCCGCGTTTGCCTGAAGAGGTTAAAAGATACGGGATGTCCGTATATAAATCAACAGGCGGTCCGGGTATCGTAATGATATCAATGAACTCACCGTCAAAAACATACGATTCTTTATATATAGCAAACTATGCATCTATTTACGTAAAAGATGAACTTGCACGTATTAAAGGCGTTGGTTCGGTTGCAGTTTTCGGGTCGTCAGATTATTCGATGAGAGTTTGGCTCGATGCTGCAAAAATGGCTAACCTCGGAGTTTCCGTAAGCGAAGTTAATTCTGCAATCCAATCCCAAAACACCCAAACACCTGCAGGTGATTTAGGGGTTGAACCGATGGTAAATAAACAGCTTATTAAGCTTACTTTGAGAACTAAAGGACGTCTACAGGATGTAGAACAATTTGAAAATATAATTATTCGTTCAAAACCCGACGGTTCACAAATTAAGTTAAAAGATATTGCACGGGTTGAACTCGGAGCGGAAAGTTATTCATACTTCTCACGTATAAGCGGTAAAAACTCAGCGATTATATCAATTACACAACTTCCTGAAGCTAATGCCATAGATTTGTCAAATAAAATTCAAAAGAAAATGGCAGAATTAAGTAAAGGCTTCCCACAAGGTATTGAATATAAAATCCAGCGTGACGAAACAGAATTTGTACGCGAATCAATCAAAGAAGTTATTAACGCAATTGCTCTGGCAATCCTTCTTGTAGGTATAGTTACCTACTTATTCTTAGGAACAGCGCGCGCTGCATTCATTCCGATTTGTGCAATTCCTGTTTCATTAATCGGGGTATTTATATTTATGAATGTACTCGGGTTCTCGATAAACCTTTTGATTTTATTCGGGCTTGTACTCGCAGTAGGTCTTGTAGTAGACGATGCGATTGTTGTGTTAGAAAACACCCAGCGACATATTCAGGAAGGTAAAAACCCTAAAGAAGCGACCGAAGTTACTATGGTTGAAGTATTCGGTGCGGTTCTTGCAACATCTCTTGTTTTGATGGCGGTATTTGTTCCCGTATCATTTATGGCAGGGATTACAGGGCAAATGTTCAGACAATTCGCGCTATGTATCGCTTCTTCAATCGGGCTTTCTACCGTTGTTGCGCTTACTCTTTCCCCTGCGCTTTGTACTATGATTTTGAAATCAGGAGAAGAAAAAGCGGACTTCGAATTTATTCAAAAATTTGATGATTGGTTTAATAACGTCCGCGACAAATACCTTGAAGGTGCAAAGTTTTTTATTAATTCTTCAAAAATGACTCTCACAGCCTTTGTGGTAATAGTTTTATTTATTGTAGGGATGTTTAAAATCCTTCCTACAGGTTTCTTACCTACGGAAGATAAAGGTGCTATTTTTACGCAAATCCAGCTCCCTGACGGTTCTTCAGCTTCTCGTACCGACGGTGTTACAACTGAAATAGAAAATCAACTTATTAATATTCCTGGGATTAAAAACACCATTGCATTGGTAGGATTTTCAGGTGAAAACACAGCTTTAATTGTATCAGAACTTGATGAGTGGTCACACCGTAAGAAAAAAGAATTGCAAATGCAAAGTATTCTCGGAAGGGTTCAAAAACAATTTGCAAACTATCCGTCTGCAACGATTGCGTCATTCGCTCCGCCTTCAATTTCAGGTCTTGGTATGTTCGGCGGGTTTGAATACCAGCTACTCGATAAGGGTAACAGAACCCCTCAACAACTTTATGATGAAGCGGTTAAATTAATAGCTGAAGCAAATAAAGATGCAGCATTTTCAATGGTTTACACATCATACACCGCAAACCTTCCGCAATTATTAATAGATGTTGATGCAGCGAAAGCAATGGCACAAAATGTTTCTATATCAGAAATTTACAGCGCGCTTGCTGCATACTTCGGTAAAAGTTACGTAAACGACTTTAACAAATACGGTCGTGTATATCGTGTTTACTTGCAGGCAGATTCTCAGTTCAGAGAAAAACCGTCTGATTTAGAAAAAATATTTGTTAAAAACAATTTCGGAAAAATGGTTCCGTTGTCTTCTGTCGTAAAAGTTAAGTCAATTGTAGGTCCTTACAGCTTAACCAGATTTAATATGTACCCTGCAATTACGATTAACGGTATGGCAAGAAGTGGAGTAAGTTCAGGACAGGCAATGGCTAAAATGGCAGAAATTTCCGATAAAGTTTTGCCAAAAGATATGGGCTTCTCATGGTCAGGCAGTTCTTTGCAGGAACAACAATCAAGTGGTCAAATCGGACCAATTCTTGCAATGTCACTTATATTCGTATACTTGTTCCTTGTCGGATTGTACGAAAGCTGGATGCTTCCGCTTGCAGTACTTTTGATTTCTCCTGTTGCATTGATCGGCGCATTATTCTTCCAGTATGTTTCAGGTTATTCGCTTGATATTTATGCTCAAATCGGGCTTGTTATGCTGATTGGTTTAAGTACAAAACAAGCAATCTTGATTATTGAGTTTGCAAAAGACGCACACCAAAAAGGCATGTCTATAAAAGACGCTGCAGTCCAAGCAGCAAAATTAAGGTTCAGAGCCGTAATGATGACAAACATTGCGTTCATCTTAGGTCTGCTTCCGCTCGTATTTGCGACAGGGGCAGGTGCTGCAAGCCGTAACTCTGTCGGTATGACCGTACTCGGCGGGATGATGTCTGTTGCGTTTATCGGAACTTTCTTAATTCCGGCGTTCTACGTTATGGTTGAGGAATTTAAAGTATTTACAGCTCGTAAATTTGGTAAAAAGAAGGATAAATAATAATGTTAAAGAAAATAGTTACAACAAGTTTAATATTAGGATTGATAAGTTTTCCGACCTTAGCTGATGCAAAAACTAAGATAGGAAATGAAATTAATGAAAAAGAATATCCTTCTGCGGAAAAAGTTTTACCGCAACAAAATCCTGAAGAGAAATCTATTACAATAGAAGGCTCCGTTCAGGAAAATGTAGATATGACTCTTGAAAAATGTTTGGAAATAGCTCTTGGAAATAATCCGCAAATTAACGCAGCATTTCAAGATACTCTTGCTTCAGATTCCAGAATTAAACAAGTATGGTCAAATTATTTTCCTCAATTAAGCTGGCAAACAGGATATACCAGAATTCGTCAATTACAGTTGTCTGACGTGTTCGGAAGAAACTTGACGTTTAATTACTACTTACTCGGACAAGTTACATTGCAGCAAATGTTATATGACTTCGGGGTTACCCAAAATCAGGCAACTATCAGGCGTTTAGATTATGAAGGTTATAAAGCTTCTTTGACAGGAGTTATTAATGATGTAATTTATCAAACCAAAAATGCATATTATGCACTTCTTCTAGCAATGGAGAATAAGAGAGTTGCAGAAGATACGGTCCATAAATTCGAATTATTTTACGATCAGGCGAAAGCATTTTATAAAATCGGTATGAATCCTAAAGTCGATGTAACTATTGCCGAATCAAATCTTAGTAACTCAAAACTAAACTTAATTCAGGCTAATAATGCTGTTAATCTTGCAATTGCACAATTAAATAACGTTATGGGTGTTCCGTTTATTGACCAATATAATGTACAAGAAAGACTGGATTATATTCCGGTAGATATTAACCTTAATAAAGCAGTTGATATAGCACGAGAATCAAGACCTGAACTCAAACTTGCGGAAATTAAAGTTGAAAGTGCAAAACAAACCGTAAAACTGGTTAAAAAATCCTATTTCCCAACACTTTCTGTCGAAGGTCAATATCAACGAGGCGGTGCAAGCTGGAACAGCAACTACGGTTATAACGTTGGCGGATATTTAAATTTCCCGACTGTTAACGGAATGTTAATCAGAAATGAAATTAAAGAAGCCAAATATCTTTATGATAAAGAACTTGCTAATGCCCAAAACACTCAAAACCAAATCTATCTGGAAATTCAAAATGCTTATCTTAAACTTGCAGAAAAAAAAGCTCAAATTCCTGTAGCTATATTACAAGTAAAACAATCTAAAGAGAATTATGAACTTTCATACGGAAGATATAGGGTTGGAGAAGCCAGTCCGATAGAATTAAGAGAAGCTCAAATAACATATCAAGAAGCTCAATTAGCTTATTATAATACACTTTATGAATATAATTCATCAAAAGCTGCTCTTGAAAAAGCTATCGGCAAAAATCTTGTTAACGAAAGCGAAATTGTAGAACTGGAACAATCTAAAAGCTAAAAGTTGTTAAGTTTTATATCATTATAAAGCTAAATACGCAATTATATGAATTTAGGGTCATTGGATGAGTATGGTCGATTTTATTCAAAATTCGTCAATATACTCCCCATCTTTTCAAGGGCATTTCGGAGCTGAAAAAACCTGTAAAAAAGGGTTTACTTGGTTAATTCACGAAACCGGATTTTTTCGTGACAAGCAGACAAATGAATTTGTCAAAAATTATATAACAAACACTTTTTATAATAGTGATAAAATCAGAATTATTTCGGGGGGCTGTTCTACCGGAGAAGAAGCTGTAACTTACAGCATGCTACTAAACAGCATAAAAGATAAAATAGAAATTTTAGGTTTTGATGTTAGTGAACAATCAATTAGCAGAGCAAAAAGCAGAAAATACCTTATGCAAAAACCAAAAGAATATAATCCGGATGATTTATTGGTAACCGCACCAACTTGCAGTGCTTTTGATGATGCTTTTTTATGGACAAGTAATGTAAAAAACTTAAGCGAAAAAGAAAGAGAATACAGAAATCTGTTTCAAGAATTCTTTGAACCATGCGAAAACCCAAATTCACACAAAAAAATCTCTTTTTTTGCAAGAATAAAAAATTTACTTAAAGACGCTTTGTCAAATCCGTTTCCTTTTGAAATTGAAAGTAAACTATTTAAATTAAAAGAAGGAAAAGCATCTAATTGTGAGTTTATTGAAGGTGATATAATGGACATTAATAATATAGTTAGTGACAAAAGTGCTAATGTTATATTGTTTAGAAATGCCTTATACCATATTATAACTAATAATGTTGAAAGTGGTTCTTTTAGAAGACTAAAAATTAATGCTGAAGAAATTATAGAAAATCTTGGACAAAATATTAGAAGAAGTCTTTGTCCGAAAGGAATTCTTGTATTTGGAAGAAATGAAGAACAACAATTTTTTAATTCGGAAATAGTTCCATCTGTTATGTTGAGACTCGGATTTAAACCACTTAATCAAACGAATGAACATCTGGCAAACGTTTGGCAAAAATTATAATATTTACCTATTGACGGAATAACTTTTTTAATACACAATGACTGCATAACTAATGGTAAATTATATAGGAGAATCTTTATGGCAGCATCAACATTCATTGAAGATATAGTAGCACGTCAAATTTTGGATTCGAGAGGAAATCCGACAGTTGAAGTAGATGTAAAATTATCAGGCGGAATTATCGGACGAGCTGCCGTGCCATCCGGCGCATCAACAGGTATTTTTGAGGCACTTGAACTTCGTGATGGTGATGAGAACTATTACCTTGGAAAAGGTGTTACTCACGCAGTTAATAACGTTAATAACGTTATTGCACCTGAACTTATCGGTGAAGATGCTTCCAACCAGCAGCAAATAGATAATATTATGATTGAAATTGACGGCACCGAAAACAAATCAAAACTGGGTGCAAACTCTATTCTAGGAGTATCCTTAGCTGTAGCAAAAGCAGCTTCTCTTGCATATAGAATGCCATTGTATAAATATCTTGGCGGATTAAATGCAAGTATATTACCTGTCCCAATGATGAATATTATAAACGGCGGAGCACATGCTGAAAATAATATAGATTTTCAGGAGTTTATGATTGCACCGGTCGGAGCTTACAATTTTCAAGAAGCTATTAGAATGGGAGCAGAAATTTTCCATACACTTAAAAAAGTATTACATAAAAAAGGTATGGCAACATCTGTAGGAGATGAAGGCGGTTTTGCACCTAATCTTAAGTCTAATGAAGAAGGGATTGAAGTAATTCTTGAAGCAATTGATAAAGCCGGATATGACACCGAACAAATAAAAATATGCCTTGATGTTGCGTCATCAGAATTTTATCAAGACGGCAAATATACTCTTGCCGGTGAAAATAAAGTTTTAAGCAGTGAGGAAATGGCTGAATTTTTAACCAATTGGGTAGAAAAATATCCTATTATTTCAATCGAAGACGGCATGGCGGAACAAGATTGGGACGGATGGTCTTTACTTACTCAAAAAATAGGCTGCAAATGTCAACTCGTCGGAGATGATTTGTTTGTAACAAATACCAGACGTCTGGCTGAAGGAATAAGACGGAATGTAGCTAACTCCATCCTAATAAAAGTTAACCAAATAGGAACTCTTTCAGAAACCCTTGATGCAATAACAACAGCCAGAGCAGGCGGTTATACCTCAATTGTATCACATCGTTCAGGAGAAACTGAGGATACATTTATTGCAGATCTTGCAGTTGCGACAAACTGCGGACAAATTAAAACAGGTTCAGCTTCACGTTCTGACAGAATGGCTAAATATAACCAGTTAATCAGGATTGAACAAGAACTTGGTGCCTCTGCAAGGTATCTGGGTATTCAAGCTTTTAACGGACAAAAATAAAATAGACAGCCATACACAATTATAATATAATATCTCTGAGGAGAGATTAAGTATGGCTGAAATAAAACCAAATATTAAGCAACAGGAATGTATTGATACTGTTGACGGGAAAATCATGGTTCTTGCAGGACCCGGAACAGGTAAAACTTTTACGGTTATTCAACGTATAAAAGGTATGCTTGAAAAAGGAGTAAAGCCTGATACTATTCTTTGCCTTACATTTTCTGATGCCGCAGCAGGTGAAATGAGAGAACGCCTAATTAAAGAAATGGGAGTTCTTGCATCTTCCGTTGATATTTTTACATACCACTCATTCTGTAATGATATTATTAAGCAAAACCCAATGCAGTTCAACCTGTCAGCTAATGTTAAACTTATTTCGGATACGAATGCTATTCAACTTATGAAAGAAGCCATTGACGAGGTTAAACCGCAAGTATTTGTTGCTCCGCGAGCAGATAAATATCATTTCGTTAAAGATTTTCTGAATTATATTCCAAAACTTAAATCTCTTCGTATTGATAAAGAAACCTATATGTCAAACATTGAGACAAATCCATCTTTAATGCCAAGAATTAAGGAAATTGAGAGCGAGATTTATGAACGTGAACAGGCAGGAAAAACCCAAAATAAAACCCGTTATAATGAAATAGAAAAAATTAAAACAAATATTGAAAAAGCTAAAGAATTATGGCAAATTTTTGAAGTTTATTCAAACAAAATGTTTGCAAATAATTACATAGATTTTTCAGATATGATTAATTTTGTACTTGATCAGTTTGAAACAGATTCTGCTTTTTTAAAGGAAGTAGCAGGAAAATACAAATACTTTTTGGTTGATGAATATCAAGATACAAATAACCTGCAAAATGCGATTATTTTCAACTTATTAGAAGGAGTTCAAGAAAAAAACATTTTTGTTGTAGGAGATGATGACCAGATTATTTACGGTTTTCAAGGCGCAAAAAGTGATAATCTTGAAAATTTCCTAACAAAATATCCCGATACAAAAGTTATTTGTCTTGAAGAAAATAATCGTTCGGCACAAAATATTCTTGATTTAAGTTATGCAGTTATTAGCCAAGACGAAACTCGTCTTGAAAATAATGAAATATTTAAGAGCTATAATATTTCTAAAAAACTCACAGCTAAAAATCAAAGTGTAATCTCAAAAGAACGAAAAATTCGTCGTTGGCAATTTGGAGACTTGATACAAGAATATAATCATATTGTCGATGATATAGAACATATTTTAAACTCTAATTGTCCAATTAATAAAGAAGGAGAAAAACAATTATCTCAAATTGCAATTATTTCAAAAAAACGAGCAGAACTTTCACATTTTGCAGAATTACTTGAAGCGCGAAATATTCCTTATCAAATTGATGAGGGTAAAAGTATTTTTGAAATCCGCTCTTCTGTTTTAATTTATTTTTACATGAAAACATTGTTCAATTCCGCAATCCATAGTGACAAACTTTTTGGATTATTGCTCGCAGAACCTTTTAATATTCATTATGAGGATTATAGAACATTATTTCGAGAAAACAAAATTAATAAAAAAGATTTCATAACTAATATGCGCAAAATTGATAAATGGACTGATGCAGAAAAAATTTCTCAATTTTTAAAGACATACGATTATCTAAAAGAATTTGCTGCAACAAATAATTTACGACAAATAATTGTAGAAGTTATTAATCGTACCGGTATATTAGAATTCTTTATGAAATCAGATAAAAACAAGTCAGAAAATATCATGGGTATTAAAAAACTTCTTGATGAAGCAACAGAATTTACTGCAACAAACCCGACCGTAAGTTTAAGTAATTTTTTGGAATATTTGGACTCAACACTTGAAAATGAAATAGAAATTACAATTGACAAAAATTCAATGACACGTAATGCTATACAACTTGTGACTTATCACGGCTCTAAGGGTCGAGAATTTGAGCATGTTTATCTTCCAAATTTGACAGCACGTATTTGGGAAGATTTCAGAATGCCCGGCGAATATAAATTCATAACAGATATTCCGCTTTCAAAAGAAGAAACCCAACTTAAAAAAGAAACCGAACTTTTAAAACTTCTTTTTGTTGGGATTACACGTGCAAAATATGCCCTAACCCTATCGTTTGCAGACAACGATGGAGATAAAGCCCAACAGATAACTAAATTTTTAACCCCTGTTAATAACTTTGATTTTGAGAAAGAACAATTTGAATACAATGATGATGAGTTTACAAAAGAGTTTTTCCGCTCAATTTCAAAAGAAATTCTTGATAACAGAGCATTTTTAACAAATGAAATTAAAGAACAAATCAAAAGAATTGTCCTTAGCCCTTCAAGATTGAATGATTACCTTAAATGTCCAAGAAGATTTTTCTACATAAAAGTTATGGGAATTGACATTGAAGACAAAGAATGGGATAACGCAAACTTTGGTACCGCAATGCATGCCGTGTTTGAAAATGCAGTAAGAATTGCAAAGAAAACGGGTTCTTATCCTTCATACGAGGATACTTTATCTCAATTTAAAAAACTACTTAATGAAGTTCCTTTTTCCGCAGAATCTAAAAAGGAAATGTTCATTCGCCGCGGTGAGAATGCTTTGAAAGATTATTATCCGCGATTTGTTGAAACTCCGCCTGAAAAAATTGAAGATATAGAACTTTCTCTTGATACAGTTCAAGTCGGAGAAAATTTTATTTCAGGAAAAATTGACCGTATTGAAATTAACAAGGACGGGACTTATGAGCTTTATGACTATAAAACCGGCAAACCTGTGAATGAATCAAAAGTTGCACCGGGAGAGGAAAAAGAAGGATATTACAACCAGCTTTGTTTCTACAAATATGCTTTTGAAAAATTAACCGGTAAAAAAGTTTCAAAAACAGGGCTCATCTATGTAGAAAACCATCAAAAAAATGTTTATAAAGAACTTTCAACTGACGACATGATTTATATAGAAAATAAAATTAAAGAAGTTTACGAAAATATTAAAGCTCTGAAATTTGACGGTATTTGTGACAAGAAAAATGATACTTGTAAATATTGTGAATACAAACAGTTATGCATGCTGGAAATAATATAAAAATCAATATATTTAATATCAATATTTTAAATTTTTAACGAATAATAACCTTATTCGAATTATTTCCAATGACCCTTAATATATCTTCTCCAAACATTTCATATTGTTGTTTTGAACATACAACTTTACCTGTTACTGTTTCCAGCTTCGGAGGAAATACCGTTATTGAAGAAGAAAATAATTTATTTTTATTATCCAACATTAAATCGCCATCAATTCTTCTTACATTTTGAAGCATAATATCTTCATCTATTCCCATCATTGAATAAGGAATAGATATTCCGCTATTTTGGTTTGCATTATAAAAAGGTTTATATGTTCCTATTATATAAGAATTATCATCAGCAATACTTACCTTTTTATTCAAAAAAGACAATATACTGAAATCGTCTTTTTCTCTTATAGCTTTATCAAGAGTTTTTCCAAGAGTTCCATCAAATTGCGCAAGCTTCTCACTAATATAAATTTGTTGCAAAGCTTTTGGACCTTCAGAAATAATATCTGAGTTACATTTTATTTTTGATATTTTTATAAATTCTTTAACATTATCAAGTTGATTAACCGGAATAATGTTATTATTTTCTATCCCTTGAATTTGATCTATCTTGCCTCGACTGGATGCCATAGCTATTAAAGGCTTCCATTGGCGATTTTTATCTCTTTCAAGATATATGTAAAAATCACCATCCTGAAGAGCAGCCTCGGCTTTGTCTACGCTTGAACGTGTACACCAGTTACGACAACTTAATATTTCAAGTGAAGAAATATTTCTTTCTTTATTATGCAAATCATTTTTGATTGAAGGAATTTTTACCCAAACAGAATTGTTGTCAGAAAGTCCTTTACTTTCAAGTAAATTATCTCTAAGTCTGTGAGTATAACATTCTATAAAAGATGGTGATGAACATCTGACTGCTCTATCAATCGGCTCAATTTTTTCAAACCCGACAATTGTTTGATACAAGGCTTTCGCATTAAACGGAACAGGAATATGCCTGTTATTATGTTTAATCTCACTGTTTATTGCATTCCAAATTATAAATTTAAGAGATTTATTATTGTTAATTTCTGATACAAGTTCTGGATAATTTATAGCTGATTTTTCATATTCCGGAGATTCAAGAAATCTCTGCCATTGCTGTAAACGCGATGCACGAGCTTCATTTATTTTATCGGTAGAAAAAACTCTTACTTCTTCCGGAATATATGATTTCCATTTAATTTTTTCGGGTAAACTTTCAGTATACGGTCCATACACTTTATTTAAATTAAATAGCTTTTCCATAGCTTTTTGTATATTTGAAGATGAAAGCATACTGCCATCAACTTGGAATTTTTTGTTTTTGCTTAATATATCCGCAGCAAGATAATCAAATACTGATTTATAATGTGATGGCGCAGACATGCCGGTAAATGACACTAAATCGTATTGAAGAGGTTTTAAATTCGAAGAACTCATGCGACCCTGCAAATATTTGATATCAAAATTTGAATTCAATCTGTTTTGAGTATTATATCTGAAATTGCTTATATATTGAAGCATCTTCATTAACCTTTCAGTGGGATAAATTGCACTAATTTATGCGGGTTTCAAACCATGTAAAAGATTAAATTTGCATGTTTTTGAAATTTTGCTTAATAAATTTTAACACTTTTTATATAGGAATTTCAGCACATAAACAATGTATTCCGCAATCTTTCTTGAGTAAAAACTCACTCATAACGGCATTTTTTTCTGAAACAAAATAAGTATCTTCTTCCTTTACATAAGATTTCAATGCATCTTTAAATATTTTTTCGAAACTAAATCCTGTTTGATTCTCAATCTCAGGTGTAATACCGATTGCTTTATCCATTTGTGATTTGTTTGTAATATAAACAAGCTCATTATTATGTTTTTCAAATACAACCGCATTAGCAAAATTTAAATCATATTTCAAACTTTTTTGTAAATCTCCATGTTGTACTGTAGTATAAAACCTTGCCGGAACTCTAATCGGATTAAATCCGGCATCTAATATTTGATTAAAGGTAATATTTGAGGAAGCATAGGGATTTTCTTTAATTGATATTAAAAAATTATTTAACAAAAATTTTAAATTATATTGAATTTCTTTTAACCTCTTACTATTCAACGGATTGTTTTGTATAGTTTTTGTAATTAAATCAATACCTTCTTTTATCTTATTCACCATCAAATTATCATCACATACTAAAACATTTTTATCATTCAAAGGACGAATTCCCAAATCAAGATGATAATCGGGTTGAGATAGTATATGTACATTTTTTATTCCATATATATCCGAAAAATATCCTTTGTCTTTTCTATATTTTTTTATTTCATTACTTCCTACAAAAATATCATCAGCAGATCCGTTTTTAACTATAAAGAAATTGCCGCCTTTAGTATGGTCATAAACGGAGTGACCCTTAAACCCTTTAAACACCTCCAATAACCAACCCAAACCGTCATCTGCCCAAGAATAAAGCATTTTCTCACCGGAAATCATACTAAGAATATCTTGTGCCCAAGGAAGAGTGTAAGGGCAAGTTTCAACTACATTTCCAAAATTATCCGAAACAAGAGAATCTGGTGAAGCCAACCAAACATCAACATTATATTTATTGCAGATGTTTTTCATTTCTTGGGCAATACCGCTCTGATTTGTGGTCATTGCAACAGCTTTCAATTTTCTTGCATCGAAACCTTGAAACGTTTGTTGATAAGGGAAATTTGGAGTAATTTTCATAATTGTATCTTTCCGTTTTATATAAAACTTAAAAAAAAGTTTTTTGTTACACCCGTTTTTGACGTATTGAGTTTGTATTCTCATATTGTAAACAGAAAGGAATATTAAGGAGAGAAAAATGAATAAAGTTGAAAAATTGAAAAGAGAATATTTAAAAGCAATAAAATTAAACCCTGCAAACAGTGATTTACTCAATGATTATGCAATGTTTTTATACAGATATAAAAATGATTATAACAATGCAACAAAACTTCTCGGAAAAGCAATCAAATTAAATCCTTACAATAACATGTACAAATATAATTATAATAAAATTATATCCGGTACAAATAGCAGATTTGATAATTATCACAACTTTTTGGTTCTTGTAATAATCGGGATTATGGCGTGGCTGAGTTTCAACGGATACCACAATTTTTTAAATATGTTTTTACTTTTTACGGTAGCTCAAATTGTAATGAACTATCAAAAAAATCTCAGCAAAAAATATAACTAATCTAAACCTTAATATAATAATTTATCCACCGTAATCCGGCTAAAAAGCCGGAATTTTTTTATGATAAACTGTTAACAGAAAGGTTTGTTATGGAAGTAAAACCGAGATATTCAAGAGTTTCAGATATACTGGATTTAATAACATTTATTTTATCACGTACGCAAGGAGTAACCATCCCTGAAATAGAAGAACGATACAATGTATCACGCCGTACTGCTGAAAGGATGCGTGACAGTTTATTAAATATTTTTCCCGATTTCGAAGAATTGGATTATATCCAAGATGACTATAAACACTGGGGATTTTCGAACCGTTTATACAGCAAATTAATTTCGTTTAACTCTGATGAAATAGCCAATTTAGAACAAATAAAAGAAGTTTTGACCAATTCCAAATCAACGGAAACGCTAAACAAAACCATCGAAAAACTAAAAGCAGTAAACACTAAACATCACACTTCTCTTGAGGATGAAATTGAAATGCTTTTACATACTGAAGGTTTTGCTATTCGCCAAAAACCAAATTATAATATAGATATTTCCATATTATCTGTTGTACGTGATGCTATCCAAAATTCGAAAGTTATAACAGGTATTTATCATGACAGGGAACGTATTCTTAAGCCTCTGGGTGTAATATATGGAGAAAAAACTTATCTGATTGCAAAAGAAGATGCCAAAGGAGATGCAATCTATAATTACATATTACACAAAGTTAAGGATTTAAAAATTACAAACGAAACTTTTGATAAAGGAGATTTTAACCTTGAAGAACATTCAAAACGTTCTTTCGGGGTTTATCAAGGCGAAATTATGGATGTGAAACTACTTTTTGCATCAAATATTGCAGAAGATATTCTTTGTTATAATTTTCACCCTACACAAAAAATTCAAAAACAGGATGATGGTACAGTTCTTGTTACTTTTCAAGCAAGCGGACCGCTGGAAATCATCTGGCACCTGTTCAAATGGGGAAAAGATGTCAAAATATTATCACCTGAAAAGCTAAAAGAAACTTACAGGAATTATATTAAAGAAATTGACTTAAACTAACTATTTTTTGTCTACAACTTTGATTAAATGCCAGCCAAAATCAGTTCTGACAGGAGCTGAAACTTCACCAATCTCCATTGAAAAAGCTTTTCTTTCAAATTCCGGTACCATTTGACCATGCCCGAAATAACCCAGATATCCGCCGTTCTTTGATGACGGACAAAGAGAATATTTCATGGCATAATACTCAAAATTACCACCTTCATCAATTTCTTTCTTAATTTTCATGGCTTCTACTGCGGTTTTAACAAGAATATGTTCTGCAGCGACCTGAGTAGGTGCAGCCGGTGCAGTTTCAACGGCAGATTTACTACCCCAAGCAAAAGCCGTTCCTGATAATAAAACAATAATTGCAAATAATTTTATAAACAAATTTTTCATAATTGAATAATACTATGGAAATTAAAAAAAGCAACCGTCAAGTTGGGGATAAATTACAAAATAGATTACATTTTATCTTGAAACATCAATTCCATACCGAGTGCATTTGCTATAATTTTCATTTCAGAATATCTGATTGTATTTGCACGTAATTTTTTTGAAAGTGTGTCTAATGAATAAATCTTATCAGAATGTTCTGATAAATATTTAGCCAAATAGGTCAAAGTCAACCCTTTTTTGGCAGCTAACATTTTTACTTCATTTATAGCGTTCATACCCTATTATTATAAATTATTTTCTACTAATAGCATTATACTTCCATATAAATATTGACTTTTATAGAATATATGTACTAATATTGGAAAATATAGACTATATTAATTAAGGATAAGGTAACATATTTATGAATAATAGAAAAAACAGATTAAAAATTAATAAACAAAAAGTAATAACTGCATTCTCTAGAATTGTTCGTCAAAAACTCATTGAAAACGGTAAAGATATAAGTTATTATTCAAAATATGGATTAAGCGAAACTTTTATTAACAGTATTAAAAACGAAAAAACTGAACCAAATTTCACTGAATTTTTATTATTCGCTGAAGCTTTTGGTATTAAATATGAAGAATTTGCCGGACTACTTGAAAATGAAATTAAAAAACTAAATAATTAAATTACAAAGTTAAAAAGGTTATAAACTTATCACCGTATTTTTTTTGTTTTATTAGTTCCCAGCCTGAGAAATCAACCTCGACAGTATGTTCAAGGATTACAACCCTGCCGGAAATATGTTTTACCGCGTTTAAACTCTCTTCGTAGACCCCGGAATAATATGGCGGATCAATATAAATTACATCAAATTTTTCATCTAACTTTGAAACAAGTTTTAAACTATCCCCAATTAAAAGCTTCGGTGCGTTTTCGAATTTTTTATAATTATTTTTAATAACAGCAGCAGCTTTCGGATGTTTTTCTATTGTTACAACGTTGTCAAACCCTCTCGATAAGGCTTCAAGCCCCATAACACCGGAACCGCCAAACATATCGAGAAAACTTGCTCCATCAAAATCTAAAACAGCCTGCAAAGTATTAAAAACACTCATCCTTACTTTTGATAGTGTAGGACGTGTAATTTTTTCATCAGGTGCAGTAATCTTCTGTCCTTTATATTTACCCGCAGTTATATTCATACGAACTATTTTACAATGAACAAGATTTATTGTATAATATTAACGCATAAGAGGAGTTTATGAGCGAGAATTTGAAAGAAAATAAAACTGACGTTATTGTTGTGGGAGCAGGTCCGGCAGGAGTTTCTGCAGCAGTTACAATTGCAAGAGCAGGTTATGAGGTTGTTTTAATAGAACGCGGAACTTTTGCAGGAAGCAAAAATGTATTTGGTGGAGCAATTTATGCCAAAGCCGTAAAAGAAATCTTTCCTGATTTTGAAAAAACAGCTCCTCTTGAAAGAAAAAATATCGAACACAAGTTTACTATTCTTGGAGAAGAGGATAGCACTGTAATTTCTTACCGAAAGAACCATGAAGAAGCCGTAAGTTATTCTGTTATTCGTGGTAAATTTGACCGCTGGATGGCTGAAGAAGCCAAAAAAGAAGGTGTCATCCTTGTTGAAGAAACGGTTGTACGCGAACTTATTGTTGAAGACGAAAAGGTTGTCGGAGTTAAGACCGAACTTGAAGAGTATTACGCTGATATTGTTATTCTTGCCGATGGCGTAAACTCACTTCTTGCAAAACAAATCGGGTTTAGAAAAGATATTGAACCGAAAGATGTTGCAGTTTCGGTTAAAGAAGTTATTAAACTTGATAAAGAAAAAATTAATGACAGATTTTTAATTAATGACGATGAAGGTTGTATCTATGAGCTTTTTGGCGGCTCAATGCTCGGCAAACTCGGACTCGGATTTATTTACACAAATAAAGACAGCATAAGTATCGGACTGGGGATTACCCTTGATGAACTTACTAAAAATAAAGTTAAACCTTATGATTTACTTCAAAAAATCAAATCACACCCGACAATTGCACCGCTAATTAAAGATGGAGAAGTGATTGAATATTCAGCTCACCTTATACCGGAAGGCGGATACAAAAAAATACCGACTCTAAGCGGGGCGGGTGTAATGGTTATCGGAGATGCCGCAATGCTTGTTAACAACTTGCACTGGGAAGGTACTAATCTTGCTATGATTAGCGGGAAAATTGCAGGCGAAACAGCTGTTATAGCTCTTAGCAAAAAAGATACAAGCGAAAATTCTCTTGCACGTTATCAGGAAAAATTGGAAAAATCTTTCATCATGAAAGACCTGTATACATACAGAAACTTGATGGACATCATTCATAACAAAAAAGATGTTTTCTTAGGGTTTTATCTTAAAAAAATTAACGCCTTTTTTGAGATGTTTACTTCCGTTGACAGTACACCTAAACGTGAACTTTACCGCAAATTTATCATAAATTTCATAAAACAGCGCGGCATAAAAGGGCTTACACATGATATTTGGTCAATACTTAAGCTTGTATGGAGTATTTTAATAAAATGACATTAGAAAAAAAATTAGCAACATTGAAATACACACCTGATGAAGTTTCTCATTTAAATCCGAATAATGAGGATTGTAAGACTTGTGAATACAGACCTTGTGAAAATGTTTGTCCTGCAGGGGTATACGAATGGATGGCAGAAGAAGAAAAGCTTCTTGTCAAATACGAAAACTGCCTTGAATGCGGAGCCTGTCGTATTGCTTGCGAAAAAAAATCATTAAAATGGGAATATCCAAAAGGTACAAAAGGAGTAATGTTTAAAAAAGGATAATGGGCGTCATTCTGAGCCCTCCGTCGATGGCGGGTCAGGAGGGTGAAGAATCTCATAAAAACAATTAAGGATACTAAAATAAAAGGAGAAAGAGACATGAAAGAAGAATACAGCAACAAACACAGACGCTGGTATGACAAAGACCCTGTATTATCACAGGCTATCGAAACATTGGAACATAGCAGTGATGAAACTCAAATCAGAGTTGCACTTAATCTCATCAAAATTATTATTGAACATAATATTGAAGATGAAAAATTTGAAGCTGTTGAAGATATTATCAATGCAGTAGGTTCCGGTTTGGACGACAACAGAAAAGGGCGTTGGTATGATATAGATTCAACGGTAAGAACTGCTATGAACATGCTTCAAAACTGCCCGGAAGCAACCCAAAGAATTATTGCTAAAGAAATGGCAAAAATGGTTGTTGATAAGATTAAAACAAATAATGATGATGAAGAATAACAAAAAGCCGGAAACATTTCCGGCTTTTTATTATACTAAACTTAAATAATTTTCACGCTTTTTAACTGATTTTAGCTTTTCCATTCTGCTTTTTGCATACTGTGCATGGTTATCAAGCGGTTTTTTCTGCAAAAATTTCCTGTAATATCGTTGAGCTTCATCTTGTCTGCCGGTTTTATCAAGACAAGTTGCTATTCCAAGATACGCAGAAGCATAGTCAGGATGTATTTTTATAAGATTAGTCAAAACTCCAAACGCCTCTTTATATCGTTCTAGTTTCATTAATAACGTAGATTTGTGTTCGTAAGCTTTGACAAAATTTGGAGAATTTTCGATAAGTTTTTGATAAATCATCAATGCCATATCAGCTTCATCGCATAGTTCATGAGAAATACCAAGTTGTAAAATAGCATTCGGATTTTCAGGGTTAATCTGAATAGCTCTTACAAAATTCTTTATTGCACCACAAGGAATACCTTCTGCAAGATGGCAAACTCCCAGTTCATAAAATGCTTCGTAAAAATCAGGTTTTAAATCAGCAGCTTTTTCAAGATTTTTTATAGCTTTTGCATAATTTTGAAGATGTTTATAACATATTCCTAATCCATAATAAGAACTAACATCTTCTCTATTTAGCAAAACCGCATTCAGGTATATAGCAACAGCCTCTTTATAAAGATTTTTTTCGCGTAAACCGTCCGCACGTAATGTGAAGCTTGCAGCTAACTCCGATTTTGAGTTTTGATTATATGTTAATTTATCTGATTTACTGTTCAAAATAACCTCTTTTTCACACTATTTATTTTACTTTTTAAGGCAGATATGATGAACCATCTTAAGATTTATAACTAAATCAATCATTGGATTTATTCTTTTTCTTATGATATAACTTTGTTATGAAGAAGTTCTTAGTTTTGTTGGTTGTAATATTAGGAATATGTAATCAGGTATTTGCAGAAGATATAGTTCTTGATGGAGTAAAACCTGAACGCATTGAAATTCCCAAACCTGACGTTAATCTGAAAGGTTCTCTTATGATTAATGACGAGGCTACTTTGCAGGAAATTATAAGACTTCAAAAAGAAAAAGATCTTGAAGATATCGAATCTCTTTGGAAAGCAACTGTAGATAACAATCAGGTTATCGGATTTGCGTTGAAAAAACTGGCTACACCGGAAAGTCAAAGAAGAATTCACGCCTCTTTAATGTCAAAAACATTATCAGCTCTTGTCGCAGGTGCATCTTTTGCTCCATCTATGATGGGCGGAGACTACCTTGTTCAAACTTCAGCATTTGCAGCAGGACGTCTTGCACAAAATCTTATAAACAAAAAAAATGTTCCTACTGAAATTCCGTTAACCGATACTGAAATGATTGAATTAGCAGGATTAATAGAAAATTTACAGGACAAAATTATTAATTCTTATTATAATTATAAGAGTTCACTTACTCAACTTAAAGAAACACGTTCAAGACTCTTGCTGTATAACAGAAATTATTCCAAAGCTATGGAAGAGGATGATTTGTTGGAAATAACAATTTCATCATCACTCTACGACAACATGGTTATGGAAGAATTTTACTATCTTCAGCAATCAAAAAAATATCACATGGAATTGCAGCGCCTTGCAGGAAAAAAAGCTGTAGATGCTTTGAATATGTACCAATACAACGCAAATACCGCGTTTTATAATAACGGAGGAAAGACTAAATGAAGAAAATTTTAATATTATCTTTAATTTGCACCCTTTTTTCTCCTGCATTTGCTGCTGACGTACAATTAGACGATATCAATGATGCAAATATTAAAGAACCGGCATTTAGAGTCGGGTTAACAGAAACCCCTGAAAAAAAATATGTTGAAGTTCAACAAAATATTAAACAAGAAAAAGTTAAAGCAGATTTAAACGAAATAGACATGAACGACTTAACCTACGCTGATTTAAGTATCAAACGTATGTCTAAAGAAATTTCAAAAGAACTTGAACTTGAAGAAACAGATATGTATGAGGATTTGACTCTTCTGTGGCAAGGTGCTGCCGCAAAAAGTGATACAATAAGTTTTGCTTTATACAAACTTTCAAATCCGGAAGAAGATAAACCAAGCGAAAAATCAGTTAAAAAAGTTTTAACAACAATAGCAAGTATGTCAACTCTTGTCGGTGCAGGTGTAGGTAATCCTCTTATAGCAACAGGCTCAATGCTTGGCAGCAATATTTTTGGAATTATGTCACAAGATACAAAAGCCCTTAACTATAAGTACACAAAAGTAACCGATGCCGATATGATTATACTTATTCGTAAAATAGAGGATTTGCAACAACAAACAGTAAATTTATATAACGATTATGTGACATCAAAAAAAATGTTCGATATGTGTACAAAAACCGCTAATCAACGTAAAAAGTACTACGATGCAGCGCAACCGTTATCAAAAGAATTGATTTTAATCACAGATGCTTACTACAGAAGCGCTGTTGACGAACAAAATAAAGCTCGTACAGTATTTTATTCCAAACGGGCAGCTCTCGAGCAATTTGTTGGAAGTGATGTGTTTAAACAATTTGAAGAAAATATAAAAAAAAGAGAAGACGAATGGTAAAATTTATACCTTATGAAGCCAAAACAGGTTGTGAAAACATGCAAATTGACAGTGATTTGCTTGATTTTGCCATTAAAAATAGTATTGATTATCCTATTTTTAGACTTTACGGATGGTCTCCTGCATGTGTTTCGTTAGGAAGAAATCAGTCAGATACTTTTATAGATAAACAGTTTCTAAAAGATACCGGTATTGATTTGGTCAAAAGACTTACAGGGGGCAGAGCTTTGTTTCATGATAATGAAATTACATACAGTTATGTTTGTCCCGTAAATTATTTGAAAAATGGTAAAAATGTTACTAAATCCTATATGGAAATTTCTCAAATTTTAATTGATAAATTCCGCAAAATAGATATAGAACTTGAATTTGGTGTATCCAAAAAGATTAATACCAAATTTGACTATTGTATGTTAATTTCAACCGGAGCAGACTTATGTTACAAAGGCAAAAAACTTATCGGTTCGGCTCAATGCAGAAAAAATAATTACATTTTGCAACACGGTTCTATTCTGTATGATTATAATCGAGAACTCCTTGAAAAACTTTTTGACGAAGAAATTAGCACAAAATCAATTACTTCTATAAAAGAAATTAATCCTAATATTACAAAAGAAGATATTATTAAATTATTAGCTTAAAAAAAAGCCTCTTAAAATTTAAAAGAGGCTTAACTATCTTCTACACTAACCTAACGGTTCTTAAACTTTACCGTTTTTACATTGAGGAATCACTATCTTCAAAATTATTATAACTTAATAACCATTTTGTTTTCTCCTTTTATCTTATTATTTTGCCGGTTGTTCCCCTGATGCTTTTTTTGCCAGCAAAATTTCAATTATTTCATTGAATGCATTGTATATCTTTTCATAACTCCAACAAGTACAATTTAATTCACCTGTTATGACAGCAATACTAGACTGAATATCATCTAAAATACCGAGTTTTGCGGCAGCTTTTTTAATACAATTAAGAATGTGATTTGTTAATTTTGTCTTAATGCCACTGGTGTTAAACTCAAATTCTCCGTATAAAGTATGTAATAAACAATCTTGACCGGTTTTTTCATCATATCCGCCTTCTTTCCATTGTTTCAAGACATCAATAACATTGTATTCAGTAATTTTATTTAATACTGTATCTTTTATTTTCTTTTCATTTGCACTTTCCCCACACCAGCTCCAGTCAAAGCCGTTAGCAGCAGTATATAAATCAGAACAAATTTGTACTGCCTTTGTTTTACGAGTTTTCTCAGTATTTTCTGAGGCTTTGGCGAAAACTTCAATCATTTCATCATAAAGTTTTTTAACTTCTTCTATAGGTTTGTTGGCATTAAAAGCTGCCACAAGAGCTTTTGACTTATCAAGAATAGCCTTTTTATCTTTTTCAGAAATATCAGGATCATTCAATAAATAATTTAACTCAGGACGAAGCTCTTCTGTATACATATTCTTTAATTTATCAACTTTTTCTTTATTGCTGTTTGCTTCGGCTTCATTCGCAGCATTATTTATGTTATCAGCTGCAGCTTTAACTAAATCAATTAACTCGTTGTATAATTTAGCTGCATCTTTTGGAGGTTTATTTTCTTTGATAGCTGCAACAAGTTCTTTAGACTTATTTATAATAGCTTGTTTATCTGCATCTGAAAGACCCTCTGTTTTCAAAAATTCATTTAATTGTGGTCTGTATGCATTATAAGTGTTTCTAACATCATCAAGTGTTAAATCTTCGTTATCAAGTTTAATTTTACCGTTTTCATCCAATATAGGATCTTCAACCGCATCCGGATCTGCAACTGCATCAGGATTTTGAACCGCACCCGGAGGATTTGGTGCTACAACATCATCAGCAGGTTGAGTCGGATTTGACGGATCTGACGGATTTGTTGGGTCTGACGGATCTGTAGGATCCGTTGGATTTTCCGGTGTTGTACTTGCAATTTCTTGAGCAAGAACTTTTCCCTCATCTTTCAAAGCTAGAAGTTCACCTTTCATAGCTTCTACTTCAGCAATAGCTTCTTCAACAGGTTTACTGGCTGAAGCTTCAGCATATTGGGCTATTTTTTGTTGTAATGCTTCTACTTTTGCTTTTAGTGCTTCTAATTTAGTTTTATTATCATCTGAAAGCCCTTCTGTTTGTAGCAATGCATTAATTTCATTTAAATATGCATTAGTAGAATCTGTTACGATTATATATTTTACTTTCAAACGTACTTTATCACCCTCAATTCTTCCTCTATTATTTGCTTCCAATAACATTTGTTCTTGAGCTGCAGTATCAATTGGATTATTATACCTTATAATATGATACGGATTATTTTGCAGACATTGCAGTTGCATTATAGTATCTAAAGACATGTCAGGGTCGTAAGCATTAACTTGTACTCCACCACCCCAATTTGAAAACCAAGAATAAGGACTTAAAGAAGCTGTAGCATAAAACGCCGCAGATTTAGCTTGGTATTCACCTCTTATTGAAGGGAATGTATAATATCCTGTATTACCCCAAAACATAGGTCTTTGCATACAAAATAGAAATGGATTGTTGAACCAACTTGCCATTTTTTAACTCCTTTAAATTTCCCCGGTATTTTTTATCCCCGTATCTATATAAAGATTTTTTCATCTAATAAATTGCATGATTCTTTATATTTAACTTAATATTTGTTTACAAAGTTTAAAATATATGTTATTATTGCAATATGGATTACAGTTTGTTTATTGAAAAAGAAAAAGAATATTATTCACAAGATTTTACGGTAATGGAAACGTTGCTTAAACGTATTCGTAGTGCATTGATACATGGTGTTTCAGTTAAACTTTCAAATCTTGATTTTGCAGGAGTTTGGGATTTTAACCCTAAATTATCTTTCACATACATTACATTGTTTCAAGAAGGATTAAAACCTTTAAGATATGGAAGCAGACGTCCCACAATGATTGAAACTATTAATAGAGATTTAGACAAAATCAAAGAAAATAAAAGGTTTAAAGATTTTGATATCGCAGACCCTGAAAAATGTCGTATTTTAATAGAATTTGTAATTGATAAAAAATTAACAGATTTAAATCATCTTCAAAGTGAAAAATTTGATAATGACAGATTTGAAATTGGTATTAACGGGTTAGAGGCAATAAACATTTTCACAAATACTACATCTTTTTACATGCCTACTGATGCTATAGTTAATAGTCACTTATCATTAAATCAAGCTCTTGTGACATTGATTAAAAATACAGAGATTGGAAAGTTAACAAATAGTAAATCTGAAAGATTAAAGTTGTTTAAGCAATCTAGTGATTATGAACTTTATCTCATTAAAACAAGGGCATTTGTAACTTTCCATAATTCTTGTGTCCCTATATATCGAGGAAATGTTTTATACGATAAATTTGATTATGATACTCTTCTTGCTCAATTTATAAAAACTTCCGATTGGCTGGTTGATAATATGTATGACGACGGAAGATTTTTATACTATTACGATTGTGCTGAAGATAATTTTAAAGATCACGAACATCCAACACGAAAGATAGATAATCTTTATTATAACGACTTAAGACATTGTGGTGGTGCTATTACTCTTTTAAGAGCATATACTCAAACAAACAATGAAAAATATATTAATGCGGCACGAAAAGCCATTGAATTTACCGTTTCAATTTCAAAAGAACATGATTTCGATGGCGAACAAGCTTATTTTGCATATTATAACAAAAAAGGCAAATTAGGCGGCACAGGACTGGCTTTGATTATGATGATGCAGTATCGAATTGCATCCGGAGATAAATCTTTTGATAAATATATTGAAGGATATGTTCGTCATATTCTGAGCAGAATGTGTGAAAGCGGAGAACTTATGGGGTATTATATTCATCCCGAATATCAGGATGGGGAACCCCTTGTAAATATGTCTGATGAAGAACGAAGAAAAACTTTTTCATTCTATTATCCTGGAGAAGCTCTTCTTGGACTTGCTTTATTCATGAATCATTATAAAGATAACAAAGATTTAAATAAAAAAGTTCGTGAAAAAGCAAAAATAGCACTTGATTGGATTGTTAACGATCGTCCGGAATTATATTCTGAACTGTTTACCGCACTGCCTTCCGATGCTTGGTTAATGCAAGCTATTGAAGAATTTGCAAACGATAAAAATTTCAGAAAAAAGAATTGGTTAAACTTTGTATACACAGATGCCAATGAGATGATGACCCACATGTATAGAGCAGATGAAACCCCATATCTTGACTATGAAGGTGGATACTATTACAATTTTGGAGATCATTATTATCCTGACGGAGCACGTTCTGAAGGTTTAATTGCTTCATACTACCTTGCTAAAAATATGGGAGAAGAAGCATTAGCGAAAAATATACTGAAAGCATGTAAACTTGCGGCAAAAAGTCAGTTTTCATTATTTAACTGTGAAGAATATACTTTTTCACACAAAAATCCTAAACGTTCACGACATGGTATAAGGTTTAAAAACACAAGACAATGGGTTAGAGTTGATTCTATCCAACACGTTGCCTGTTTCTTTATCAGGTTATACTGGAGCGAAAATAACCCTTTTTAAATGCAATCTTCACAATAAGTTATATAAAGTTGAAAAAAGAATTGTAATAGAGTAAAATCTAGTAAAAAAGAGGGTTTATAATGACTAACGTTCAAAAACGAATTTTAATCGTTGACGATGATGATGAAATTAGAGAGTTATTGGAATTTGACATTGCTCAAAGCGGCTACTTTGTAGACACTGCAAAAGATGGTTTAGAAGGACTTAATAAAGCTCTTAATAATTCTTATGACCTTATTTTACTTGATGTTATGATGCCAAAAATGAATGGTTTTGATGTTTGTAAAAATGTCCGTCAGGCAAAATTAGCTATTCCTATTTTAATGCTCACCGCAAAAGGTACTATTGATGATAAAACAGAAGGTTTTGATTGTGGTGCAGATGACTACCTTGTAAAACCCTTTGATATTCAAGAAGTTCTACTAAGGATAAGAGTATTACTCCGGAGAAATTCTATTGAAGAAAAGAAATCTATTTCTGATGAAATACTTAATGTAGGTGATATTCAGATATTTCCGGAAACATTAGAATGTATTATAATTAACAAACGTACAAAACTTACACCAACAGAATTTGAAATATTATACAGTTTAATGCAGCATTTCAATAATCCTGTAACTCTTGCAACATTACTGGATGAGGTTTGGGGTTATGATAGTAATGAGGACGTAAGAATGCTTAGGGTTCATGTTGGAGGTTTAAGAAATAAGATTGAACCGGATACTAAAAACCCAAAATATTTACATACAGTTACTAATGTAGGATACAAACTAACTCCTTTTACAGAGAATTAATATGAGATTTTTTAAATTTAAACGATTGAAAATTGTTGAACAAATAGCAGTTGTAGTATGTTTTGCAGTAATTATTCCTCTTTCTATCTGTGGTCTTGTAATTAACAATGTAAACCAGCAAGCAGTAAGAGCACAACTTAGAGAATCTGCCATTTTAATTGCCAATATGGTATCTGATGAAATTGATTTTTTCGCAAATTCTACAAACACAGACCTTGAGCAGATTGAGTTTTCCCTCAGATATATCAAAAATAAATCTGAACGTGAAAAGTACCTTTCATCTGTTGTAAAAAGTTTTAACCACTGTGAAAAAATAGAAACCGCAAATTCAACAGAGGATTTACTTAAAATTCAGGCAAAAAATAAAGAGAATAAAAAAGCGACAATTTCAATAAATATCGAAAGTGGGGGATTCCTTGTTGCAACATATAGTTTGGAAGGATTACATAACACTTTATTTCAATCTCTAAAAGATGAA
Source organism: uncultured Muribaculaceae bacterium (assembly GCA_964446855.1). Classification (GTDB taxonomy): domain Bacteria; phylum Cyanobacteriota; class Vampirovibrionia; order Gastranaerophilales; family Gastranaerophilaceae; genus UBA1221. The sequence goes on from CAYUQM010000002.1 coordinate 37,639, forward strand.
GAACGTCAAATATATGTATTAATGAATGACGGTATGCTTATATCTGCTCATAATTATACAGATGAAGTCTTTAACAAAACCTTGGCATTACTGCCAAAAGAACTTAAAGTTGATGAACCTGTAATTTTCGGCGATATAAAAAATCAACCGCTCGTATACGTAAAAAAAGACAATCCTGCTATCACAATTATTGTTAACACGACAGAAAATATTACCAACAAAATGATTAACAAAAATAGAGCAAAGATTTTTTTATCAATTATGTTTGCAACACTGGTAATAATATTTCTCGTAGCTTTGTACACATATTATCTTTATATTAACATACGCCAACTATTTAAAGGAATAATTGCTATTTCAAAAGGTAATTACGAACGCCAAATAAGGCTTTTAACAACAGCATTTACACCACATGAAATTGTTTTTCTTGCTTTTGAATTCAATAGAATGGCAGGAGAAATTCATAAGTCGTATATTCAGTTAAAACAGAATAACATTGAATTAAAACAACTAAATGAATTTCGTTCAAATTTGATTGATACAGTAAGTCATGAATTAAGAACTCCGCTTACAAGTATTCAAGGCTATACTTCAAGGCTTATGAGACAAGATATTATTATTGACGAAGAAACAAAACAAAAATCATTGCGGATTATCAAAGAACAATCCGAAAGATTAAAACGTTTAATCGAAGATTTGCTTACTATTCCTGATATTGAGGGTATGCGTCTTAGGACAAATGTTGAACCTGTTTGGCTTACAGAAGTTTTGGAAACAGCTAAGCTTCTTGTAAAAAATAAAGATAATAAAGAAATAGTTATTAATATCGATGAAAATTTCCCAAATGTAGTGGGTGATAAAAACAGATTGGAACAAGTTTTTGTAAATTTAATAGAAAATGCCGTTAAATATGCATATACTAATTCAAAAATTATCATTGACGGTATTATAGAAAAAGACACCGTAAAAATATTCGTAAAAAATGATTGTGATATTATTCCTGAGAAAAATTTAAACAAACTTTTTGAAAAATTTATCAGACTTGATGATAATACAACAAGAACAACACGCGGTACGGGACTTGGTTTATTTATTGTGAAAGGTCTAATAGAAGCTATGAATGGTAAAATTTCATTATCTTCTACAAGTGACTGCGGTTTCTGTGTTGAAATAGAATTAAATCTTGAACAATCAGAGGTTACTTCGTTATGATGGATTTGGCAATAAAACAAGCTGAAAATTCCGGCTCTGATATTCCGGTAGGAGCCGTTATCACAAAAAACGGACAAGTTGTCTCATCTGCTTGCAATAAAAAAGAACGGGATTTGGATGTAACAGCTCATGCTGAAATAATTGCAATAAGAGAAGCTGAAAAAATTTTGAGAAATTGGAGATTAGAAGATTGTGAGATGTATGTAACACTTGAACCTTGTCCTATGTGTGCTTGGGCAATTATTCAATCTCGTATTAAAACTGTTTATTTTGGAAGTTATGACACAAATTACGGCGCTCTTGGTTCGAAAATAGATTTAAGAAAATTTCAAAACTCTTCTTTGAAAGTTTATGGCGGAATAATGGAAGAAAAGTGTAATACTGTTTTAAAAAATTATTTTGACAAAATCAGATAGTTTTCTACATCAAACAGTTTAATTTTTTAAAGAAAATTTTAAAATCACCGTATATTACAGTAGGTACTTTTTTAGTGACAGAAAAGAGGCATATATGTTTAATTCTGTGAACAATCCGTTCGGGAGACGCATTGAATCCTCAACATCTTCTGATGGAAATGGTCAAAAACAAAAAGGTCAAGAGCAAAAACAGAAAGAAAAAAGACTTCTTGATGAAGAACAACAAGATGAAGTAAGAATTGGCGGATTACCGCTTCTTACGGAAGATGACATTATTTACCTTGTTAAAAACTATATACAAAACCTTAAAACAGAGCTTGGTGATAACGAAAAAGCATGCAAAAAAGCAGACAAATGGCTTGAAAAATTTGACGTTAAAACTTTTATGAAGAAAAATCCAACATTAACAAGTTCTGATTTTTATATGGTTATGTTTATAGAAACAGAATCACTTAGAAAATAGTTATCTGATTTGAACAGGCATAATCAAACAAACAAAATCTTCTTCACTATTTGGTCTGAATACAGTTGCAGACAATCCTGTATTTAGTCCTATATTAACCTCTTCACAATCAATATTTTTTAATGCTTCCAAAACATATTTATAATTAAATGCGATAACTAATTCTTCACCTGAATACCCAATAATTAATTCTTCTTCCGATTTACCGGAATCAGGAGTATCTGCCATCAATTTCAATTTATTTTCAGAAAATTCCATTTTTACAATACTTGTTTTATCATTGACCATAATTGCAACACGTTCAAGAGCTGACACCATATCAGAAACTTTAACCGTTGCTGTTTTTGGACTTTCTGAAGGAATAAGCTGATTATATTTAGGGAATTGACCTTCCAATAATCTTGAAATTGTCGTAGTTCTTTCAGATTTAATAATCATTTTTGTTTTTTCGGTATAAACTTTAACGCTGTCATCTTCTATAAATGCAGTCATCTTAATAAATTCATTTAAGGTTCTTGAAGGGATAATGAGCTGACGAGCTTTGTTATCTTGATTTTTTATAACTTCACGTACCCTTGCTAATCTATTACCGTCTGTAGAAGCTATTTCTAAAGTTTCACCTGAAATATCACACACAATACCTGATAAGAGATTACTTGTTTCATAACTTGCAGCTGCAAAACCTGCTTGACGAACAGCTTTTGTCAAAGGTTTTACTTCTATTTCAAAACTTTCATCTTCATTCATTTCTACATTATGAACTTCAGGAGGAAATTCGTTTGCTGAAATCCCAATAATATCAAATTTTGAATTTTGACAAGTTATATTAACAATTGAAGAATCTTGAGCTTTTTCAACAGTAATCAATTTGTTACCTAATTTTGAAACAATTTCGTTTAAAGTTTTGGATGGTAGGGTAATTTTACCTTCTTCTTCAACCTGAGCATCAACTTCTGCAATAACTGTTAAATCTAAATCTGTTGCAACAAGTTTAATTTTGGAATTATCAATAGTTTCGATAAGAATATTGAGCAAAACAGGCTGCAAAGCTCTTACACTTGTAGCTCTTTCTACTATTTTTATCCCGTTATATAAATCCTCTTTTTTAATAACAAATTTCATACCCTTATACTCCTTTTCCTTAATTTTATTGTATTATAAAAGCTGATAAATAAAAACTAAACAACAAAATTTTTTACAAAAATAAAAAAAGACGGTATTATATTAATACCGTCTTCTCTTTTTTTTATTTATATTACTAATCTTCTGCATCACCTGTAAGAAGTTTTACGTTTGTATAACTCCACTCAGTATCATAAGGGTTAGTTACGGTAATTGAAGATGGAAGATATCCGGGAGTAAAAGTACCTCTCCATTCATTTGTTCCATCATCATTTCTCTTTGTTCTGTTAACAACTTTGCCGCCTTTGTTAATGTCATAAACAGCACTGTTAGAATATTGCCAATCCCCTCTTTCGGTAGGTTTTGTTACACCGTTTCTTGGAACATAACGCATCATTAACAATTTACCATCACCTGTTAATGAATAACGAATATTTTCGTAACTTGTACCTGTACCGATTACAAAAGAACCAGCTTCGTCATCCCATGGCGTTCTGTCGATATCATAGCTCAATTCGTTGTAGCTTGAAGATTTACCATCAAATACTTGTTTGTAATATGCAGGTACACCTTGTTCATCAACATAAGTAACTCTTAGAGGTATTCTACCATCACCTAAATCAATATCGTTTGCTTCAAAGAAATCTCTTACAGCATCAATTACAGGAGAATCGAATTTATCCTTAATAAAAATTGTATCTCTGTTTTCAATAATTTGTGTAATAGTGTCACGAACAGTTACTGTATCTCTATCATGATGACATTGATGAGTTCCTTCTACCTTAGCTGTTGCATTTGCCTCTGCAATTGAAAGAGCTTCACTATCACAACTTGTCATCATAGGACCTGCCATAGGAAGAAGCATCAATCCGACAACTGTTCCTTTAGCTAAACTTCTCATACCTTTACTTGAATGGTTAGCTTGATTATTTTCTACATTTCTTGTATTTTCGTTGTTTCTTGATTTGCTACTTCTTGCTGTAAAACCTAAACTACTTTGAATAGCACTTACTTGCATTTAGAATTACCTCCTTATTGTAATGTATATTTTATATTTTATTATAAAAATAAACATGTTTTTTGTTGCTAGTTTAAATATAAAAAACATGTTTATTTTATGAAAAATATTGATATAACTTATTTTAAGACGTATATTTTAACTTTATAAATCTTAACAAACAAATTATTCAGCCAGTTTTTCCCTTACAAGAGCCTCAACTTCACTAAGAATATCAGGGTTTTCTGTTAAGAAATCTCTTGCTTTATCTCTACCCTGTCCAAGTTTTTCTTCTTTAAAGCTAAACCAAGAACCTGCTTTATTAACTATACCAAGGTTAACAGCAACATCAAGAATATTCCCTACTTTGCATATACCTTTACCAAATATAATATCAAATTCAGCAGTTCTAAATGGAGGTGCAACTTTGTTTTTCAAAACTCTTACTCTTACATGGTTACCAATATCTTCCCCGTCACCTTTTACGCCCTCTGTACGTTTAATTTCCAAACGAACACTTGCATAGTATTTAAGAGCATTACCACCGGTTGTTGTTTCCGGATTACCATACATAACACCTATTTTCATTCTTAACTGATTGATAAATATAACAGTAGTATTTGTTTTACCAATAATACCGGTTAATTTCCTTAATGCTTTACTCATCAAACGAGCTTGAAGCCCCATTTGCTGATCTTCCATTGAACCTTCAATTTCTGCTTTTGGAACAAGTGCAGCAACAGAATCAACAACTACAACATCAACAGCACCGGAACGTACAAGCTCCTCGGTAATATCAAGAGCCTGTTCTCCTGTATCAGGTTGAGAAATAAGCAAATCGTCAACTTTTACACCTAAATTTCTTGCATATTCAGGATCCAAAGCATGTTCTGCATCTACATAAGCAGCTATACCTCCACGTTTTTGACATTCTGCAACGATGTGTTGAGCCAATGTAGTTTTACCTGAACTTTCAGGTCCGTAAACTTCTATAATACGACCGCGTGGAACACCACCTATACCAAGAGCTACATCGAGAGCTAAAGCTCCCGTTGGGATAGCATCAACATTTACTGTTGCTTTATCCCCTAACTTCATAATGGCACCTTTACCAAAATCTTTTTCGATTTTTTCAATTGCTAATTTTAGAGCTTTACTTCTTTCATCTGTTACTGAAGCAGCTTCTGTGTCTTTTTCTTTTACAGCCATATTTTATTCCTTATTTTATTCCCAAGTATGTTGTTCTTTTTTTACATATAAACCCAAACCTACAGGTTTATAGCTGTTTAATTTATTTTTCAACTGATAAACTTCTTTGTTCAAATCAACTATTTTTTGTCTTAGAGTTTCATTATCGGTTTTGCAGCGGATTAATTCAACAACAACTTCATCCATACCTTCTAATTTTTCATCAATAACTTGAGCTATCTTATCGCTTAAGGTATTTTCCATATTTTTTAGTGATGACAAAAGATTATTCATAACGGAAACCTGTGATGAAGACTCTGTATGAACAGCAACCGGATTTGATACTTTATTTTTCATTGATTGAACCTTTCTTAAATTCTTAACTTCCTCATAAGAAAAATATGTCATACCACGACTATTTTTTCTTGGTAGAATAGAAGCTTTTTTACAAAGTTCAATAATTTCTTTATTATCTGTGTTTAATATGGCTCTAACTTCTTGTGGAGTTAAAGTTCTCTCTTTAAGCGTACTGTTTGTCATATTAATAATCCCTCAAAATTTCCCAATAATATTTTATTTTGTACAAGAAAAAAAGACAAACATTTTTTCAATCTTGTAACATCACTTAATATTTACATCGGAACTATCATTTATAATAACCATTTCACAGTTTTTACAGTCAAATTTGAGTTTATATTTCTTTCCTTTTTCATCAATTAAAAAAAGGCTATCGGGAGCTTTACACATGTTTAGTGCATATTTTAAACAATGTTTCGTTCGCATAAGTTCTTTGCCTGAAAAATCAGATAGAGCCTCAAATGCAGGTTCTGTAATATTACAATTGCAATTTTTATAAAAATCTTTTGCGATATTATTGTAAACATTACCTCTGTAATCAAGTTTTTCTTTGGTAAACTCCGTATATTTCAGTGGTTTTTGAGTTTCTCTCTTATAATTTTGCAAACGCTTTATCATTAAATCATTTAAAATATCACGTCTTAACTTATTAATTTCTGAAACCGGTACAAACGGAAATTCATCTTTTACCTCAACACTTAACACATAAAAATCACTATCTCCTGTCTTATTTAGCTGGGAAACTAATGTTTCTTTCATTTTTTCAGGATTTTTAGGAGGTTCTTCAGATAAAACAGGTAAAGAAATAGTGTTATTATCCTCATCTGAAACTATTAAATTATTATTTTCATAAACAAATTTTACACCAATACGTCTTTTGGTTTTTGATACCGACAATTTTTTATCATATTCAAAATCATAATTTCTAAAAATTTGTGTACCTTTGTTTATAGTTATCTTTTTGTTTATAAAAATTTTATTACCACTTGTTTTATTTACAAGGCAGCCTGAAAGTTCATTATTGTCAAAATAACAAATACCGTCTTGTGGATGAAGTTCTGCCGAAGTATTTTCCAGTTCAACCCATCCTAATCCTGATTTTATAACTTTACCTATTCTTTCGCCGCGCATTTTAGGAGTATTTATACTAAAACAATTTTCTCGTTTATTAAGAAAATAAGTTGTAAACCCTCTGTTAAAACTCTTATTAACATCAGGTTCAAAATCACAAAAAACTTTTCCTGAAGATGTTTTTAAGGCAAATTTATCTATTTCTTTTCGGTAGAAAGAAACCACATTTCTAACATAATTCTTATCTTTCAGGCGTCCCTCAATCTTGAAAGATTTAACTCCAGCATTGATTAAGTCTGAAATATTTTTCGAAGCATTAAAATCTTTTAATGAAAGTAAATGCTTATCTTTAACGAGAACTTTTCCTTTATCATTTATAAGGGTATATTTTTTTCTGCAAGGTTGTGCACATTCTCCTCTATTAGCAGAGCGACCACCATTTAAGTAACTCAAATAACATTGTCCGCTGTAACTCACACACAATGCTCCATGAATAAATGTTTCAAGTTCTATATCTACGTTTTTTGAAATGTTTTTTATCTGTTCTATTGATAATTCACGAGCAAGTACTACTCTTGACAGACCTATCCACTCAAAAAATTTGACCTTCTCTAAATCTCTGTTATCGCATTGTGTACTGATATGTAAAACTATTGGTGGAAGTTTATGCTCTATAGCTAATTTTACAATAGCCATATCTTGGATAATTAGCGCATCAACTCCTATATCGTAAAGCTTCTCTATTAATTTTGTTACATCAGATATTTCATTATCCTTCAAAATTGTATTAACTGTCACGTGGACTTTTACGTTAAATTTATGAGCGTAATCAACCACTTCTTTTATATCATCTATTGAATTTGATGCAGATTTACGTGCACCAAAAGAAGGAGCTCCAATATAAATTGCATCTGCTCCACTTTCTATTGCTATAATTGCTGTAACTTTATCTTTTGCCGGAGCTAATAATTCAATCTTTTCCATAAGTACATGTATATCAAAAAAATTCATCTAAATAAAGGATTAAAATTATACATTGATAAATTAAAATGATATTGGGTTAGGTATAACTTAATGAGGGGGTTGAAAGTATGGTTGTTAATTCTGCACAAACAAGTAAATATTCTCCCGGAACAAACGGAGATATATCCTCATCTATTACTCAAAGTTGGACCGAACAAGCAATTGAATGTTATTCAATAGGTTGCAATTGTAAGAAGTGTTCTCTTTCCGACGGAAATTATTCGTTCCATTGTCAAATGCCAAAAGTTATTGATATCCTTATAAATATGGTTGGAAAACCACAAACAAATCCTGCATAGTAAAAAACTCCTTTTTCTACTGTAGAAAACTTGTGCTGTTTTTGTAGAAAACTCATGAGTTTTCTACAGGCTTATTTTTAATATGGTTGTTATCTGTTTTATATGTAGATATATTATAAAGTTTTCTACAATTTACCTACATATTTAAAACTATTTATATCAATACTTTCAGAGGTTTTCTACAAATAATTGAAGCTTATTATGATGATTATTTTTTAATATTAATTTATTAATATAATATATAATAAATAAAAGAAAACTTTGAAAAACAAAAAACATCTGAATAAAAATCCAGATGTCTTTCGTTAATTTGTATACAAATAATTTCTATGCCAATCCTAAAACTTTTCTGTACCAAGAAAATGTTTCAAGTTCAACTCCGTTAAATGTAGTTTTCATGCATTGTTTTTTTAAGTACTTTTCAAATTCATCATTGAATTTTGATTTGATTTTTTTAGGACTTGTAGCTTTTGTTATTGTTTCCATAGTCTACTCCTTTACACTATTAAATAAACACACCATTTTTAATTGTCCTTATTATAACGTACAATTTTTATTTTGCCTATTACCAAAAAGAATTAATTTATTTACATAATAATTATTGTCAGTATTACTCGTACTAATAAATGAGTATTTTATTTGAGAAAAGTTCTGGCGAACGTGCACGAAGTGCAATAGTGAGCCATACAGATTTTACGAGCGTAGCGAGTAAAACGAACATCCATTCAATCAAATCGGCGCCGAAGGCGACGAAGAAAACAATTGCGTGTTTTTCTCTTTTGAGTTACTTTTCTCTTTTTAGTTGCGAGGTAAAAAGAGAAAAGTAACAAAAGAAAAATACTTTTAAAATCTTACGATTAAGCTATTAGCTGGATTGCTTCGTCGGCAAGCTATTGCCTCCTTGCAATGACGTTATGCTGTATTCAGATAATAATTATTATGTTATAATTCTTTTATGCAATTAATCGGAGAAAATATTCATATAATTTCTAAAAATGTTAGAGAAGCCCTTGTTAATAAAGATATTGATTTTATTAACAAGGTAGTTAAATTACAGCACAACATGGACTTTATTGATTTGAATGTAGGACCTGCAAAAGGTAATCTTGAAGGTATTTTACCTTGGTTAACAGAAAAAATTCAAAATATATCTGATATAGGTTTATCTTTTGATACGACAAATATAGATGAATTAAAAAAAGGTTTTACTGTTTGTAATAATCCTGAGCAGATTATTATTAATAGTACTTCTGCAGATATAGACAAGCTTGAAACCTTGACTTCACTTGCATTAGAGCATAATTGTAACTTAATAGCATTAACTATGAATAAAGAAGATGGTATTCCTAAAAATTCCGATGGCAGAATGGAATTAGCCTTTAATATTTATGACAAATGTTTGGAAAAAGGGTTGGAGAGTAGTAAGATTTACTTTGATCCGTTAGTTTTACCGGTTTGTGTTGACCAAAGTCAGGCTACTGAAGTTTTAGATACCATAAAGATGATAAAGGAAAGTTTTGATCCTCCCGTAAAAACAGTTATTGGTTTATCTAATATTTCAAACGGATGTCCAAATAGCACAAGACCTTTGATAAATAAAGTTTTTGGTGTTTTAGCTTATGGTGCAGGTTTGGATGCTGTAATATTGGATGCAGGAGATTATGAGCTTGTAAGGGTTTTGAGAATGCTGGATACAGGTACACCGTTGTCTGAAATAGATGAATTATATCTAAATATAGCCCATGTGGTAGAAAATTTTTTAGATATTAGTGATATAAAATATAATAAATCTGATGAAGAACAAGCTAAAATAATAAAAACAGTGAAGGTTTTAACAAGTAGTCAGGTTTATTCTCACAGCTTTACACAAATATAATTTTTTGATATATTATTGTTATCCGAAAACTTTTCTTATTTTTATATAAACAAAAGTTTTAAGATGTTAAAGCAGAGAGCTTTAAGTTAAATAAGGAGTTCTGAAAATTAATAAGAAGATTATAATAACGGCATTTATATTGTCATTGGCAGGTATTACTCCTGTATATTCTGCGATGTCACCTGAAGCAAGTTCTTTATACCAAGAAGCTTGTACATTAGAATATAAGCGTGAATATAACAGTGCAATAGAAAAAGTTTTGGAAGCTGTTAAGTTATCTCCAAATGATGCAATGCTTTATACAAAACTTGCCGGTTTATATACTGATACAGATAACTTGGATAAAGCTGTAGAGATGTATTCAAAAGTCATAGAACTTCGTCCGAGCGATGCTTTTGTTTATATAAGTTTGGGTAGTATATATGAAACTCAGGGGAAATATACAGAAGCTTTGGGTGCATATAACAATGCTTTAAGAATTTTTCCTGAATATAAGTATAATTACTTGAATATTGCAAATGTTCAGTATCAAACTAAAAATTATAAAGAAGCAATTGATAATTATAACTTGTTTTTAAATACTTATTCGCAGCATTGGGAAGCAAGAAAAAATTTAGCTAATTCTTACTTGGCTAATAAACAATCTGATAAAGCTGTTATAGAATATGAAAATATTTATATTAATAACAATTCACATTTTGATGATTGGGCAAATTATGGTATAGCTTTGTTTGATATAGGGGATTATGAAAAGGCTGTCAGTTTTTTAGAGAAGTCAATAGATAAAAACACAGAGAATTTAACTGCTAAGATATGTTTGGCACTATCATATCAGGCGTTGGAGAAAAATGAACTGGCGTTGGCTCAATTTGATGCAATATTTAAAGAAGATGAGAATTTAAATTCTTTACGATTTGATTATGCTAATCTCTTAGCTGATATGTCTAAAAATAAAGAGGCAATTGCAGAATATAAAAAATATGCTCAAGCTTATCCTGAAGATAAAAGAGTTTATAAAAATATGGGTATAGTTTACCAACGTCAAAATAATTATAAAGAGGCAATTAAAAGTTTTGAAAAATCAATTGCAATGGATGTAAAAGATGAAGAGGTTTTAAAATCTCTTGCTGCTTGTTATCATTTTGAAAAAGATTATAAAAAAGCACTAAGTTTATATGACGAGATTTTAATTCTAAATCCAAATGATATAGATGTTAAAACAGATAAAGCAATAGCTCTTCATGCTCTGGAAAATTATGAAGAAGCAATATCTTTGTATAATGAAATATTAACTCAGAAAGATAGTGAGATTATACAAAATAATTTAACAGAAGCTCTTATTGCACAAGCTCAAATAGAATTATCGAAACAAAATTATTCTAATGCAATTGATATTTTTATAAAAGCAATATCAAGAGGAACTAAAGACAGCGAAGCTTATTTTGGTCTGGCAAGAGCATACAGAGCTTGTAAAATTAACGATAAGGCAACAGAATATTATGAAAAAGCTATCTCTTTGAATCCTGAAAAATCATTGTATAGTAATGAATTTGCTGATTTTATATCAGAAATAAATTCAGTATCGGATAATACGGAATCTTATTCCGGAGAAATTCAGACTGTTTTTATTAATGAAAATAATCAGCCAAAAAAAAATAATGAGCAAAATGTGAGTGCAGACAAGAATAAAGCTTTGATTTTAAAGGGTGATGAGTATTTTAAAACAAAGAATTACGATGAATCTTTGAGTTTTTATAAAGAAGCATTAGTGTTAAAACCTTCTGATTATGAAACCTTGTTGAAAATTGGTAATATATATCAGATAAAAAATGATGAAAATAACGCAATAGATTTTTATAAAAAATCAATATTTGTAAACCCTGAGTATGCAGATGGTTGGTTTAATTTGGGTTTAGTTTATGCGAATAAAAAACAAATTGAAGACAGTAAGAAATGTTTTAATAAAGCAATTGAAATAAACAATCAGTACGCATACGCTTATTATGCTTTAGCTGTTGCTTATGAAACAGAAAAAAACAATATTAACGCTGTAAAAAACTATGAATTATTTTTAAAGTTCAATAAAGATACTTCTGCTGTTTCTGCTGTTGAGGATAGAATAAAGAGTTTAAAAAAATAATGAAAAAACTGATAAGTCTTTTTGTTGTTGTTATGTTAATCTTTGTAACAACTGCTTGCACACAAAAAGCAAGTATATTGTTTAATCAACGTCCTATAACGAAAGAAAATGTTACGGATTATACAAGTGTATTTGCTGCCGGACAGAGAGTTTATTATCTTATTTTGATGCCTGAAATACAGCGTTCAAAAATTTTAAATATCCAAATAATTAAAAAGGGAAGTAAAGATTATTTAGGTTATAGTCTTTATATTACACGTACTGTGAGACTAAAAAATGAAGAAGAAAAATATTATACAGACTATTTTGTAATAAATGATAAAGGTTCTTATATAATGAAAGTTTATTCAAAAGATAATCCGACACAAGTTTTAACACAAGCAGAATTTTATGTTAAATAAAACCAATTTATTATTTTTTTGGAATTGAAAAAGTAAATCTGATTTTATTATCGCTTAAAATACTGGCTTTTATTTCTCCTCCGTGAGCGTTTATTATATTCTTTGCAACAAAAAGTCCGAGTCCTGAATTTACACATTTTGAATTATTTGCAAAAGAAACAAACTCCTCAAAGATTTTTCCAATACTTATTGGAAGTTTCCCGTTAATAGGATTTTCTATAAAGACTGTTATATTATTTTTACTTTCAGACAAATTAATAATAATTTGAGCATTTTTAGGTGTATGTTCTATAGAGTTTGACAGGAGATTATGGATAACTCTTTTTATTTCTATATAGTCTATTAGTATACTATTATTATATGCAGTATTATTAAATATAATCTTTTGGTTTTTATCAGATGCAATATATTTTACTTCTGATATACATTCTTTTATAAGTGAGCTAATTATATGATATTCTTTGTGTAAAATGATTTTGTTATTTTCAAATTTGTATTTATGCAGAATATTGTCAACAAGGTTTTTCATATACTTTGCAGCTTGAAGCAAATCGTTGATAATTTCGTCATTATTAGTATCTTTATGATTTTGAAAATTCTTAAGCAGCATTTCAAGTGCAGTAATTTCTGCATTTACCGGAGATTTTAAATCATGAGCAACCATAGCAACAAAAGACTCTTTAGTCTTTTTCATAGCATCTTGAATTTTATGGTATTTTAAAATATTAAACACCTGTGATCTTACGACATTTACATCAAAAGGTTTCTCAATATATGCAATACTTCCAAGATCATAGCCTGTTATTTTATTTTCCGAATCTGATAATGCAGATATAAATACAATTGGTACATCTTTATTTATATCAGATGTTTTGATAAGTTTTGCCAAATCAAATCCTGAGATTTCGGGCATCATGATATCAAGTAAAAATAAGTCAAACTTGTCTTTAATTAGAGCATCCAGAGCATCTTGCGGTTTTAAGAATGTATGAATAGATAATCCCAGACATTTCAATGTTTCTGAGAGAAGTTCTACATTCATTGGATTATCGTCAACTATCATAACCTTTAAATCCTTCATCCAACAAGAGTTTTCATTGAAATAATTTTTATTATCAGGTTCCGGAGACTTCTTTTTAAAAAATTCTCTAACCAGCTTTAAATCAAACGGATATGGCAAAACATTTTTTATTCCAAAATTATTAGCTAATAAAATATTTTTTCTTGAAATTTCACTAGAAGCTAACCAAAACTCTGTTTTAGGGTTATTTTTAATAAGGTTTTTAAGTGTAGTTAAGTTATTAAAATCAGTTTTAATGATGCATAATTGTTTAGAGGACAAATCGTTTTCTTTGTTGATAGATTTGATATCTTCAATAAAAATAACCTTTTTGTTATCAATATTATCCAAAACCTTATTCATAACTATATTGTAGAGGTAAAAATAATACTGACAATTACCCTGTTAGGTATATTTATTTTGTTTCTTTTAGTATATTAATAATTTCTTCAACTTCTGTTTTTAAATAGTTTATTTGTTGATTAATATTATTAATATTATAAATAGTACCTGAACCGGTATATGCAAGATATGGTTTATATTTTTCGGCTTCGCTTCGAAGTTCTGAAACATTCTTTGCGTGAAGACTTACTTCAAGGATTTTTTCATAAGATATATAACTGCTTTCAGGTTTGTTAGAATATTTTTCCTGAAAGTTTTCTACATTTTTGTTAAGAAAATAAACTCTTGCGGCAAACCTTTGTATATTTTCTTCGGTTTCAATAGAATTATATATTTGTTCAAGCATTTCAATAAATTCCTGCAAATCATTGATATAAGGAGATGTTTTATCTTGTTTGAGTATTATATTTACAAAAGCAGGATTATCTCTAGGGATTGGTTTTACCTCATTTGCAGAATGGAAATCATTTACCTTATCAAAGATAGGTGTGGAAACAGCTGTTTCGCTGGGCTGTTGTTCCCTTGTTAAGTCAGGAAGAGTCCCTATATAACCTTTAGATGTGGACTCTATATTTTCTGTAGAAGCAGGTTTACTGAAAAAAGCCCCAAAGCAGCTTGCCGGAGTTATAGAAATTATAATAAGTATTAAACATAATTTCTTCATACCTAGATTATAAGGTTTTATCTTAAAAAATCATCATTTAAGTAAATTATTTTTATTAAGAAACGTTACGAATACCTGAAAATATGAAAACATGGTCCCTTAAAAACGTTATTATATTTAAGAGAGGCTATTTCTATGAGTATAGTAATTGATACCGACCTAACGACGTTAATGTATAAGTTGAATATTTCTGCGAACAAAATGCAGCAGGAATATGCCTTAATGACTATTGAAGAAATAGTTGAAGCGGAAGCAGAGGCTGGAAATCAACAGGCGGTTAAGTATGCTCAGGAATTATTTCAATCTCCCGATATGCTGGTTAAAATCTTTAAACTTGCTGATCCAAACAACAAACTTGAATTATTAAATGAGATGACAGCAAACGAACTTGGAGTTTTCTTACCGTTAATGGAGGAGGTTGACTTAAACGAAGGTTTGAAATATTTTACCCAAGATAAGTTAATGAAAATGCTTGAGGAAATACCGTCAGAACAGCTTGTAAAGACTGTTTTTGAAATGTTTTCTCAAGAAGAAATTATACAATACCTTCCGGAAGACCAGCTGGACAAGTTTTTAACCGATACTGATATTGAAAAAAACAAAGTTTTAAACCATTTGCCCTATATTCCAAAAGAGTATCTTGCACAAATGTATGAAAGTGTAAGCGGTGAAGCGGCAGATAAATTGAACTCTGACCAGATAATAGAAAAAATTTCAGAATTTAATCCGCTGCAGTTTCAGGACGCAATGCTTTCAATGCAGCCGATAGCAAAACAACAATTGACTCTCGGATTGGCAAAGGAACATACTGAATTATTCCAAAATTTTGATGCACACGCTTATACAAATATGATACATACTTATAAACAGCAGCCTGAGGTTGTTAAAGCTATGTCAGTTATTGAACCCGAAGAAAAAATAAAAATGCTTCAAGAGCTTCCTAACGACTTGCTTTCAATCGTTATCACCCAAATGGATGCAAGAGTATTTGCAGATACGCTTATTAAAGAAAACCCTAAGCTTATTGCACAAATTATTATGAAATAATTTTATAAATTATATCAATTGCTTTTTGGGTAAACATAAATTTCATTAGTTTTCTTGGTAAAAAAGGTGGAAATAATACTTTTTCTATAGTTATTTTGCCTTGAAAATATACCGATATAAAAACCAAACCAACAGGTTTTTCTTTTGTACCGCCTGTCGGACCGGCTATACCTGTTGTACAAACCGCCAAATCGCAGCCGGTACTTTTTTGCAGACCATCTGCCATAGCATAAGCACACTCTCTGCTTACTGCACCAAAGTTATCAAGGATTTCTTTTGAAACATTAAGATATTCTTGTTTTGCTTTATTCGCATAGGTTACAAAATTTGCTTTTATAAAATCAGAGCTTCCTGAAATATCCGTAAACCTTGAACTTAAAAGCCCTCCGGTACAAGATTCTGCGGTAGCAACATTCAGTTTATTGTCAATTAAATATTTAGCTATTTTCTTTAATTTATTATCAAACACAGATTCTAATCTAAACTTTTTTAAATTTTTTGTCAATAATACTGTTCTCATACTTATGTTGGTGTATCATGTTTAAAAAGGAGTATTCGGGCATGCCGGCAAAAGAAAAAAAACAAGAATTATCAAATTTGCTACCACAGAATATAGAAGCGGAAGAGGCTGTATTAGGTGCAATCCTCGTTAATCCGCGGGTTTTAACAAAAGTTGTAGAAACCCTTAAACCTGATAGTTTTTATAAACCTGCTCATAGGTATGTCTATGAAGCAATGCTTCAATTATTTAATTCGAATGAAAAAATTGACCTTATCACGGTTTGTGATGTTTTGAATTATAACCAGAAATTGGATGCTGTCGGCGGAAGAGCTTTTGTTAATGATTTAAGTTATAACGCTATCACAACGGCAAACGTTGAGTATTATGCAAAAATTATTCAAGAAAAAGCCATAAAAAGAGCCTTGATCAATGCGGGTTCGGAGATTGTTTCATTCGGTTATGATATGAATTCTATTGATTCTTCTCTTGATAGTGCAGAAAGATTAATTTTTGATATAGCTTCCAGAAAAGCTACAAGCGACTTAACTCACGTAAAAGATTTGGTTCTTGAAACTTATGAAAAAATAGAATACCGCTATGAGCATAAAGATGAATTACTTGGTATTCCTACAGATTTCTATGAACTCGATGCAATGATGAACGGTTTGCAGCGTTCAGACTTAATTATTCTTGCAGCCCGTCCTGCGATGGGTAAAACGGCTTTTGTCTTGAATATTGCTCAAAATGTTGCTATTAAAGCGAAAACCCCTGTTGCAATATTTTCACTTGAAATGTCAAAGCAACAGTTAATGCAGAGAATGCTGTGTTCTGTTGCTGAAGTTGATACTCAAAGATTGAAAACAGGCAATATGCAGAGCAAGGATTGGGAAAAGCTTGCAGATGCAATGAACCAGTTTGCTCAAGCACCTTTATTTATTGATGATACGGCAGGCTGTACATTAACTGATATTAGGGCAAAATGTCGTCGCTTAAAAATGCAGGAAAAAGATTTAGGATTGGTTGTTATCGACTATCTTCAATTGATGGAAAGCAGCAACAGCAAAGAAGATCGTTTTCAAACGGTATCAACTATATCCAGAGGTTTAAAAACTCTTGCTAAAGAACTCGATGTACCGGTAATAGCACTTTCGCAATTGTCACGTGCAGTAGAAAGCAGAACGGATAAACGTCCGATGCTTTCAGACTTGAGGGAATCAGGTTCAATCGAGCAAGACGCGGATATTGTAATGTTTATCTATCGTGATGAGTATTATAGAAAGGCTGAAGATGGGGAAGATGACGAAGTTGCTAAGGCAGCATCTAAAGGAGAATCTGAAATTATTATTGCAAAACACAGAAGTGGTCCTGTAGGTACTGTTAAACTTCTTTTCCAAGGCAATATTACAAAGTTCAAAAACCCTATCAAAACGGATGCTTTTTAGATTTTGTTATTTTTAGCCCTTACAGGCGAAGGTAAGCGAACTATTAAATTTTGTAACATTATATACTTTTTATATCAAAATAAGGCAAATATTTTGTAAAGTATTTTTTTATTTATATATAAAGAGGTATAATTGTCTTATGAGAGAACAAGACGAAAGAAACTTAACCGTTATTGACGGTGTAAAAATTGAAGAAAAGAAAGAAACTGCCAAAAAAGTTTCACGTCAAACTAATCCGATAATGAAACAGTTATTGGAATTTCATAATGACAAATGTGAAAAGTTTTCTGTTAAAGATTTGTTTAAAAAATAATTAAGCTCTCGGATGTGTTTCATTATACACATCTTTTAAATGTTGAGATGAAACGTGGGTGTAAATCTGAGTATTTGAGATACTTGCGTGTCCCAAAAGTTCTTGTACAACCCTCAAATCAGCTCCGTTTTCTATCAAATGGGTAGCAAAACTGTGTCTGAAAACGTGAGGAGTGACATGTTTCGGTAAGTCAATTTTTTCTACGATATCATTTATCACATTTCTTACGGTTTTTGCTTGCAGACGATAACCGGTATTATTTATGAAAACCGGGGAAGTTTCATCTTGAGTTACTTCATACCCTTTAGCAACCAGCGGACGTGCGGTTTCAATATATCGTTGAAGATATGATTTTGCTCTTTCCGAAATTAATACGATTCTTTCTTTTGCACCTTTTCCGAAAACTCTAATTTCATTTTCTTCAAGATTTAAATCTTCAAAATTAAGTCCGCTCAACTCTGATATACGCATTCCGGTTGCCCACAAAAGCTCTAATATAGCTTTATTTCTGTATCCGGCAGGAGTTTCAATTTTTGTATTGTTTAAAATTTGTTCTATTTCATACGTTGTGAGGAATTTTGGTAAATTTTTAGGTCGTTTAGGGGAATTTAAATTCATTGCAGGATTTGCATCAACTTTTTTTTCTCTGAAAAGGTATTTATAAAAGGTTCTCAGGCTTGCAATTTTTCTTGCAAGGGTTGTTTTTTTATACTGAAATTTTTGAATAAAATGTAAATATTCTCTCACTTTTGAAAAAGATACTTCTTCACAAGATGTGTCATCAAGCCAAATCAAAAAATCTAAAATATCGGTACAGTAAGCTCTTGCAGTATGTTTTGAAAAATTTTTTTCAATCAAAATATATGATTTAAATCCTTCCAGATTATTTTTTGAATTTTCGCTTAAACCCATAATTACCTTGTTGATTTTTTATAACAACTATTATACAATATACTCAAAAGGATTATAATAGTAAAGGGAAGTTAACCATGAACTACAAAAAACTGCTCATAGCATCATTAATTTGTACAAGCATTTTAAGCGTTTCAACTGCATACTCACAAGAATTACAAGCAAAAGTTGCAAAAGGTAATGTTTCTGTATATAAAAAATATCAATCAATAGACAGAATGATTGAATATAACAATTACAAAGAAGCAGATGCGGCTTTGAAAGAAGTTTTAAATGCTACACCAAATGATTTGGAAGCTCAAACATTAAGAATTTTGTGGATGGCTAAACAACATAAATTGGCTCCTGCTCAGACAGAACTTGACAAATTGTTAGCTTCCCATCCGAATTATGCACCTTTGCATTATGCTCAAGGTATTGTATATATGAAACGCAGAACTTCTTCTGATGTTACATATATTCGTGATTCAAAAGAATTATTAAATAATGCTATTAAAGAATTTGTTAAAGCTGCTAATACTGACAGTAATTATTATCAAGCATACAACGCAATGGGTGTTGCAACATTACAACTGGGTAACAGAACAGATGCAAAAGATTTATTTGAAACTGCATTAAAGATAAATCCGCAATTTGCTACAGCGTATGATAACCTTGGTAATTTAGAATTAATTAACGGTAATCTGGTAGAAGCAGAAAAATATTTGATGCAATCATTAAAGTATAATTCTCACAATCCTACTGCAATGTATCATTTAGGACAAGTTGCAGTTCGTCAAAAAGATTACAACAAAGCTCTTACTTGGTTAAACCACTCAATTCATATTAATCCGAATTCATCACCTGCTTTGACATTGCAAGGTGAATGTTATTTAGTTCAAGGAAACCAAGCAGCAGCTATCAATTCATTCAAAAAAGCAATTACAGTAAAACCGGAAAACTCTCGTCCATATATTAATTTGGCTAACGTTTATGAAAAACGTTCTGACGCAGAGTTTGCTATGGAACAGTTAAAAACCGTTCTTGCAATTAACCCAAGATATAATGATGCAATTATGAGAGTTGCAGATTTGTCATTGGAAACAAGAAAATATACTCAAGCTTTGGATTACTATTCAAAACTAGTTGATGACAGTGTTTACGGCAACGATGCAATTGTAGGTCTTGCAAATACATACTATGAAATGTCTATGGATAGAGGTCATAACGGTGACGTTAGAACAAACAAAGAACTTTATCTTGCTTATGACTACATAAATAAAGCTATTGAACGTGTTCCTAACAGATTGGATTTCCACCTTGCAAAAATTAAACTTGCAAGATTAACTCACCAATTACCGATGACAAAAGACAGTTTGAATTACATAGTTCAATCTGCAGGTGATTCTGTTATGGATAATGTAATTAAAGCAGAAGCTTACTTAGCGCTAGGTCGCGAAAGTGATGCTGTTTACACATTTGAAAACGCTGTAAATTTTGCTGATAATGTTCAAGATGAACTTTATTTAGCAGAAATTCTTGTTCATAACAAACAATTCAGAACAGCTCGTACAGCATTGAAAAAGGCTTTAATGCAAGAGCCTGACAATATTATTGCTAAAAACGGTGTAGCTTATATTGATTTGTGTGAAACAAAATCAAACGAATTTTTCGATATTGCACAAAGACAATTTAAGGAAGGTAATTACGCTTCAGCAATTGAATATTGTAATAAGGCTATAGATTTTTATCACAACAGCCCTGATATTACTAAGTTGAAAGCAATGTCTTTTGAAAGAGAATTAAACTATCAAGGTGCAATTAAATATTATACTCAATACTTATCAATGAGTCCGAATGCGCCGGATAGAGATTATATTCTTTCTCTTATAAACAAATTCAAACAGAAAGTATAAATATTTACAAAATGGCAAAATTTGATATTCGCAAATCGTTTGAAATATTCTGGAGAGAGCCCTTGAGTATTTTGAAAGAGGGCTTATTTCAGATTGTAAATATAAGTACGGAAAATGTGTTTGAAAGAAAACCATCAAAAGGTTTTGCACAGATTTGTGCCAAATCGGCGCAGAGGACAGAAGGACCGTCTGTAAATATTGACTTTATGAAAAATAAAACGCAAATTACGGTTGTTGACAGTGACAAGATGTATAATTTGTTTCAGACTGTGCTGTATAAAAAACGCATAAAAGAGAGTAAAGAAAAAGCTTTACAAGCAAGATGACGAGAATAATAAATTAAAAAATTCTACTTTAGTACAATGAAAAATTTTCTCCTGATATTTAAAATTCAATAAACAGGAGATGTTTAAATGAAATTTATTAAATATTTTTTATTATTTGTGGTTACATTTTTTATCCTTGGTACTGTTGTATTTGCTGATGATAAACAAGAAGCTTTAAAATTTTTTAATAATTATGTTAATGCCGCAAATTCTTATAATTCGTCAATAATACATATGTATTCACCTCATGCGAAGATAATAAGACAAGTTGTAAAACCTGATGGTACGCTTGTTGATGTTGAAACAGATACGAACACATACATAAAACAACTGAAACTGGGGCAAAAAACAGCAAAACTAAAAAAGTACAAGAATAAATACACAAATATTTGCACAATGCAGGTTAATAATGGTTATAAAATATCATCATTTCGCCAACCTTCAGGTGAAGATTACAAATTAAAAACTTATATGATAGTGCAAAAGCAGCCAAACGGGAAATGGTTAATTATAGAAGAAATGATGCAGACAAAAGTTCAATCATTTTTAAAATATGCAAAAAATTAGAATTCCAGTCGGACAAGTTGTTTTCCGAACGCAACAAGACTAATACGTGCAGAGCTTATTCTCAAAGAAAATTTAAGCTTTCTTTTTTCTCTAAGTTGCTGTTTTATAGATTTTCTTCTGATAAGTTTGAAAAATTTTTCTTTGTTATTGAATAGAGTTAAAAGTTCTTTTTTCTTAATTTTATTGTAAAATCTGCTGTCGAATTCATCGTTGTTATAGTATTTGCTGAAAATTTCTGCAAATTTATCAATAAAATCAGAACGAAACTCAGGTGATATTCTGAGTAAATTCCAGATATAGTGATTGTATTCATTAATCAATTTTCTATAATTAATTTCTTGTTTAATATCAGGGTGTTCGTTTAAAAACCTGGTAATTTCTTCATATTCTTCACAGATAAAATAAACTTTTGCCTTACTTTTTACTGAAGAATTAATATTATCTTTTCTGTAATAAATATAAGATTTTTCGGTGAGGACAAGACGATTTGCGAGCAAAAGGGTCTTTATATTAAAAGAGGTATCTTGAAAACTTGCTCCTGGAGTTTCCAAACATTTAATATTATTTGCAACAAGAAAATCTCTCCTGTAAATCCCGCCCCAAATTACGGTTCTGTTTTTCAAAATTCCGTGAAAATCTTTATATGTAATAACCTTATTTGCTTTCTTTGGAGAAATAGCACCGACTTTTATTGCGGTATCCGAATCTGTGAAATAGTCATACCAGCTGCACTTTACATTATCTGCCTGATGTTGTTCTGCCAAATTCCAGAGGTTTTCGTACATTTTTTTATCGGCAAAATCGTCAGATTCAAGTATTCCGACATATTTACCTTGAGCTTCTTCTATACCTCTGTTTATACTGTTTCCGTATCCTGAATTTTTTTTGTGGATAACTTTAATTCTTGCATCATTTTGAGCATATCGGTCACAAATTTCACCGCAAGAATCTGTTGAACCGTCGTCAACACAAATGATTTCAATATCTTTTAATGTCTGATTTTTTAAGGAATCTAAGCATTGTTCCAAATATTTTTCGACATTATAAATTGGTACGATAACAGAAACTTTAGGCAAAATATTCCTCATAAATAACTACTTATACATTAATTACAACTTTATCACAAATTTTAAAATTTACAATATGATGTAAAGTCATAATACTTATTTTGTGATATAATTAGTCGGTAGGGTATTGTAAATTTAGGGAGAATGTTAGTGGATAAGAACGTTATATGCATTAAATGGGGAACAAAATTCGGACCGGAATATGTTAACAGATTATACAAAATGGTTGAAAAAAACCTCAGTATTCCGCACAGATTTGTGTGTTTTACGGATAATACGGAAGGTTTGCTTGAAGGCATTGAGACAAGAGATTTGCCTGAGTATATAGATAACGAAGCTATCTTGGATAAGGGTTGGAGAAAGTTATCTTTGTTTAATTCTCCGCTTGCCGATTTGACAGGAGTTGCTTTGTTTCTTGATTTGGATATTGTAATCAGAGATAGCCTTGATCCGTTTTTTGAAGAAGAAGGTGACTTTTTAATCGTTAAGGATTGGGATTTTCCGAAAGATATTATAGGAAACTCTTCTGTATTTCGTTTTGAAGTGGGAAAATATCCTGAAGTTTTGACTGATTTTTACAAACTCGGTGATAATATCCGTGATACTTACAAAAACGAACAGGCATATTTGTCTTATGCAATGCATAAAAAAGGTATTCTCAAATATTGGAATCCTTCTTGGTGCGTAAGCTTCAAACGCAACTGCTTGCAGCCGTTCCCGCTAAACTTTTTCAAAGAAGCTAGCGAACCTGAAAACGCAAAAATTGTTGTATTCCACGGCAGACCAACTCCCGAGCAGGCGCATAAGGGTTTTTGCGGCAAGGGCGGCTTAAGATACGTAAAACCTACAACATGGCTTGATAAATATTGGAATGTGTAAGAGGAATAATATGTCATTAGAAAATAATCCTGAAATATCTGTTATTGTACCTGTTTATAATGTTGAAAATTTTGTTGAAGATTGTTTGAAATCGTTAACAAATCAAACATTCAAGGATATTGAAATTATCTGTATTAATGACGGCTCAACAGACAAATCTCTTTCAATACTCAACAAATTTGCGGAGCAAGATAGCAGAGTAAAAGTTTTTTCTCAGGAAAATTCCGGTTTGTCTAAAACAAGAAATGTCGGAATTGATTTGGCTAAAGGAAAATATACTGCTTTTGTTGATTCTGATGATTGGGTAGATGTTAATTTCCTTGAAAAACTGCATACTACAATTGAAAAAGAGGATGCAGATATTGCAGCCGCAAGTATTATCAGATACAGAACTAATTCGCAAAAATATCGTGTCTGCTATCTTAAAGAAGAGGTTCATACCTCATTATCAGAAAAAATAAATGCCTGCTCAATTCCGAAATGCTGTTATGTCTGGAATAAGCTATACAAGACGGCTCAATTAAAAAGCAAAAAATTTAAAGAAGGTGTTTATTTTGAAGATATGCTTTGGATGCCGGAAATTTTAAAACAAGCAAACAAACTGGTCACCGTTCCTGATATTGTATATTATTATCGTGTGAATAAAAATTCTATTGTTAAAAAATGCACTTCACCTAAAAAACAGGAAGACAGTTACTATGCTAAAAAATATATTATTGGTTTCTTTGAAAAAAACGGACTAAAACTTCCTAAAAAATACAATAACATCACCAAATCAACAAAATATTTTCTTAATTTTCCGATAATAAAAACAAAAGAAGATTCTAAATTTGAGACTTCATTTTTGTTCGGATGCATACCGTTTTATAGAAAACTACTAAAAAATCCTATCATAAAAGAAAACACTTTCCTTGTTTGGGAGCCTTGTTCAAAAAGCCATAGTGAGGTTGTACCGGGATATGTAAAATACTTGTTGGATATAGGTTATCACGTATCTGTTTTGGTAAATCCAATGCACTATAAAGATGGTTTGTTTTGCAGATTTGATGACAAAAATATTTCATACAACGCTATGAGCAGAACAGAGATAAAAGAGTTCTTTAAAAGAGATGCTCTGGAAAACATCAAAGGGGTTCTGGTCACAACGGGCGGAAAACTTTGCGACAAAATTCAAATTGACGATTGCTACAAAACTTTTCACCCTCAGGCGGATAAATCAAAATTATTTTTTGTGTTCCACGATGCTAAACCTGCTGTTGATGAGGGTACATGGAGAGAGAATTTGATTACACTTAGAGAACTGGATTACAAAAACACAAAATCTACCGTAATTAATCCGCATTATTTTGGAAACGTAAAAGTTACTCCTAAAAATAAAAATATAACAAATTTTATTACAATAGGTGCAATTCAAGCTAAAAAGAAAAATAATGAACTTATTATAAACTCCGTAAAATCATTACATGAAAAAGGATACAGAAATTTCAAAGTTACCGTCGTTGGAAAAGGCAGTTTGAAACATTTGCCAAAAGAATTACAGCCTTATTTTGATATAAAAGGCAGATTACCGTTTGACAAAATGTATGATGAAATAGAAAAAGCTGACTTTATCCTGACATCCTATGAAGATTCAAACCCGAATCATGTATTTTACAGAACATCAGGAACGAGCGGTGCTTTTCAGCTTGTCTACGGGTTTGTAAAACCTTGTATAATTAAAGAAAATTATGCGCCCGTAAATCATTTCGACAGTTCAAATTCAATATTATATAAAGCCGATGAAAACTACGCAGATGCTTTAATCCGCGGAGTTGAAATGAGTGAAGAAGAATACAAATTAATGCAAAATAATTTGCAAAACTATGTAGAAAAACTTTACTCCAGTTCGCTGGAAAACTTTAGGAGACTGATTAATGGCTAAGATACCGGTAGTATTTACGTTTGATAAGAGAATAGTTCTGGGAGCGGCGGTTGCAATCAAAAGCCTTGCAGACACAGCAAAACCTGAGACTTCTTATGATATTTATGTTTACCATCCGGATATTGATGATAAAACCGTCAAAGAATTTGAAAAAATGCTTGAAGGTACAAACCATTCAATAACTTTTGAGTTTATAAACAAAGATAAATTTAAAAATGCTCCTATTAACAAAGGCGGAAGCTGGACGGAAATAGTTTACTACAGATTGCTTATTCCTGAACTTTTGCCGCAATATGATAAAGTTATTTATGCTGATACGGATGTTTTATTCAAAGGTGATTTGACAGATGCGTATAACATTGATTTAACCGATTATGAATGTGGTGCGGTTGCTATGGAACCAAACAACGACCAAATGATTTGTCACAAATATTTCCCTGAAAATAAAAACGAATTTACGTATATTTCAAGTTTCATTATTTTTAACAACAAAAAAATGAGAGAAGAGAAATTTGTGGATAGGGTTTTTGAAACAATCAAAACATTTAACACTCGCTTAAAATTTTTCGACCTTGATACATTAAATATTACATGTGATAAAATCAAGGGATTACCTTTCCGTTACGGTGTTTTCCAGAGTATTTATTATCACGATGATTATTCAAATTCTAACGAATACAATTTTATAAAATTTGTTTACAAAGATGAAGAAATCGAACAAGAAAAAGCCAACACGGTAATGCTTCATTACGCAGGAAAACCGGGTAAACCTTGGCGCTTTAAGCATGTTCCTGCTGATTACAAAGAATATATGGACAAAAAAATTCCGAAGAGTCTAAGACGTTTTACATTCAGAGATTTTAGAAAAAGATTATTTAGTAAAGTGTAAGGATGTTTTGATGAAAAAATTAACTATTGTAACGTTAACATATAACCAATTGGAAAAAGCTACAAAACCGTATATAGAAACTCTGTACAAATATACGGACGTTAGTGATTTTGACTTAATTTTGGTTGATAACAATTCAACAGATGGTACTGTTGAGTACTTGAAAGAACTGGAAAATAAGTATGATAACATTACCGTAATCTATAATAACGAAAATCTCGGATATGATATCGGAAACAATCAAGGTTTGAAACTTATTGACACAACAGGGGATATAAAAAACAAATACATAGGATTATTTAATAACGATTTATTATTTACTCCGGATTGGTTTTCTGCGTGTTTAAAAGTATTGGAAAATGATTCGAAAATAGGTCTTGCATCCCCTAGATTACAAAGAAAATGTAAGTTTAACGCTTCAAATTATTTAAAATATTATAAAAAGTTTTTAGAGAAATATAATAAAAAATTCGGCGAATTTTCTCTGAATTTAACGGCATATTTTGCAGCTGCGATAGTACCGATAGAAGTCTTTAAGAAAGTCGGGTTTTTGGATGAAAAATTCTCCCCTGCTTTTTACGAGGATAATGATTATTGCATGAGGGTTTATTATCAAGGATACAAAATAGGGTATATAAATACTTCTTTTGTGTATCATAATCATGCAACGACCACAAGACATTTGCCGGAAAAAGAAGCCTTAATTGAAAGAAACAAGAATTATTTTTATAATAAACATCCGCTTGCGGAATATATTTATACCAATAAAAGAACAAGTTTGTTTAAAGATATGGTGAAATATATAAAAGACAGTTTTTACTAAGTTGTAAGGAATAAACATGGCAATAAGAATAAAAGATATATTAATAAATCTAATTCCTTTCAAAAAATTAAGGCATAATCTGCGCTTAAAATACGGAGATTTTCCTTACAATTTTATAAATAAAGATGTGAAAATAGGCAAACCAAAAAATTTGAAACTTGGGCACAGCATATTTATTGGTCCGAAATGTTGTCTGTGTTGTGAAGGCGGGTTAGAAATAGGTTCTTATACAAGGATTGCAGAAGAAACTTTAGTTCTTACCTCAAACCATGACTACAAAAATCCGACACTTCTTCCTTTTGATGGTACAAATTTTATGCAAAAAGTATCAATCGGAAAAGCTGTTTGGATTGGGGCAAGAACAACAATCTGTCCCGGAGTTAAAATAGAGGATGGTGCAATAATAGCTGCCGGTAGTGTAGTTACAAAGTCTGTTCCAAGATGTGCAATTGTGGGAGGAAATCCTGCCCGAATTGTTGGATATAGAGATATAAAACTTTATGATAAACTTGAAAACGATAATAAATTTGCAAAATATGATACTATTTTAGAAAGCAAATGGATAAATGTTGAAGGTAATAAAGAATTTTTAAGGGCAAATAATGAGTAAAAACCAAAATTTAAGACCAAAATTTTATAAGATAATTAATCCGGTTTTTAAATTTCTTATAGAAACCTTTATTTTTAATAGAAATTTACGTGCAAAATTTAAATCCAAATTTGCTAAGCGCTACCTGAAAAAATACGTAGATAACGCAATCCAATACAAATCTGATAGAATAAACCTTGAAGAAAACAATATCATTTGGCAGTACTGGCATGATGGAGAAGAAAATGCTCCTTTAATTATCAAAAAATGTTTTGAAAGCATACGCAACTTCATGCCGAATTACAAACAGATTATTATTTCTTTTAACACGATTAAAGACTATGTGGAATTACCTCAAAGATATTATGATTTGCTTGAAAAAGGTAAAATTTCACGTGCACATTTTAGTGATGTTTTAAGAGTTTATTTGCTGAGTAAATACGGTGGAACTTGGGTTGATTCAACTATATACTTAACAGATAAAATACCCGATGACATTATGAATTCATCTTTCTGCGTATTACAAAAAGACCCGCATAAAGATAATCAGGAAAATAAAATGTCCTGTTTCTTTATTCACGCAAAAGGTTATAGTGAGCATATTGCTATGCTAAAAAGAATTCTTGATTCTTATTGGGCAGAGAATGATTATGTTATAAACTATTTTATGTTTGAGCATATATCAACAATGCTTTCGGATAGAACTCCTGAATTAAAAACGGAATGGGAATTAATGCCATATTATAATGCAAAGGAATTAACCGAACCGTTGCAATTAAAATTATTTGAAGATTTCGACGAAAAAAAATGGTTAGAATTAACAAACAATTCTAGTATTCATAAACTGACTTATAAAAAACTTACCGCTAAAACATCAGGTAAAACTTATTACGATTATATTGTTAATCATTAGGATTAAAATTTACAAACGTATCCAATATCTTTTCGTTATACCTGTTATCAACAGCACTGAATGGCAGAACAAGCCCGCCAAACTCTTTTTCAACGTATTTTATAACATTTAAGGTCTTGTTTTTAGGAACGTAATCCATTTTAGTAATTACTGTAAAAATAGGAAGATCGTAAGCCATAACCCATTCTCTCATCTGGTAATCGTTTTTTTGAATTTCATGCCTGCCATCAATCAATTGAACAAGAGAAGCAATTTCTTCTCTTTTTAATAAATATTCTTCCAGATACTTCTGCCATCTGTTCTGAGCTTCTTTTGAAACCTTCGCATAACCGTACCCGGGCAAATCCGCTATCATAAATTGATTTGAAAAATCAAAAAAGTTGATTAATCTTGTTTTCCCCGGAGTGTTAGAGGTTTTAGCAAGCTTTTTGTGATTAGCAAGCCCGTTGATAAATGAAGACTTTCCGACATTAGAACGCCCGAGGAGCGGAAATTCAGGCAGGTTAAACGACGGACACTGACTCAGCTTTTCCGCACTTATGATAAATTTAGCATTTAAAAACTTGTTTCCCATACGTTTGATTGTAGCATAAAAATAAAGCCGGTAAATGTTTTACCGGCGCAACTTTACTTATTGGAAGTAAAGAGGTGATGATTATTTATGTATAAGTGTTATTTTTATAATTTGCTGCCTACTGATTTGTATAATCCGATATAATCGACCATACATTCAATGTTTTGCTGAGCAACGAGCTTGTCTATTGTAAGCAGATTTTCCTGAACTTGGATTAAATCCAATCTGGAAATTGTTCCTTGATTGTATCTTTTCAAGTTGTAGTTGTAATCAGCTTTTTCAAGGTTAGCTTGTTTTATTGTTTCAGCCATTTTTTCTTTATCGAGTTTGACTGAAACAAGCGCATCATTAACTTCCTGAATAGCAGTCAGGTTAGTTTTATAGTAATCTTGGAGGATTCTTTCATAAGATGCTTTTTTAAGTTTCAAATTCGCAACGCGCCTGCCTCCCGTAAATAGCGGAAGCATAGCGCCTGCCGCAAGGGAACCGAGCATACTTGAGGTTGACCAGGCGCTTCCGATTTGAGAGGCGTTGAATAATGCAATACCTGTTAAATTAATTGACGGTAAAAATTCTTTTCTCGCAACTTTTACGTCAATCCCTGCTTTTTCGACCATGGTTTCTGCTCTTAAGTAGTCAGGTCTTTGAGCAATTATGTCTGATGAAATTTCTGTCGGAATTTCGCCCGTAAAGTTTATTTCATCATAAGGTGTGAAGGCAAGTTCGGAAACGTTTTCAGGGCTTTCGCCTATAAGAACCGCAAAAGAATGAAGTAATTTTTTCTTTTGTTTTTGAAGTTCAAGTAAATCTGTTTGCCCCGCAACTAATGCTTTGTTAGCTTTTACGGTATCGGAAGTCGAAACAAGACCTTCTTTGTTGCTTGTAAGCATTAAGTTGTAGATATCTTGTCTTATTGAAACAATTTGCTGTTGAAGGTCAATAATTTTATTGAGCCTTACAATGTTTAAATAAGTTGTACCAACTGCACCCGCAACAGAGATGTAAGCGGCTCTTTCGTCAAACTGAGAAGCTTCGTATAATTTTTTAACCGATTTAGTTTTATCTCTGTTTTTGAGAAATATGTCGGCTTCGTAATTTACGTAAGCAGGGGTTGCGAAATTCCAATCCCAGCTTGAAGAACCCGGCATTTTAACATAATTTGGTGCAAAACCGGCTCCTATTGTCGGGAGTTCGTTTGCAAATTGGATTCTTGTATTCTGGTAATACTCTTCAACGGCGAGTGTTGCCATTTTTAAATCATAATTGTTTTTTATTGCTTTATTAATGTAACCGCTCAGGTTGTTATCATTAAAATTATCCCACCAGTTAAGATTAATATATGCATATTTATAATCATCGGATTTTTGTTTTTTGCTTTTTTTAACCATGCTTTTAAACTGTTTTGGAGTTTCTGTATTTTGTGCTAAAGCAGGGGTAATATTCAAGCCAACCATACTTATTAATAATGCTGTTGCGATTATCTTTTTCATTTTTAAATTCCTCTTGCAATTTTCATAATAGTATGTTAGCATACTATTGTTGTAAATGCAACATATTTTTTTTACAACATAGATTAAAATATTAACGAAGATATGAAAATGGTTGATAAAAAAGACGAAATAGTAATACAACATTTTACGGACAGTATTCATTACGAGGTTGAGCAAACTTCAAGATTAATGAAAATGCTTGGTAAACAACTTTTTGAAAAGTTAGAGATAAGTATAACTATGGATGAGTATGCTGCACTGGATACCATATCTATTAATGAAGGTATTTGTCAGCGGGATTTGGCAAAATTGATTTTAAAAGACAGGGCGAATACTGGCAGAATATTAGATAATCTTGAACAAAAAGGATTAATAACAAGGTTTGTTGACACAAAAAATAACAGACTTGTTAAGAAAATGGGAATTACAGATAAGGGATATGAAGAACTTAAGTTTATAAATAATAAGATTAAAAAACATTTTGAAGGTATTACCAGAAAAATTCCCGATGAAACGTTTAAAAAAATGCAAAAAGCCTTGAAAACTTTTAGGCTTGAATTAGAAAAACTTGTAGATATGAATATATAAGAGGTAAAAATGGAAGAGAAAAATACAGAAATTCAAGAAGAAGAAAAAAAGCCCGTTAAAGGCAGAAAAAGAGCTATTTCGTTTCTAGTTTTAACTATTGCCGCTGTGGCTTTAGGTTTTTTTATTGCAGATGCGCTTAAATACCAATCAACAGATGACGCGTATGTTGAAACAACTACAGTTTCCGTTGCACCTAAGGTCAGCGGGGAGATTGTAAAGGTTCATATTACAGATAATCAGCCGATTAAAGAGGGCGACTTGATTGCAGAAATCGACCCTGTTGATTATAAAATTAAGCTTGACGGTGCTTCCGCAAAATACGAAAGAATGCTTCTTAATCAGAAGAACGCAAAAGCAAATCTTTCTGCTTCAAAATCAAATATTGATGTTGCGAAAAAAGATTTGGACAGATATACAAAATTATACGCTGAAGGTGCAGTGTCAAAACAAACTCTTGACGCTGCTCAGGCTAAATACGATTCTGCTCAGGCAAACTTAACAACTGCAGAACAGGCAATTCTTTCAGATAGTTCAAGCAAAGTTGCCGATGCAGATTTAAAAGAGCTTAAAGCTGCAAAAGATCAGGCTGCAAAAAATCTTGAATATACAAAGATTTATGCTCCTCAATCAGGAACAATAGCAAACAGAAGAGTTGAAAAAGGTATGTATGTGAATACCGGTGCGCCGCTTTGCGTAATTGTTCCGAATGAAGTTTGGGTTGTTGCAAACTTTAAAGAAAACCAATTAAAAGGTATGAAGCCTGGTCAGGAAGTTGATATTAAGGTTGATACTTATCCGAACAAAGTTTTCAAAGGAAAAATCGACAGTATTCAAAGAAGTTCTGGTGCAAAATCAAGCTTATTCCCACCGGAAAATGCTGTAGGTTCATTCGTTAAGATTGTACAGAGAATTCCTGTAAAAATCGTGTTTACGGAAGATATTAACCCTGAGGAATACACAATTGTTCCCGGTATGTCAGTTGTGCCGAAGGTTAGAATAAAATAAAAATGCAAGAACAATCTGTTACTGAACAAGAATGGAAACCGACGGTTAATCCGTGGTTTATGATTATGCCCGTTATGGCGGCAACGTTTATGTATGCGTTGGATGAAACGGTTGCAAACGTTGCTCTGCCGCATATTGCGGGTTCCTACTCCGTAAGCTCGCAGGAGTCAATTTGGGTTTTGACAAGCTACTTGATGGCAAGCAGTATAGTTATCCCGATGATTGATTTTTTCTGTAAGCTTATGGGCAGAAAGAATTTCTTTATGATGGGTGTTTTTATATTTACTATTGCTTCATTTTTATGTGGGGTTTCCAATTCAATCGGAATGATAGTATTTGCAAGGGCATTACAAGGCTTTGGTGGCGGCTGTCTTATGCCGATGGCGCAGGCGGTTACTATGGAAAGCTTTACGGGTGAAGCTCGTAACAAGGCAATGGCAGTTTTTGGGCTTGTTGTTATTGTTGCCCCTATCCTCGGACCTGTTATGGGCGGATGGATTACTGAAAATTGGTCTTGGCCGTATATTTTCTTTATTAATGTGCCTGTCGGGTTTTTGTGTATTGCACTTGCTAAAAAATTTCTTCAAGATCCTCCTTATGCAAAAAAACAGAAAAATGTACATTTGGATAAATTTGGATTTTTATGGCTTTGTGTGTGGTTAGTTCCGTTACAGATTGTTTTTGATAAAGGTAATGATGCGGATTGGTTCAGTACACCTTATATCTGCTGGTTGACGGCTGTTGCTCTAATCGGTGCTGTGTTATTTTTCTATTCGCAGATTAAAGGTAAAAGTCCGCTCGTAAAACTCGATGTTTTCAAGGATGTAAACTACCTTTTCGGTACCGGCATGTTGATACTGGTGAATGCGGTTTTGCTTGCTTCTCTTGCAATTTTGCCTCAAATGCTCCAATATATGCTGGGTTATGACGCGTTTACAAGTGGACTTGCGATTATGCCGAGAGGTTTGGGGTCATTTACAGCTTTATTAATTTTCGGTTGTCTTGGCGGAAGGTTAAGTTACAGAACATACGGCTTAATCGGGTTATCTTGTCTTGGGATAGGCGGCTGGATGCTGGGATTATTAAATCTTGAAATAAATTCAATGAATATTGCTATTCCTAACTTTATTTTTGGACTTGGATTAGTATTTTCATTTATGCCGATTACAACATTGTCTTGTTTAACCTTAAGAAATGACCAGATGACGAATGCTTCAGGTTTGCAGAACCTGTTAAAAACAATTGGCGGTGCAATAGGAACATCCCTTGTTGCAACAATGATTTCAAGATTTTCTCAAATTCACCAACATGGACTTGTTAAAAATTTAAGCGAAACAAATACTCTTTTTATTGAAAGGTTGAATGCTTACGCTGGTGCTTTTATTCATCAAGCCGGCGATAGCTTAAATGCGGTATATATGGCAAGTAAAATGTTATATAATCAGCTTTTGCAGCAGTCTATGTTATGTGCTTATATGACAACATTTAAGGTTTTTGCAATAGCATGTTTTCTTTTAATACCGTTTATGTTTTTATTGAAAGGTGAAAATAAAGTCAGTAAATAAGGAATTTTGATGGATAATAAAACTGAACAACAATGGACGCCGAAAGTTAATCCGTGGATAATGATTATCCCCGTCATGTTATCCGTATTTATATATGTTCTTGACGGAACAATCGGTAACGTAGCGCTGCCTCACATGGCGGGAAGTTTTTCGGCTACGCGCGATGAGAGTATGTGGATTTTGACATCATACTTGATTGCGGCGGGTATTGTAATTCCTGCTGTTGACTTTTTCAGTAAAGTTTTTGGGCGCAAAAATTTCTTTATAATAAGTATTTTGTTATTTACATTTGCATCAATGCTTTGCGGGATGGCAAAAAATATTGAGTTTATGATTTTTGCAAGGATTTTGCAAGGTTTTGGCGGGGGCGGAATTTTGCCTATTTCGCAAGCGATAATGCTGGAAGCTTTTCCTAAAGAAAAGCGAGGGCTTGCGATGTCTGTGTTTGGGATGGGGGTAATCCTTGCGCCAATTATCGGACCTGTTCTCGGTGGATGGATTACGGATAACTGGACGTGGCCGTGGATTTTTTATATTAATGTTCCGTTCGGGTGTTTAGCCGCAATTCTTTCTAAGAAACTTGTTGAAGATCCGCCGTACGCAAAACGACAAAAGAATGTTAAAATTGATGGTAAGGGGTTTTTTTACTTAACAATTTGGCTTGTAACCCTCCAAACTGTTCTTGATAAAGGTAATAACGCGGATTGGTTTAATGCGCCTTGGATTTGCTGGATGTTTGCGGTTTCAATGATTGCTTGTGTTTTGTTTTTTCACTCGCAGATTACTAATAAGGATTCTTTGATTGATTTATCTGTTTTTAGAGACAGAAATTTCTCTGCGGGAACGTTAATTCAGGTTGTTATTCAGGCTGTATTGTATGCGTCGCTGGCAATTCTTCCGCAGTTTTTGCAAAGTATGATGGGGTATACTGCGTTTTTGAGCGGGGCGACTATGATGCCGCGCGGTTTTGGTAGTATGACCGCAATGCTTATTTGCGCAACTATTCCGAATAAGTTTGACGACAGAATTATGGTTGCAATAGGTTTGAGTTTGATTGGCGGAGCAAGTTTGATTTTCGGGTCGTTAAATTTGCAGATTTCCAATATGAATATTGCAATTCCTAACTATTTTATGGGAGTAGGCATGGGGCTTGCAATGGTTCCGATTATGAACTTGTCTGTTGATACGTTGAGAAACGACCAAATGACGAATGCAACGGGTATTCAAAATTTATTAAAAAATATCGGCAGTGCAATCGGAACATCTCTTGTTGCGACTATGCTTACGAGGTTTGCGCAGGTTCATCAGGTTATGATGGTAGGGAAATTAAACGACTTAAATCCTGCATATATTGAAAAATTCCAATCAACCGCGGCGGTACTTTCACAGTATGCGCATCCTACTGTTGCAAGTTATATGTCACAATATTCATTATATGGTCAGCTTATAAAACAGTCCACACTTTGGGCGTTTATTGATGCGTTTAGAATTTTCGGAGTTTTGTGTTTGGTAGTAATTCCTTTACTTTTAGCAATAAAAAAACGAGGTTCAGCAAGGTAAATTATTTACTTCTTGACAAGAAAATTTTTTCGTGTTATAAATTGTGTGGGGTAAATGTATATTTATAAGTCTTGTTCAATTAACAAGACTTTCTTTTTGTGGATTTTCGGTAGAGTGAGTGAGTAAGTGGAAAACATTACAGAACACGTAAGAGAATGGCTTTTGAATGAAAAAGAAGAAGAGTACGGAAAATTTTCGGCATCTTTGCTTCCTAATGTTAATAATATCTTGGGTGTAAGACTTCCGAAACTTAGAAAGTTTACAAAAGGGCTCGTAAAACAGGACTATGACACATTTTTAGACCATGCCTGCACATATCTCGAAGAAACCATGCTTCAAGGCATGCTTATCGGGCTTTTAAAAGAAGAACCCGATACAAAACTTAACAGGATAAAAAAGTTTTTACCTAAAATTGATAACTGGTCTGTTTGTGACAGCTTTTGCTGCGGTTTGAAGTTTACAAAAGATAACCCTGAGCTTGTTTGGGATTTTATTTGCCCTCTTGTTAAGTCAAAGCAAGAGTATGAGATAAGATTTGCCCTTGTAATGATGCTTAATTATTTTATTAATGCGGATTATATAGATAAGGTTCTGGAGCAGACTGCGAGCGTAGTTCACGAAGGCTATTACGCGAAGATGGCTGCAGCGTGGGCGTTGTCGATTTGTTATATAAAGTTTCCCGAGAAAACAAAAGAGGTTTTAAAAAATTTAAAAGATATTGAAATAAAAACTAAGGCTGTCAGGAAAGTTTGTGAATCTTTGCAGGTGTCGAAAGAAGAGAAAGTTCGTGCTAAAATGCTACTGAAAGAGGAATAATTATGTACAGGATAGGAACAGGATACGATATACATCAACTTACAACAGGGCGTGACCTTATTATAGGCGGAGTAAAAATTACTCACGAAAAAGGACTGCTTGGGCATTCTGATGCAGATGTTTTAATCCATGCGATTATTGATGCAATGCTTGGAGCTTTGGCACTTGCGGATATCGGAACACTGTTTCCCGATACCGACCCAAAATATAAAGGGGCGGACAGTACGGTTCTGTTAAAACATGTTTATGAATTGATTAAAGAAAAAGGGTATAAGATTTCTAATCTTGACAGTAATATTATTGCGCAGCAGCCGAAAATGATGCCGTATATTCCGAAAATGAAAGAAGTTTTGTGTAAAATATTGGATGTTGAAAGTGATTCACTTTCAATCAAAGCAAAGACAAAAGAAAAAATGGATTCAGTCGGTCAAGGATTGGCGATTGAAGCAAATGCCGTTGTGTTGTTGAAAAAATTCAATTAGCAAAACTTTTTTTCACGGGATTTATATATGTATGCTTACTCTAAATCCTTTTCAAAGAAATAATCAAACTTTTCAAGGCGGGATTAATCCTGAAAGAATTTCGTTTCCGGTAAAACGTCAGACGGATTTAGTTTTATCAATACTAAACGATGTCAGTCCTAAGGTACAAAAACTGCGTAAGGCTGTTCACAACTCGGGTGCTAAGTCTGCGCTTGAAAAATTGAAAGAACTTGCAGGGATTGATGTTATTTTCGAAGACGGTTTAAGTTTTATTTGTGATGACAAGAAAATTAAAGTATTTAACTCGGGGAAAAAGCTTCGTATAAAAGAACAGAATGTCACAAATAGAAGAATTTATCTTGATGTTGAACTGGATGAAGACAGATTGAAGGCTGCGAAGGGGTTTACTCCAAAATCGGGGACTGTAGAAGAGTTCTTAAAATCTGTTTATGAAAAATTAGATTTTCCGCTGCTGCAACTGAGAAGATTTTTTACCCGTCCCGAAGTTTCAACAGTACTTAATAAAATGTCTAAACCGGCTGTTTTGAACAGCAAAAATATTCAAACAATTGATAATATCAGGGGACTTTTTGTTGAAATAACTTCTTTGCTCGGTTCAATCAAAAATTATTCTACTCGTGCAAAAATAAAAAACGGTTATGAATTTAGCGAACCCGCAATGAAAAATTCAAAACAGATAAGTTTTAGAACTTCAGGAAGTTTTGCAGAAAGATTTTCTGTGAATGTCATAAAAGATAGTGGCGGAGAGGAACACCTTTTGATAAGAACTTCAACCGATGGTGAAAATTTCCAAAATATTATCGTTGATACGAAAAATCAAGTATTAAAAGAAAAAAGCATCAACATCGGAAGAAATGAAACCTGCGGTAACGGTCCGTTATATTATACTCAGGCAGAACTGGAGTCGCCTCTGTTTGGAATGCGTTTGGATACAATTCAAAAAGAAATGGAAAAATATAAAGAATATCTTGAAAAAGAAGTTTCGAGGTTAAACGCATACAGCTATAAAACTACAACCGAAAGTATTGGTATTATTGATAAAAAAATATTGTCGTTAATTGGCAATATTAAGTTAATGTTTGATAACTGCAAAAAGAAAATGCAAAAACTTGCCAATGCGGAGATGAAAGAAAAGTTTAAAAAGCAATACAGAGTTGAAACACAACAAAGTAATCCTTGTTTGATTTTTAATAACATAAATAACCTTGGAGAAGGTCTGCACTTGAGCTTTACACAGTATAAAGGCAATCCTTGTACAAAAATTATAGTAATTAAACCAAACGGAAATCCGGGCAGATGTTTTTTAATACAAGGAGATAAACTTATCAAATTTGAAACGAAAGATTTTGGCAAAGGCAAGCGTTCAGACTCAGCTGTAAGGTATCATTCGCAAGAAGAAATTGATAATTCAGGGTTAAAGGATTATTTATTATTGCTGAAAGAGCGCTTGGGACTTATTCCGATGATTAAACCAAAAGGTTTGAAAAGTACGTAATCAATATTATAGGAATTTCTCATATATATGTTAGCGTTTCTCATTGGGACTTTGCATCGCATTGACCAAATGGATGTGCGTTTTGTGCTAATGCATACGCTCGGTAGTAAGCCCCCACCCTAACCCTCCCCCATAGGGGAGGGAATAGCTTCTCCCCATGGGGGAGATTGAGAGGGGGCTGATTGCGCCGCGTTGTCCTTAGCGGCGCTGAACAATTCTGTTCGCATTAGCGAACAGAACGAACAGCCATTCAATCAAATCGGCGCATTAGGCGACGAAGAAAATAATTGCGTGTTTTTCTCTTTTGAGTTACTTTTCTCTTTTTACCTCGCAAATAAAAAGAGAAAAGTAACAAAAGCGAATTGCCTTTGAACCCTCACCCGAATTTGTAAGTTCGCAAGCTCACTAACAAATTTTACCCTCTCCCTCTGGGAGATGGGTTCTGATGATATTGATTATATGCAACTTTATATTATAATGAATTTATGAAATATAGAGAAAATGTTAGAAACTTTTGTATAATTGCCCACATTGACCACGGTAAATCTACCCTTGCAGACCGTTTGCTTGAAAAAACAGGTACTGTCGCGCAGCGCGATATGCAAGACCAGATTATGGATTCAATGGATATTGAACGTGAACGAGGTATTACAATCAAGCTTAATACCGCAAGGATGAATTATACCGCTAAAGACGGTAAAGAATACATCCTTAACCTTATCGATACTCCGGGACACGTTGATTTTTCTTATGAAGTTTCTCGTTCTCTTGCAGCTTGCGAGGGTGCATTACTTATTGTTGACTCAACTCAGGGTGTTGAGGCGCAAACTTTGGCTAACGTTTACCTTGCGGCGGAACAGGATTTGGAAATTATTCCAGTAATTAACAAAATAGACCTTCCGTCAGCCGATGTTGAAAGAGTTCGGGCTGAAATCGAAGAAGTTCTCGGAATTGACGCTTCACTTGCTATCCCTGTTAGTGCTAAAGCAGGTATCGGTATAGAAGAAGTTCTTGAATCTATTGTTGAATTAATTCCTCCTCCTGTCGATACTATTGAAAAACCGCTTCGTGCAATGGTTTTTGATAGCGTTTACGACCAGTATCTCGGAACACTTTGTTTCTTTAAGGTTGTTGACGGGAGTATTAAAGTTGGCGATAAAGTAAGATTTATGGCAACAGGAAAAGAATGTGATGTTGTTGAACTCGGTTATCAAACACCGATGAGAGCGTCTGTTCAAGAATTAAAATGCGGAGATGTAGGATTTTTCGCAGGTTCAATTAAAGAACTTACCCGCTTTGTAGGTGATACCATTACAACAGTTGATAACCCTGCGAGCGAACCGCTTCCGGGTTATAAAGAAGCTCTTCCGATGGTGTTTTCGGGCATGTATCCCGTTGATAATGACGAGTATCAGGATTTGAAGGAAGCTCTTGAAAAGCTTAAACTTAATGACAGCAGTATTACGTTTGAACCCGAAACATCAAGTGCCTTAGGTTTTGGGTTCCGTTGCGGGTTCCTCGGAATGCTCCATATGGAAATCGCTCAGGAACGTTTGGAGCGCGAATACGGCCTTTCAATCGTTACAACCGCGCCGTCTGTTGTTTATAAGGTTTACAAAACAAATGGTGAAATGGTTGAAATCGATAACCCTGCAAACCTTCCTGCTGCGCAATATCGGGATTATATCGAAGAACCGTATGTGAAAGTTTCTATTATCACCCCGAACGATTATGTAGGTACATTGATGGATTTGGCGCAAACAAAACGTGGAATTTTTAAGAATATGTCCTACTTGGATAAAATTCGTGCTCAGTTGGAATACGAAATTCCGTTGTCGGAAGTTATTACCGATTTTTATGATCAGTTGAAATCCCGTACGAAGGGTTATGCGAGTATGGATTACGAATTCTGTGATTACAAGCGGTCTAAACTTGTGAAACTGGATGTAATGCTTGCAGGTGAAGTTGTTGACGCCTTGTCCGTAATCTGCCACGAAGACAGCGCGTTTTATATTGGTCAAAAATTAACAACAAAACTAAAAGATATAATTCCTCGTCAGTTGTTTGAAGTTCCTATTCAGGCAGCTATCGGCGGTAGGGTTATTGCAAGAACAAATATCAAAGCTATGCGTAAAAACGTTCTTGATAAATGTTACGGCGGTGATATTTCTCGTAAACGTAAACTTCTTGAAAAGCAGAAAAAAGGTAAAAAACGTATGAAATCCGTCGGACGTGTGGAAGTTCCTCAAGAAGCATTTATGGCAGTATTAAGTCTTGAAGAAGATTAAATAGTTTTGTTGTAAATCTCGTCCAGTCTTGTTTGATCGTGAAGATACCACCAGCCGATAAGAGTTTCGAAAGCTGTTGCTTGTCGGTATTCCTGTTGATTTTGCCGTCTGGCTATGGGGATTGGAAGATTTCTTCCGCGACGGGCTATTTCTAACTCTTCTTCTGTTAAATCCGGCTCAATTTTGCGTAAAAGTTCCGCTTGATATGATGCTTTAACCCTATCTGTTGTAAGTTTATGAAGATTTCGTGAATTATTGGTTTGCCTAATGGTTTGCTCTCTGATTTTTAATTCCCAGACAGCATCACCTATATATGCATAGTTTCTTAAATTCATTTCTTCCATAGCTACAATTTAGCATAAACATGGTATTCTTGAAATTTAATCTTATGCATGCAATAATGAACTTAAGATTTATGTAAATAAGGAGAGTATATGAAGAAGAGGGTATTGTTAGTAGTGTTGTGTCTTTTAGTGACTGCTCCGGTTTCTTTTGCAGAAAACCAAGTTTCTGTTGAAACAGAAATTGTGTCAACTGCAATAGTTAAAGATGATTTTTCTTCACAATTGCTTGAAAAAATTAAAATGCAGCGCAGTACAATATACAATGCGTTAAATTTGACTCCTTGTCAAATAAATAAAATAGAAGAAATTGATAAAAAACGATATACAGAACTTGAGCCTGAACTTAGAAAAATGAGTATGGCAAAATGTAAAATTAAAAAAATTGCTGATTGTATGGAAAATGGTCAAGGCAATTACACAAAGCAAGATGTTAAAAATGTCAAAAGAGAATTTGATCTTGCAAAAGATAATATAAAAAATATTTCTGACAAATATGATAAAGAGATGAAAAAAGTTTTAACTTCCGAACAATGTTCTAAATATAACATGATTAGAAAATTAAAAAGAGCTGATTTAAAGAAAGTTCAAAAAGTACAACAAAATGGCTCAAAACAGTCTGATTTACGTCCGTTTGGGAAGCCAATATCTCAAGCAGCTTACTCTGAAGAAATAAAAAAACAAAGAAGTATTTGGAATAAAATTAAACATTGCAAAAAAGGCAAACAGTCTTAAAAACTTGACCCGATATACAATATTTGTTACAATCTTGCTTAAGAGAATGGAGAGATTGTATGAATTGGTTGCATATATTTACTGATATCCCTATTTTAATAGTTTTGAGTTTATTTATTTGTTCGTTAATATTTTGTATTAACAAATACTTGTATGTAAGCAAAAACCTTAATTTGCTTTATAGTTTCATTAGAAATTTCAAAAAAACGGATTTAAATTTCAGATTTAAGGAAATTAATGAATGGATGTCAATGAACCCTTATGTTTCAGCGGCATGGTTAGAATTTAAAAATACACTTGTATTTTCAGAGTCCATTCCGTTAAAAGGTCAAAATAATAACCTTACATACAAAGAAGTATCAACTACGGTTCAAAATATTCAAACTACCGTTGATCCGTTATATTTCTTTGATGAAGAAACACTTATTACATCAAAATTTAATTATAAATTCTTACAATCAGTTTCAACAATATTAACAGGTTGCGGCCCGTTATTTACATTTTTAAATATCGCAATTGCATTCGGCAAGATTGATTTTTCTTCTCAAGAAGCAACAATATCATCTGTAGCCGGTTTGATGAATTCAATGCAGGTTGCTGCGTTGGTTTCTGTATTTGCGGTAGGTTCTTCTCTATTATTCATAATATTTGAAAGACTTGCATACAGTAAGTTATGTAAACAGCCGCTTTATGCAGCACAAGATGTCTTATCAAAATTATTTGATAATATCTCATCAGAGAAATTTTTGTTAGAACTATTAAAAGAAACAAAAATTCAAAATAATGCCCTTCAACATCTTATCGGGGAATTACCTGAAAACTTTAAAATAGCACTTAATTCCGGAATAGCCGGAAACTTAGTTCCATATCTTGAAAACTTAATTTTCGGTATGAATCTTATGAACAAACAAATGAAAGAAGTTGCAAAATCAAGCAAATCTGATGAAGTTGACGAGTTGTTTTAACGGAGAGTAGTCTTGAGTATTTACAGAAAGAAAAAAACAATAGAAGCTGATGATAATAATAATATTTTCTGGACAACAATGGCGGACTTGCTGTTGGGTTTGGCGATTATTTTTATGACGTTGTTTGTTCTTGCGATGACGGGCTTTACTCAAGAAACAATAGAATTACAACAAAATCAAATGAAAGCCTCTGAACAAATTGCAGAACTTTTGAAAGAAGCTAATATTGAGGCTGAAGTTGATAAACTTACCGGAAATGTTAAAATATCGGATTTACAATTGTTTGAAGTGGGAAGTTATCAATTATCACCGAAAGGTAAGGAATTTTTGAATAAATTTGTACCGATTTATATTGATACAATTTTTTCTAATCCTGTTCTATACGAAAACGTCGAAAATATTATTGTTCAAGGACACACAGACTCTCAAATGTTTGTTGATGTAAAAACTCCAAATGAACAATTCTCTAAAAATATGAAGCTAAGTTTACAACGTGCAGGTTCTGTTCAGGAATATATGTTTAAAACCAATTATAATAAAAAGAACGATGCTGTACTTAGAAGAATTGTTGTTGTAGAAGGAAAATCTTTCTCAGAACCTGTAATTGGTGCAGACGGAAAAGAAGATTATGCAAAAAGTAGAAGAGTAGAATTAAAATTACGAGTGAAAGGAAAGAACCTCCAAAGAGTGTTCGGGTTGAATTTTGGCGGAAATTAATGAAAGTTTCGTTATAGAAACTATTAACATGATAAAATTACACAATCTTGATATAAGAACTGTTACATTGGCTTTGAGTCTTAGAGATTGTATTCATCCCGATGTTGATGTTTTATGTGAAAATATTTATAATAAGATTAAAAAATATGCAAAAAATCTTGTCGAATATGCAAATGACTTGGAGAATGAATATTCTATCCCGATTATAAATAAAAGAATTTCTGTTACTCCGATTTCTTTGATTGGTGAAGCTTGCGCTAATCCGGATTATGTAAAAATAGCTAAAACACTTGATAAAGCTGCACAAGAGGTTGGTGTAAATTTCATCGGCGGATTTTCCGCACTCGTTGAAAAAGGGTTTACTAAGGGTGATAAACTTTTAATGGAAAGTATTCCTCAGGCACTTGCCGAAACAGAACGGCTTTGTTCTTCGATTAACCTTGCAACTTCCAAGGCAGGTATTAATATGGATGCTGTTTTGAAGATGGCAGATATCATGAAAAAGTGTGCTGAATTGACTAAAGACAGAGATAGCATTGGTGCGGCAAAGCTTGTATGTTTTTGCAATTCTGCGAGTGATAATCCTTTTATGGCAGGTGCGTATTGCGGTTACGGAGAACCGGAATGCGCTTTGAATGTTGGGGTATCCGGTCCGGGTGTTGTAAGAGCAGCGATAGAAAGTTTACCTAAAAATGCTAATTTAAGTGAAGTTGCCAATACGATTAAAAAAATTGCATACAAAATAACTTCAACAGGTGAATTGGTTGGACGTAAACTTGCTAGAAAATTGGATATTCCGTTTGGTGTGATTGACTTATCTCTTGCTCCGACTCCTGCGGAAGGAGATAGTGTTGCAGGCATTTTTCAGGCAATGGGGTTGGAACATGCAGGTGCGCACGGAACGACTGCCGCTTTGGCAATGTTAAATGACGCCGTTAAAAAAGGCGGTATTATGGCAAGCTCACATGTTGGAGGATTGTCCGGAGCTTTTATACCGGTTTCCGAAGATGCAGGCATGATTGAGGCTGCAACAAATGGTCATTTAACATTTGATAAATTAGAGGCAATGACTTGTGTGTGTTCTGTAGGCCTTGATATGATAGCAATTCCCGGTGATACACCGTCAAGTACTATCGCGGGAATTATTGCAGACGAGATGGCTATTGGTATGATAAATAAGAAGACTACTGCCGTAAGAATTATTCCTGCTGTTGGTAAGAATGTTGGTGACAAAATTTATTTTGGCGGGTTGTTAGGAGAAGCACCGGTTATGCCTGTAAATAATTTATCATCTGCGGATTTTGTATGTCGTGGCGGAAGAATTCCGGCACCAATTCACAGCTTG
Source organism: uncultured Muribaculaceae bacterium (assembly GCA_964446855.1). Taxonomy (GTDB): domain Bacteria; phylum Cyanobacteriota; class Vampirovibrionia; order Gastranaerophilales; family Gastranaerophilaceae; genus UBA1221. Next base: position 82,402 of record CAYUQM010000002.1, read on the forward strand.
AATAACTAAAAATTTTGTGATAGATTACGTTTAAATAAAGCAGCCGGATAATCGCGCTCTTTGTAAAAGGGTGAGGAAAGTCCGTGCATCCAAGGACAGATTGCCGGAGAAATTCCGGACGGTGTGAGCCGGTGGATTAGGACCACAGAAATGGAGACTGCCGATGGACGAATGTCACAGGCGATGGTGCAACGGTGAGGTAAGAGCATCACCAGCGATATTGAGAAATATCGGCTAGGCAACCCCCAATCGGATGCAAGATTGACAGGAAGGCTATGAGGTGTCCGCCCACTTCCGAAAAATCGCTCGAGATTGAAAGTAATTTCAATACCAGACAGATGATTATCTTGAAACAGAACACGGCTTATGAGCTGCTTTATTTTTTTATTTGTTCAGAGTTGACATAAAATAATAAAAAAACTAAAATAAAAATATGACTATAGCATATTTAAGTTTAGGTTCTAATCAGGGTGACAGAATTGGCTATGTTCAACAGGCAACAGGTCTTCTTAGTGCTACTGATAATATTTCTATTATAAGAACTTCGGCTTTTTATGAAACTGAACCATGGAATATGACAACAAATACATGGTTTGTAAACGCTATAGTAGAAATAAAAACTTCACTAACTCCGCAAAAATTGTTAAATGAGTGTCAAAGAATTGAAAAACAGCTTGGCAGATCCGAAAAAGAAGTTTTAGGATATGCTGATAGAACAATTGATATCGATATTTTGTTTTATGGTAGAGAAATTGTTCATGAGGATAATCTCATTATCCCTCATAAGTTTTTACATATAAGAGCGTTTACACTTGTTCCGCTGTTGGAATTGATTCCTGATTTTGAGCATCCTGTTTTGCATAAAACAATAAGTGAATTACATAATGACTTAGAAAATCCTGAAATGGTATTTTTATATGGTACAAGAGTCGATATTTAAAATAGGGATTATTGGCGGCGGTCCTGCAGGGTGTTTTTGTGCAAAATATTTACAAGATAAGTTTAATGTAACTATTTTTGATTTCGGAATGCCTTTAAGAACTTTACTTCCAACCGGCGGAGGCAGGTGTAATCTTGCACATGCGGAATATGATTTTAGAGAACTTGTAAAAAATTATCCGCGTGGTGAGAAGTTTTTATATTCAGTTTTTTCAAAATTTTCTACGTCCGATACCATTGAATTTTTTGAAGAACTTGGAATTGAAACATATACACAAGATGATATGAGAATTTTTCCGATTTCTGACAGCGCAAAAGAGGTGAGGGAAAAATTTATTGATTCTTTAAAAAAAACACAATTTAAAAAAGAAAGAGTACTTCGAATTAACCAAAAACCGCTAACAGTTGTAACTGATATGGGGAGTTATAGTTTTGATAAAATAATTATTGCTGCAGGAGGACATGCCGGTTATGATTGTGCAAAATTTCTCGGGCATAATATTATTGAACCAAAACCGGCCTTAACAGCTTTAAAAACGGTAGAAAATCTTAAAATACTTGCTGGAGTGAGTATAAAAAATGCATATTCAGAAGGCTTGCGTGATGATATTTTATTTACTCACGAAGGAATATCAGGACCTTTAATCTATAAAATTTCTTCAATAAAAGCAAGGGACAGTTTCCCTTATAAGCTTTCTTTAAATTTATGTGAAGAGTTTGATTTACAGGATATGTTGAATAAAAATCCGCATAAAAGTATTAAAAATCTTCTCTCGGATTTTATGCCGAAGTCATTTGCAGAATATATTCTTGAAAATCCGGATTTAAAATGTCATAGAATTGACGGAAAGACCAGAGATAAAATTTTAGATAAACTTCATAATTTTACAGTTACGGTAAAATCAACTGCTAAAGGCGGAGAAGTCGTAACTTCCGGTGGAGTGGATTTGAAAGAGATTAACCCGAAAACTATGGAATCAAAACTGGTCGAGGGTGTATATTTTTGCGGTGAAGTGATGGATATTGACGGGTTTTGCGGAGGATTTAATCTTCAGAATTGCTGGTCAACCGCTTATGTGGCAGCGCAATCTATTTTACAAATTACTCAAGCTTTAAATAATTAACTTTTTCCCAGCTTAAATCAAGATATTTTACTTTTGCATCGGTTAATTTTACTTGCGGTAAAATTGATGGAATACGCTTTATTCTTTCATATACTCCGCCATCAATTTTTCCCAATCTTATATTCACTGTTTTAATTTTTACATATACATCATTAGGATTTCTTAAATCAAGATATTCTACTTGTTCTTTTGAATAAAGTGATACATATTTAACTATTTTTTCAATTTCATTAATCTTATTAATATCCCATTTTTTGTAATCATCACCCTTATTTCCGTAGGAAAGAACTCTTATAGTTTTTATATCCGGAGCAAGCGGCATATATTCATGTCCGATTAATATTCCGTCTTTTGTATATGCTGCAACCGGAGGGAGCGTTTCTGACGGAGCAATTGAGATTATAGGTATTCTTTCTTTAATTATAATCTGAAGCCTTGCAGGAAAAGCATAACGTCTTATATAAACGTCTTTCACCGGAGGAAGCTTTTTAATATCACGTTCAAGTCCCGCTGTTTTCATCATATATATAGGTTTTTCCGGTACTTTATGAAGTTTTAGAAAAGCAAGTATTCTATGTGGCTTAACTATTTTGTTATTTTCTATTATTATTGTGTTGTTTTTAACCGTGGTATATGCATTTTTATCCAAATACCATTGAGGCATTTTTGAAATATAAACAAGTGCGAAAATCAAAAAAATTGTCATAAAGAAACGAAAAGTTTTTCTTAATGTTGTTTGTTTTTTCCTTCCGTGTCTAAGTTTACGCGACTTGTGAACTTTTTTTACAAGTTTCACTGGGTCGATAATTTGTTCTTCTTGATTTTCGCCTTGAAATTCTTCCATTGTTACCTTATTTGTTTAGACCTACACTGTTCAAAATTAATAAAACCAATTCATCATAGCTAATACCCATAGCCGCTGCTTGAGCAGGCAGGTCACTTGTTTCTGTCATACCCGGGCTTGTATTAATTTCTAAGAAATACGGTTCGTCATTCATAACCATAAAGTCAACTCTTGAAACACCTGAGCATCCTG
>CAYUQM010000003.1:0-68250 GCA_964446855.1 uncultured Muribaculaceae bacterium
TATTGCTCATAGCCTGCTGGATAAAGCTTCCGTTCGGCAGATACGGAGTCTTAAAAGTTCCAATTGTTGCATCTACCGCGAACTTTCCACATTTTCCGTAAGTTTCTATTGCTGCAGCATATTCTTCATAAGTGCATGTTAAAAGCTTCCCAGATACAAGATAGTTTGTATAAAACAAACCAAACTGTTCTGAACTATACTCTGAACCGTTACAAGGTAAACAATTATTAGGAATATATGTATCAGAACAAAATGTCGGAAATATTGAACCTATTGGTGCTCCTGCGCCTACCCCGCTGCCACCAAAGTCCAAAAACTCCCACTTTTCTCCATCTATATATGAAGGGTCCTCATTAAAATTGTACGTATTATCTTCGATTAAGCTTCGAACCTTTGTAAAGTCGCTGCCTACCACATAATCCAAGATAGCACCACTCGGATAGCCGCCGATCAAATCTGATACCTCCTGTTCAAACGTGATTAATCCGCCGTTTTGTAAGTATGTACGTTGATCAGTTGACAAGTAAAACATGCCGTTAAAATCTACTCTTTTTGGTGGCAATCCGCCTTCTGTTTTTGGTACAGATGTTATATCAGGAAAACCTTCTGATACAGATGCGGAATTTGTTCCCGTTACGTCAAAAGGCAATTGGCTTCTATCACCACAACATGCCAAAGGAGCCGCCAACGCCGACGGCTTTATTAATTCTGTTGATTTCATTATTGTTCCTTTCTGCTGATACTGGTCAGCTTTCATATATATCAGTAACTCGCTCAGCCTTACGCCGAATTATCATTCATATCTACACTACTGGTCATTACATTTCTTTTACTTATATCTACCCCATCCCAAAACGGAGCTTGATCAAACCCAACCCAATCACTACCATCAAACCCAAAAATATCATTATTTGGCAAAATATAAATATTATAACCAACACCTGCCGGTTTTGGTAAAACACTTGTATTCAATAAAACTACAAAATCCTCTTGAGTCGGATTAAAGTCAAACACATAAGTAATAGTCATATCAAGATTATCGCGAACGAACACAACCCCATCTTTTTTAAATAACAGGTTTAAATATTCATTAATATCAGGGATACTACCATTCATTCGTAAATATAATAAACGACCACAGAGGAGCAAGCGATATTGTTCTGTCCCTAAGGTAGTCATAACCCCATCAATTTCGTACGTTCTCGGAACCTTAAGTAAAAGCCCCCAAACGCTCAATCCATAATCATTAGCTGTGGAAATATTCAATACGTTTTTTGCCCACTCATGCCAAAACTCAGTTTGATTTTCGAAATACCAAGATTGTTTTTGAGTTATTAGGCTTTTTAACCTCTCAGCATTTTCGTACTGCCAGATAATTTGCGATTCAATATTTAAATCATTATCCGGATTAAAACTATATTTATTCATTAATAATCACCTCAATATTATCATAAGCAATAACAGCTTTTTGATTAACATGAACAGTCAATTCTTCACTGGAAAGCGAATCTTTTGTTAATCCTGCCTTAAGATTTTTGACAAGAATTCCGGAAATAACCGAAGACACTGCAGCCGCAATTTCAAACGGAACAACGTTAACTCCAATATTAAGTCCGGAAAAACCGGAGATATCACCGTTAGCGTAATCAACAATAGCATTTTTAATGGTTGCCTCCAACTCTGTAGAGGCTGCAGTACCTTTATCTACAACAATAGCTATGTAAATCCCGACAGATTCGGGATGATTAAGTTTTACATTATAAAGAACTCCGCTGACAGGCTCTCTAACAGGAATTACAACATCCCCGGTATAACCACATCCTGAAGACTTAACCGAGAATATAGCATTCGCAACCTCAAAATCACTACCACCATCAACACAGCAATAAACAGAATGGGGTTGAATTTCAACGGTATCATAAGTAATGACATCATCCGTAAAATTATCGTACACAAACGCACTCTTAACATTTTCTACACCATAAATAGCTTTATAATAATTTTCGATAAGAGCTTTTCCTGTGTATAATCCGGCATTAGCAAATCTCTTTTTCAATTCCGCATCACTTTCCCTATTTGAGCCTAATTCCGCAGGCGCGGGATTGTTTATAGTTTCCCAACCAAAAGTTCCGTCTACTATTTTATTTAACTCACCGGCAGCACAAGCAATTTGACCTTGTTCTAGAGAGAGAAAAATACCTTCAGCACTACCATCTTCGCCTATTTCAATATCATTTTCGGAATAAAAAATAGTACCCTTAGCAGTAGACACCTGAGATTTAGCAGGAATAACAGTGCCTTTTTGTCCGGTAACCACTGCTAAAACTCGGCTTGAGACAGCTCCTTCTCTGTACATCCCAAAATTTGCAAGGATAGCATCCAGAAACACCCCATAAGAAAGCATAACATTAAACAAATTTGCGACCAAAGCATTATTTTCTATAATTGAAGTCCTTGCGACAGTTTCAGCATCAATCAGTCTTCCTTGCGGAGTGCTGTCTTCCAGAGACAAATCATCCCCGAGTGCAGTTCTAAATTCATTTTGAATTGTTTCTTTAATTTCAGCAGTATCAGCAACAACCGTACCGCTGCTAGTAATATAATTATAATTAGCCATTTACAACCACCGTTCCGTAATCAGTTATTTCTTCCACACTATAAGAGTAAACCCCATCAACAATCTCGTAAGAAAAAGATGAAATTCTCTCAACACCATCAAGGTTTTCCAAAGTTTGAACAATATTTGCTTGAAAGATATCAGTATTAGCATTATCTGCAAATATAGTTTCAAAATAAGGTATACCCTTTTGTTTATTAAATTCAAGCTCGCCCTTATTAAGGAGCACCGCGTTTTTAGAAATATTAGCAAGTGCATCAGCTGAATCGACTATAGCAATATTTCCTTCTGCATTAACAAACAAATCATTATTTTTATCAGTATTTATCGTCTTCATTGAGGACCTCCCGTACTTCCCGAACCTGATTGAACCCCGCCATGCACATGCGCAGAAAGTTCAATGCCGTTACCAACAACTTCTTCAGACACGGTAAGACTACCGTTAATCATTGTATTTCCAACAATAGTAGTATTACCCGTAAGTTTAATTTCACCTTCTTTTAAGGAGAATTTAGCAGAGCCACTCTCCGTAGAAATAACAATTGCTCCGTCATCCTCCTCGGAAACAGAAATGGAATTAATCTTATCAGGAATAAAAAAAGCGTCATTAAAACAATGTTTTCTATATGAATTCGGGGAAGACTCACTCAAACACTGCTTAAAAATAGAAATATCTCTGTCACAAGCAACAAGCCAGCCTTTATCCCCCTCTTTTAAAGGAAAACTCATATAGATACCGCCGCCTTGCAAGGTAAGTACCGGAATATTTACCAGCGGATTTTTAGGGATTTTCTGTCCCAAAGCCGCGACACCTGTTATTGCAGGCTTAACAATAGCACGATTATTGACACGATCATAAGATTGAACCACCCCTGGTAAAACCTTTTCCATATCCATCAAAGTAACATCTTTAATCAACCTGCAAAGCCCCTCTAACGAAGTCGTATCGGAAGGCTCACGTGCAGGAATAGTTTGTGTAATATCTGTCATATTTTAAATCCTTTGAAAATTTTTACCTTCAATTTCACAATAAAAATTCTTCTCCACAGAAGAAAAGTCGTATTTCAAATTATAAATTTGATAAAACCCGTTAATAGCCGGGAAAATCTCTGACTCCAAACGAACCCAATCGGCGGGATTCAAAGTAGGGTCGAGCAACACCTTAAAAGTAGCTCCATATTCCGTTATCTGTGGAGTATCAATTAAACCCGAAGAACTGTTAATAAGCTTAACTTCACTCCCCAAAGTTTCTCCCCCTCCGTTGGAACCGGAGGATATGGAGGAAGAAGAAACTTCTGCAGGAGGACTCTCATCTTTATCAACGACTTTCAAAACCCCGTTATCAAGAAACGCAACAAAGTCTCCATACTTATTTAATTCATCAATAAGCTTTGCTTTTGCACCCGAAAAATTAAACGAATCAATAAGCTTTTTTGATTTACTTTTCCAAGACAACGCAACACCCAATTCATTTGCAACAGTCTGCGCAAGCTGTTCGGATGCAACAGGAGAATCAACGGAATAAGTAATAATATTTTGCCTGTTGAAAAAATTACTTTTAGCTTCAATTTTCAGCCAAACATCAGTCAAGCCTTCGGGCTTGGCTTGAATAATATCACCCGTAAAAATCATCCCGTAACCACTGTCCTCATAACCCGCAAAGACAGATATTTTTTTTTGCTTATCTGGTTCAACATAAGTACTCATGTAAGTAGAAAGGAACTCAATATCCTCCTTGGAAAGGTTAGCCACTGAAATAGTTGCATCCGCGGAAACACTTCCCATCCGCCTTGTAACAGAACCTTTTATCGCAATATTTTTTATTTGCTTCTCTCCGCTTGGAGTAGAAATCTCAATATAACATACACGTTTTTTCATAAAAAAAATCCTCAAGAAAAACCCGTTCCATGACCTTTTGCGGAAACTAAAAAGGAATGTATATGAAAAGCTTAAAAAAAACCGCAAAAGTTACTTAAACAACGGAACGGGAAGTAATTACTCAGTAACGAAATAAAAAAGGCAGGTCTTACCGAAATTTTGCCACGAAGGATACGCATTATTTTCAGTTTCAAACACAAAATTTCCGCCTGCCTCCGTAACCATATAAGGGTACGGCAGAACCCCTTGATTAGGGAAACACGGTACGTTTTGGACGAGATAAGAGTTATTGATAGATAAAGAAAGGAGGAGTAGTTGCCTATCAATAATCCGCACCGACATATCCTTATTCTCGAGGTTAATAAAAAACTCTTGATTTGGAATTTGTTTCAAATCAATTAAATATTTAGTCATAAAAAATCCTCACATATAAAAACTGCACTTAAAAAGAGCAGATAAAACATACAACATTTACAAACACAAAACCCTACATTACTTTTACGGGCTTAATCTGACCGGAATGATAGGTTGAAGAATTTTTAGGTTCTTTAACCTGCTCCTGTGACATTTTCACATACTGCGTATCAGCAGTTTGAACAGTCCGAAAGGCGAGAGAGTAAGCCGTTTTATTGAAATAAGTTGAACTCAAACTAAACGGCTTTGCATAAATTACCATATTCGGATACATCTCGCCCTTAGCTTTTACAGTAAGCGGAACCGCATTTTTATAATATTGATAAATTTCAGCAAGAGATGTCTCGTCGTCATCATCAATAATAACGGAAAATTGCGCTTTATTTGGGTTAAAAAGTACATGGTCCGAAATTATCGCCCCATTTTCCAGAGGATGATCCATCAACTTTGCATCATCCTCTATTTTTCCGTCTATAAATTGAACTTTTTCCAACACTTCTTTATTATCTTTATAGACAGCAAAATTTTTGTTTCTCGTAGCTTGCACTACCCTTAAAACAATATTAGTAATAGTAGATTTTATAGTCATGCTCTAACTCCTGTATCCAAGCCATTAAAAGCTCTTTTAATACTATCCATCAAATCATTAGCAATACCGTCAGCATCAGTAGCCGAAGTCTGAATTGTGATATCACCAATCGTAAATGATTTATTCACATCCGAACTTCGGTATGCATTACTTATTACCCCCTGAGGAACAGATGCCAGCGGCACATTAGCAGTTGCAGCTATGGCATTTTTCCCTGATTGCAAATCGCGCCATATATTAGCATCACTTTTATCCAGAACTCTTTCTCCCTGATGAAGCTCCGCTAAATACCCGTCAAATGGCACATACCCGATACCGTTTGCAGCCGAAGCGTTTTTATACAAAGCCTTAGCTCCTTTAACTATGCCTCTTGCAACAACACCGACAGCAGCACCCCTCATTAGAAAACTCTTTAGCCAGTCCGGAATTATTTCCAATACCTTTGAAACTACGTCTTGCACAAACCCTATTATTTTTCCAAATGCACTGCTGATTGCATTCCAAACACCCATAAATACGGTCGCTACATGCTGCGCGATTTGATTAAACAAGGCTATCACTTTCGCTACAACGGGCGTTAAAAAGTTTATAATGTTTGTAAAAAACGTGACCAGAAAATCCCATACTGCAGTTATACAATCTACAATATTCTGACCTATTTGGGCAAACCCATCGGTTATTCCCGTTTTAAACGTTTCAAAATCACCCAACCAACCGGTAAATATTGAATCTTTACCGCTTATCCATGCAAAAAATTCCTTAACGAGAACATTAAGACCTACAAACAAGGCCATAACTGCAGAAATAGCAGCAATTATAGCCAATATTGGAGCGACAGTACCCCAAGTAAAATATAAAATAATCCCTAAAGCAGGAATAGCAACTGCCGCAAGCTCGGTAAACATTGTTTTAACCAAATCCGAATTTTGCGCAAAATAATCCATTACTTTTTTTATACCACTAAATAATGGAACAAGAATTGGAAGTAATAACTTGGAAATATTCTGTGCTACTGCACCAAAACCTTTTTGCAAATCAATTAAAGTATCATTAAATTCTGCTGAAAGCTCTAATTCTTCTGGAGTAAAAAGACTGTATTTTTCTTCACTTTTCAAATAAGCTTTATAAGAATCCAAACCATCCACCAGCAAATTAATTATCGACTCATCAATACCTAAGGATTTTCCTAGTTCAAATTTTTCAGACAAAGTACCCAGATTACTCATTTTATCAGCTACAACTTCTAGAAGCGCACCTGCATCATTTACATCACTTAAATCTAGATTGTATTTTAAAGATACGTCTTTTAAACCATTACCACTCCCACCATTTGATAAATCCTTGATATTTTTATTGAGAGATACCAATGTATCAGCAGTAAACTCAGCAGAACCATTATACTTTTTACTGGCATTCGCAAGTGTTTGAAATGCTTCTGATGCAATACCTGTTTTTACAACAAGATTATCAATTTGCGAACCTTGTTGAGTATAATCTAACGTTAAATCAGAAATAGACTTAAATGCTTTAATAAACGGAGTTAGTGCAGATTTCAAGGCAAGGTAAGAATCTTTAATCTTACTTATAGAATCTTTCACCGATTTACTCGTATTAGCGGAATCAACACCTAAACTCTTCATAGTATCCGCAGTCTTATCAATCGAATTAGAAAAATCATCAAAATATTTTCTTGCATATTTCACTGTCTCTGTAAGCTCAATAACTTTCTTACGTTCAACTTCAACAGATTCTTCAAAATATGATGTCATATAGCCACCTTTCTATATTTTATTAACAAATTGTAACAATTATTTAAAAACTATTCTTTAATGATACAATGGACAGTATAACTTTTGGAGGCATTATGTACACATTAGAATCATTAGAACAGACGCTTAATCAATTAGGGAAAACAAACATTATAGACTATATCCTTACCGTAAGACCTTTACTACCAACACTTTTGAACACATTAACTCCTGAGGATGAAATCCTTGCTTGCACTTTGAAATGTATGGGCAACTTAAAACCTGGAATCTTAGTTGTTTCGCAAGATCGACTAATATTTATGATGAAAATGTCCATCGTAAAAAGCCAAACTGATATTTACCTGAAAAATATAGCATCTTTTCAAAATAGCACTAATAGAATCCCGTTCTCAAAAACCGCATATTGCGACATAACTATTACTGATAATGGGGGAAATCGCTATATGTTTACTGGCATTATTGAGTCCCAAGCTACCAGAATTATCCAAGTTTTAAATGATAGGGTTAATAAACAAACTGTTTAGTGTAACAATTAGCAATGAGGCGCAACACGAGTTATACCAATAACTCGTGTTGTGTTTCAAGTCAAATAACAAAGACTCGTTTAATTTTTCTGCTCTTGCAATATCTTCCGGCGAAAAAGCATTTCGTCGAGAAGTTTTCTCTAATTCTTCTCTATATTCTTTCATGCCGGCACTCAATGCTTTTATGGTAGCAGCATCCAAACCCAACGCATGCCCAAATCCAACTTTTCGGTGTCAGATTTTAGGGTTTCCATACGACCCGCAATAACTTCCAAAAACTGATCTGCTGATTGCAAACCTGCTGGATTTATATTGAACGCCTTTAGAGTTTCTTTTAACCCATTTCCGTCACCACCTTTTTGGATATCTGCCAAACTTTTACGCAAAGTTTCAACACTTCTTGCTGTTTCTAAGGCACTCCCACCATATTTCTGTGCAATTTTTGCCAATGTTTGAAATTTATCAATTGCTAAACCTGACTGAGTTACAAGTTTTGACATTTGCTCTCCTTCTATAGAGTAATTAAATGTTTCAATGAAAGCTTCCTTTAATAACTTTAAGGTTGTTATTAATGGGTTAATAGCAAATTTAAATTTACTAACAATTTCAAGCATCCTAATTTCAAGATATTTTGTTGATGCACACATCTCAGAAACATCTCCTGAAATAGACTCATTTTCTAATGAATAATTATTATCCATAATTAAATCCTCATATTAAAAAGTATCACTATAAAACAAATAGCCAATCCGGTATTTGTATTTTTTTATATTTGTACTAATATAAAATATATATTTTATACTGAAGGGTAAAAGACTACTCCACAATAAGTTGTCTTTCAGTCTCCTAACACCGATAAAAACAATATCACGGGAAAACTGGTTTTATTGGTGTTAGTTTTTTATGTGCCATTTAACCCTTCACCGTCTTTTGGATATCTATATACTCATGCGTAAAGGTGCAACATTTTTACTGTTTCATCATGACTGCTCTCATTAAAAAAATACTTTTGTTAATAAGAGTTTAGCAATCATTAAGAAATATTAACCTAATAAAAATTTTTCTATCACGCACTCGCAACGCACAATACAAAAGAAGGTCATCCATGAACAACAAGCTCGTATATATAGCCACTTAGCTATAATTGCTAAAAAAGGATTCCTTTTTAAGACTATTATAGATATAATACTTATATGAAGTTGGCATTGCCACTTCCAGCTTAATGTATACAAATAATCGGTCGGAATCTACACGAAGGCAGAAACCGACCTTTTCTTTTTTCACCACCACCAACCTTAATAAGATTACATTATAACAATTACCTACGGTAGGATTTACTATGATGCTCAGCTATAATATATTCATTATATTTAGGTATAACCTCCGACTCCCAAATCTTAAAAGCATCTTCAAGAGAATATATTGTTTTTAGCTCATACAAGCTTGCTTTTCCTGATGCGACAATTTGCCCGATAAATTGGTCAACATTTCTATAATTTTCGGTTCTGCAAGGGAGATGAATTTTTCCAAGAAAGCTAAGCCCTTGCCATTCCCGAAAAAACTACAATTATACTCTATCATCGCGAATTCTAACTGAGCCAAAATCTCCCAATCAGGAACATGATTATCTATCAATGCCTTATTCACTAAAGCTATTACAGAACCATCATCCCGAATTCGTTCCACGTACGCCAACATTTTAACCATGGTTTCTTCAGAAACTTTGTAGTCACCAATTTTAGGCAATACAGATATAGGATATTTTGCAATAATTTCCCTGCCCACTGTTGCCGGCAGCTTTGATATATTAAACTTCACACCTTTAATTTCTATTTCTTTTGATTCAATCATATTTATCCTCCTTTTTTAAATAAAATTTTACTAATATTACCGGCATGCTTATAAAAGCATACCGGTAAGTTTAATTTATATTTTGTTTTCGAAAACAAATGTATATGTTTTTGTTTTAATCCTGCCGCCTGAAGCTACGCTATTACCAGGAAGCCCTTTTATAATTCTTCCCGGACTCAAAACCTTTCTGGTTCCGTCAGGATAACTTGCGACAAAAGTTATCACATCTTTATTTGAACGTTTACCTTTTGCTACCCTATTTGCTTCAAAAAGAAAATCCAAATAATTTTCTTCATCTGTTCCCGGAATAACAGAGATTTTAACCTCCAACGGTTTTGGCGCAGACCAAACAACCAAATCGCCATTCAAGCCCATACCATATTCCGTAATTTGAAGTTCCGGAAAATCGAGCGGATCAGAATCATCTGCAAACGCCTTGCAAACAAAACCGCTCGGATAAGTACCGCTTGCCATAATAGTAAGCGATAACCCTGTACCTGATACATCTTGCATAATTTATTTCTCCTATATTTTCTATATTAACGTGTGGGTTCCTTCAACTTTACGGATTGAATCATCCTTAGAATAAAGTAATGAATATTCCGCAATATATTTTGTCTTACCGTTTACGGTTTCTTGAGCTAGATCAACAACAAGGATATAACCGTTTAAATACACAGTTTGCCAAGCGGCATCATCACCAGTAAATTGAGTAATAAAAGCTTTTTGTTCAACTGTTAAATCTTTTCCGACAGAAATTGTACCATTCGTTTTTGCTTCTGAAGCGACATCTTGCAATACCCCTTCCAATAAACTAACGCCATCGGTATTGGCAGGTAGCTTATCCAATGCAATCAACAAATTCAAGATAGATGTTTTCATTGCATCTTTAAGCCAAATTTCATTCGCAAAAACAGCAATATCGGTACCATCTGCCAAATAGCCGTCCTGATAAAACTCCAATCTTATTCCTGACTTTTGGGTCTGACCATTATAATTAATTTTTAAAGCATCCAACATTTCCGCCAAAACATCAGTATCCACAGACGCTTGCTGATTAGGAAACTGTTGATACATATAATTAACAGAACCGTTAACTTTGTCATAATTAGTAGTAGCAAGAATAGTTGCAGGCATTAAATAGGCAGGCAAATCCGTCTGTTGTTCTGTATAATTTGCACACATGCCATTATGTTTTTCAGCAACAGTAATTGCATCAACATAATTTGTTCCATTAACATCAAATACAAACATGTATTCATTATTTTGATTATCACAAAAAGCTCCTGCATCTTCGATATCAGCCAAACTTAACTCTGATAAAAATGCAAAAGAAGCAAAATTGTTAGAAATATCTATAGATGTATTTAAAACATTTGCAACATCGGATGCATCTGTACCATTAGATAAAACGGCATTTTGAGAGGCAGTCCAACCAATCAATGCTGAAATATCCGTCCCCTCTGCAGCAGGCTGAGCATAAGAAATCATGCACAGACCTTTTTCTCCGCCTGATAAAACAAATGATGCCATAGCGGAATTAAAGGTTACTGTAGCAGCGGTCCATAACGTGCCAGCGTCAGTATTGTCATTAACAGCATCTTGAATAACTTCTGCAACATCAGAATATGATGTTACATCAGCAAAAGAAAGATTTTTTAATTCATAACTAACACCACCAATAGAAACAAGCATTGAACCATCTGTAATAGACTTCCATTCAGCAAGTGAAATTAGTGAAGATACAGAACGGATATAAGGACTTGTCGCATCTTTAGCGTAACGCATAAAAGATATCTTCTTAGCCTTATTTGTTTGTTTACTAATCCAGCCAAAATAAGCATCAGCGATTTTAGCTTCTTTAGAAGTTGCGCCTGCAAATAACTTCACATTATCTGCGCTTGTAAACTCCAGAACCGTTTCCGTAGGGAAAAGTTCATTATCTGTAAAAACCCTCAAAATCAGATCTTTACGACTTACGGCGGCTTGTCCGCCTTGTTTTGATGTAATACTTACATACTTGTTTTGCGAAATCGGCATTTTATATCCCTTTCATTTTTAATTTGTACCCTGAGATGTAATGTTCATCTACATCCCAAGTTTGTTCTATATTAAACGTGATATCAAAAGACGGCATTATGACTTTATTATCCGAATCGTTTTTAAAAGTTACCTGCCTTATTTCTCCGGGATTAAAAATTGAATACCCGAGAGATTTAACCTGTTTAAGTCCCTGAGAACTCAACAGCCAACTATTAAGCAATTTCAAAATATCTTTAGCACCAATTGTCGTCACATTGTCGTCCGGAAGACTCCGACGCAAAGCTGAAATCTTAACAAGGATTTCCTCTTTATACGCCTCGGAATAAGTGCATTGAGGCTTTTTACGCGTAAATTGTGAACCGCGCTTTTTAATTCCTTCAATTGACACATAAATAACAGGAGCGGTTTCCGAAAACTTAATCGGTTGATTTAATTGGCAAACCTTCCAGTTCTCTATTTTAAAATTTAACAACGCAGATTTTATAAGAGAAATTAAATCTGCATATATCTGATTCTCAAATTTAATCATCACGTAATTCCTTAATCTCAACGACAAGAACACTGTTCCAGCCATTAAACTCATACCACGGACTATTTTTTACAACCTCCCAAGTTTTACCTTCAAACAAAAACCTATCAGGTTGTGATTGTTTTTCAAGACCAGAAACATCTAAAGAAACAAATATTTGTCTGTAGTTTTTAGAGAAGTCCAACCCATAAGCTTCATATAATTGTAACTCCGGAGGCTGAATATTTCCGTAGACCACGACAGGTTCGGCATAAGTAGGAACACTCACGCCGAACTCATTAATATTATTCCCTAAATATTTAAGGTACTTAAAAGACTGCTTAGGAACCAACCTTTGAGCAGCCTTTAATAGATTTTGATTAAATATACTCATATTTTCCTCTACTTAAAACAGCACTCTAACAAATGACCCACCAAGCAATAACGGAACAGGAGCTTCATGTTCTAAAAGAGCTAGCAACTCTGCCCCATATTGAGTTTGATTAAGCCAATATTCAAAGGCTCCGGAACTTGAAGGCGGCACCATTGAAATACTAACACTGTTAATTGACGCCGAAGACGGCAAGCCTGCACTAAGCTGACCTTCAGCTATATTTTTCTGTAATACTAAAAAATGAGCTGCAAAAAGATATAGTGCAAGCTTATATTTTTCACCGGTTAAGAATTTATTACCATTGGACGACAAATAACATTTTGCACGTTCAAGACAAAACTCAACATTTTCAGCATCTTTAAACTCCGGAAAATTAAGTTTAAAATCGTTTTCATTAAGATTAATCATTATTCTCCTTTGCCACCTTAGGTTTTCTTTTTCCCTGTTTCTTATAATCTTTAGGCGTAAGCTGAGCAGAAGTATCTTTAGTTAATTCCGCAGAAGATTTTTCTGCATTTCTTTCATTCACGGAAACCTTTATCATACCTCTTTCTACATGTCGCCTAAAGATAGGGCTATCCTGCAATTTACCAAACTCATCATCTGAAAGCGCGGTAACTATACCTTCAGGAGTAACTAACGTCATCTTATCCGCAACATCAGCTCCACCTCGAATTGTAATCACTTGCTGGACCTTATTAAGCCCTTGGGCAGCTTTTGTATAAATAGTGTAATTAACACTTGCAGCCATTTTACTAGTCACATATTTTGTCATTTTTCCTCCTTAATTAAAATTTAAAAACAAGAGTTCGAAAGTTTTGTAAAAAGAAAACTTTCGAACCCAAACCCAGAAAGGTAATAAAATAAAATTAGATACCGGTATATCTTACAACTCCAATAGGTTGTCTGACCATAACACCGGCTGTAGCATTAGAATAATCTTCCAAAAAGCCTTTAGCTTTCTTTTCGACACCAAGTAAGCGGAAAACTTCTTGAACATACTGTTCAATTACTCTTTTGCCGTTTAAAGTTTCGGCATGTAAAACAAAAATATTTTCACCACCGTTTGCTCCATCCAATTGAACAGCAGATTCAATTCTTACATTAGGATAAATAGATTTAATCCATTCATAAACAGATTTGGTACCCATTTCATTTTGTATTGATAAATACTCCATACAAGAAACAGAAACTGATAACACGGCACAATCTTTTTCAGGTCTGAATAAATTGCCGGTTTGTGTCCTTAATTTATTCATAGCAGTTCTAATATCAGTACAAATTTCTGAGTAAGTCTTTGTGGACCATTTTGTATCTTTGCTTGAGCCGGCAGCAACAGTAACATACGCCGGAAGATTTGGATCATTTAAGAAACCGTAAGTTTTATTGCTGCCTGAATTATAACCATAGAACCCGACATTATTCATTTCGATAGCAAGAGCTTCCGCAGCAGCCATTCTTTTTTCGACTTCGGCAGATACCATCATTTTCCCGGCTCTTTCTTGTTCCAGAAGTCCAACCATACAACCTTCTTCAAAACGAACGATATCACGACATTCATAATTTGCATTCCAAGAAGAAAGCGGAATATCTGTTTCATCGCCATAAGGACGAGGCCTTCCTGTTCTTTCCAGAATTCTTTGAACTACTTCTTTATCGGACCAATTTCCTGCAATAGTTCTACCAACGATAGAATCAATTTCTCTTGCGGCAGTGGCAACTTCAACAGCTTCTGCAATCCAGCTTTGCAAATACTGCAAAGAGGCAGCAGCACTAGGCGTTGTAACGGTAGGAATAGCAGAATCTAAACAGAATTTTGGACCATAAGTACTAACTTCATTCATAGCTTCCATACTGAACCCTACGCCAAAACCACGAAGAGTTCCCTTTGTCGTAGATTTATCCATCTTATATGCACTCACATTATCTGCAGAAAGATAATTTATAATTTCAGATTGTTTCATTAATTTAAATCTCCTATATTTAGTAACAAATTTTTCACATTAAGGGTTAAGTTCTAAAATCGAAACTTCACCAACGTCAGCACTGCAAAGCACAAATCTTGCCTTAGAAATAAGGGTGTGTCCTGCAGTCGTAGCCTCTTCAGCTGTCGCATAGGCATAAATAGCGCCGTTAGAAGAAGCAAAAGCTGCCAAATAATTTGGTTTCACTGCAGTTTTCGCTAAGACATAAACATGTCCCATTGAACATATTTCGCCTACAAGCCCATCTTCAAGTTCTAAAGACGCTTGAAGATTTGAGTTTAAAACTTGCCCTTTTGGCGCAATAGCAATTCCTGCGAAAGTTCCGGTACCGCCGATAGTAACTTCACTATCTGCTGTTGCAGCGGTAAAAGCACAACCTATGGTAGGTTTTACGGTTCCATTTGCTTTCATGATGTAAGCAGCTGTTCTTGATGGAGAATTATCAGCAAACTCTCCAACAATACCTAAAGCTTGTTTTTCATAAACTTTTTTTTGTAACGTCATTTTAATCTCCTTTGTTTCTACTTAAATAAGCTATCATCGCAGGGTCGTTACGTACCTCTAGTACTTCCGGACTTACGTTGCTGTAAAATACCTCTGGTATTCCGTAATCAATTTCTTCAGGTAACACATAACCCTTTGCATCCAAGCCTATTATACTATCCATCACACATACATCAGCTCCCATTCGGCCTTCAGTAACTAAAGCCAAATGATTATAACGTATATTTATTTGCTTCATGTCATACGGCATCCCGTTATATGTCCCAGGAGTTCTGTCATACTCACAACGGTACCCCATTGACAATTGCCGTTTCCCATTATTTATCTGGTCTTTCAAGTGTTCAGAAAATATTCGCATATTACAGTATAAATAACAATCTTGTATATACGCTTTATCGCCTAATACCCCATGAACACCTTTTTCTTCAGCGGGCATTAACCCATCTCCAAAACCTAACATTTGGTGATCGTCTATTATTGGTAAAAGATACAACGTTTTTAACGCCTCGGGAGATGCAATCTCTTCCGCAGGACGATATACTTTATACCTCTTGTTTGGTTCTAAATCCTCTGCGATCTGAGAACCTAAATACTCAAATACTCCCACTTTTGATACAGGATTTGTTTCATAGTTCCAGTATTTGTTCACATCTACGTTTTTCATTAATTCTCCTTTTCTTGAATATTCTAAAAGTTCTTCATCTGTGCGGGATCCGAATAAACTCGCGCCTCTCCGGTACCCACATATCTCTATTGGGTCATAAATAAACAACCCCGGGTATATCCGAGGTTGTTCATCTTCTATAAATACTTTGTTACCGTTCTTTGTCGTTATCCAGTGACCGTCTTCATCACTTTTTCCTCCTCTGGACAACTTCTTACTGCCTTCCGGTTTTACCGGAGCTGCTCCGCCTGTCGGCTCACCTTTTGACTTCTTATGTACCGCAGGTTTTTCTGCATTTTTAGGACTCTTTGCATGAGTAGATACCATAAATTCCACAGGTTTTTTATTCGAGGAGTAATAAGCCGGACCTCCATGACCATTAAGAAACTTTTTCAAACAATTTTTCATTAGGTATATCTTATTATTTTCTTGTACCGGAGGATGTACCATCGTCAAAGGTTCTGCAGGGTTTGTATATGTTTCAAGCTTACCATTACTTGATGAATTAAGTTCCCAATCAGGCTTTTTAGACATTTTGCTTAACTTTTTTCGTACTCCTTCTAGCATATCTTTAGAAACACAACCGCTATAAGCTTTAAATGTAATACCTTCAAATCCCTTAACATACGAAGCAAGCGACATCCCTATACCCATCATTGAAGCTCCAATACCAAAGGTTATCGGCTCTTCTTCTCTAATCTTATCTTCGTTGTTTGTTGTATTATTATATGATTTTATCATTTTTACCAAATCATGGAACTGGTTAAACGGGTTATTTCTTGCAATTTGACAGAAATCATTCACAATCCAATCATTCCACAATTCTCGCACAGTTTTTATAAACGCTGCAGGGCTCTGGATTTTAAACAAATTTCCCCAACCCTTGGAACCATCTGCCCAAGCAATAGTTTTGCCGTTATATTCGCCACCGCCTTTTACACATTTTATTACAGCACCGTTAAAACCGGTACCGTCATTTTCTTCCGCATGTTTAATCTCAAATATTGCAAGATTATCTTCATCACCATTTACGGGTATCGCAAAACGCTTACCTTCAACTTCAGTAAATTTTTTTATTTTTTCATTACTTACAGTTCTCCCTTCAACTTTATCCGCTAGTTGAATGGCTCTCTGCAGTTTATTTAAATTACCAAGAACGACTATAAGACGAGCATCCGTATCATCCTTGTGAACGGTTTCTTCTTCAAAGTCCAACTCTTTTTGGACATTCCAATCTAACGTTCCTACTGAATTACATAAGAACATTTCTTCATTTGAATAATACATAAGTTTTTCCCTTCTATATATTAACTAACATTTTTATTATCTTCGTACCCTTTCGGGATATATAACTCTGCATCATAATCATCGTAGAATAAGATGCGCCCGTCATCTAACAGCACAGAGTCATAATCATAAGGGTCATGCATACGCGGACGAATTCTTTTTATTTCACCTGTAGACGGATTAAATATTTCTACTCGTCTTTCCGGATCACAATAACGCCCTGAACAATAACAACTGTCATAATTTACACCTCCGCTTATCATTACGTTTCCATCCGGAAGAACTGTTAATTGAGAACCTTTACTACGTGGAATTAAGGATTTTCCGGAATATACAACTTCATCTGTTTTAGGGTCATATATCCGTAAGCCCGATATCAAGTCTCGATTCCCCCTTTTATTCGTCTCTGTTAATCCATCTATACGATTTGTGTATAATATCCTGTCATCAGGAAGCTTTACAAGTGCAATTCCGTTAAAATGGTGTTTTGAACGAAACACTTTACCGGTCTCAGGATTATATATTGAAAAGTATTGAGTTACCCTCTCGGGATAGTTACCACGTAACCACTCATTTGACGAAACAATAAATACCCTTCCGTCATTTAACAAAAAAGCTTTATTTATAAGGCCTAATGAAGCATGCGTATTTAATAATTTAAATGTTTCTGTTTTAGGATCATATATTTCAAATTGAGATGCTAAATCAAAATTATTTTTTCCCTTCTTTCTCTGCTCATCGACATACACAGATTGTTCATTGGAATTTCCTCCAAAAAACAGAACCGTACCATCTTTCAATAACACATGACCAAAATTTCCGCGACGCAGATTTAGCTTACCGACTCGCCTGAGTTCTTCTGTCTGTATATTATATACCTGAGCGTAGATTGATTCCTCATATTCCTTTGCATACTTTTTATAGTCCTCATACAATTTGGGATCTTTCTTTATATAAGACAAATACAATTGTTCTTGTTTTTCGAAAGGCAATTCATACCGCCAGCTGCGGATATGTTGATAAGGCATTTTGATTCCTTCTTCCCGAACAAGCTTCTCTACAGATGTAGTATAATGAAATACCGGATAAATACTATAAGCTCTCGTTACTAAAACCTCTTCATTATCTAATAACGTCAGGGAACAATATGCATATCCAGGATTAAAACGCTCACCAAAAACAAACGAGTTACTCTTTGGATCAAAAATCCTCATACTACCAAACAAATCTTTGCGAATAAATACTCGGCCATCCTTTAGCTTATATGCAGTTCCATTTATTGAGTCAAAAGGCTCTATCCTTAGCTTCTTAAAATGACCATGCTCATAATCCAAATCAACTGCTCTTACAGGTTGACTTAAAACAACACTAATAACAAATAACAACAATAATAATTTTTTCTTCATACACAAACTCCATTCTGTTTTTCTTTATTGTATCAGAAACAGAGTTTTTTAAAATATTTTTATTAATTTTATCTCCCGTTAACGTCTTTCCCTCTGCTCAAATAAGCTATCATCGCAGGGTCGTTCCGTACCTCTAGCACTTCCGGACTTACGTTACTGTAGAATACCAGAGGGAAACCGTTTTTATCGACGGCAGTGAATGGATCCATTGCCTCATACCAAGCATTACAACATTCGCGAGGTCGCTCCTCAATTTGTGCTTGCTGCGGCTGCGAGTCCGGGTTTCCATAGAGCTCATTTGAATACGCCATGCCTTTTGGGTCTAAACTGAAACTAAATACAGCTTCATCTTCTATAAATACTTTGTTACCGTTCTTCGTAGTTATCCAGTGACCGTCCTCGTCACTTTTCCCTACTCCGGACGACTTCTTACAGCCTTCCGGTTTTACCGGAGCTGCTCCGCCTGTCGGCTCACCTTTTGACTTCTTATGTACCGCAGGGGTTTCTTCGCTTGATGCTGGAGCTTTGCCTTTTGGATATGAACAATTCACTATTTTGCCGTTTTCACCCTCCAATGAATAAAGCTTTCCGCCGGCTTTGTAATTTACTACTCCTTTTATGCCGGTATTTACTCCGCTTCTTTCCAGTTTATCCAAGGCCGGTGCCAAATTCTCAGGTTTCGCATGCACGGAAAATACAGCTTTCAGTACTTTATTATTATTTCTCACATCATACCCATGGATAGCGGCTGCATCATTGTGATCCCAAGTTATTCCCGATTTCAACGGTTGGTATTTACTGAAATCATGGTTATAAAAATCCGAATGCGGTGCAAACTTCATGTCTTCATCTTTACCATACATACCATCAGGTAAAAAATATCGGGTTTCCCCGATATGTTCCCTATAACTCCCTACAGGATCGTTCATATTGACATAGTTTACTATTCTATCTGAGGTTTCTCCATTTTCTGTTTGCATTCCGGGCGCATTAAACGTAGCAGCAGACAATCCGTTTTCACTGGCTACAACCTGCGCCAAGCCTCCGCCTAATGAATGTCCTGTAAGCGTTATTTCTGCCTCTGGATAGGCATCTTTTACGTTTTTATAAAAGTTTTGAGCTGCTTTTAGTTGCATTGGAGTTGCTTCAAAAAATATTGGTGCATCTGAATTTGCAAAATCCAATCCTGAATCTGTCCCGCGATAGGCTATTGCGATTTCTCCCGTCTTATTATTCCTATATGCTACGGCCTGCATTCCGCTTCTCGTACTATACAGACCGCCTTTGGTATCTTTTATATCCGTTATTACCTCCCAGTTAGATAGTTTGGCGCACACCGATTGGTCCGTTATTACTTTATCACCTCGCCACTCATCTAAAGCTTGGACTGTCGCGAAGCCTTTATTTTTATCATAATTATACTTAATTGTTTCATCTTCAACAGTTTTTAAATAAACGGCTTTAGACAAAACAGCAAGCTCTTCCGGGCTTGCTGTTTCATTATATGTAATTCCACTTTTTAAAATCATTTTTTAGTCTCCTTTTTGACTTTATAACTATACTTACGAAGTTTATTATTTTTGCCGGCTTCGTCAATAAAATAAACTGCATTTTTTTCCGGATACAAAGACTCTGCATACCAATTAAAATAGCTTGCAGTGCGTCTTTTGTATATCTTATTCTTTTTGTAATCATATACCGCATGAAGCATGCGTTTCCCAGGAGAATAATAGAAGAATTCCCATGTTGCTTGTTCAATAACGCCACTTACAAACAATATCTCACCATTTTCTAACAAAACTGCATGACCAACCAATGATCTTGAAAGACGAGCATGCTTAGTTAATTCTTTTGTATTTATATCTAATTTTAATACTTCTTTCATGTCATCTCCGGCCCCGATAAACAATACTGTATCCGAAGAAACTTTTACCGGAGTACCCAATCTATGTTCCAAGATCTCTTTATCTGCTATTTTCACTGAAGCTGATTTATTTGTACGTAAATCCAATATTTCTACACGACGTGGCTCTCTGAAATTAGATTTACATAACAATACCTCATTGGGTTTTAGCTCAATTGCACAATCAGATATCAATGGATCTGAAATTTTTGTAAAAGTTCTTGTTTTGGGATTAAAAATCTCTCCCTGAGTATATTTAAATAACATTACACGACCGTCGGAAAGCAATAGGGATTTAGGCTGATACGGATACTCATAATTTGTATCTGAAATACGAGTAAAGGCATTCTTTTCTATATCGTATATCTCAGCAGCTTTTGCACAAACCTTTTGTTGTTCCAACGAACCATCACAGTCTCCACCAAAAATTAGCACATGAGTAGCATCGTATTTTTCTGCACCATAGAAAGCTCGTGACAATTTCATAGTTGACTTTAAATCTGTTAATGTTTTGGTTGTTATATTGTATTTTCGCGCAGATACTACAGGATGCGTCTTAACACTATAACTTCCACCAGGATCTAGTATCTCATTCGAATTTAACATTATATAAGGGCTGCTTAACTCTTTGAAATTCCTATCTACAACACTAAATCTCCCATGCCCGCCTAATGCCTCTGCTGCATTACAATTAAAGAAAGCTGTTAAAACTGTAAATAATACTAATAAAAAACTTCTTTTCATACACAAACTCCATTCTGTTTTTCTTTATTGTATCAGAAACAGAGTTTTTCAAAATACTTTTTATTAATTTTATTTCCTGTTAACTTCTTTTCCTCTGCTTAAATAAGCTATCATTGCAGGGTCATTCCGCACCTCTAGAACTTCCGGACTTACGTTACTAAAACTATTGACATTTTTAGAACACTTATAGTTATAGCCTGTGTATCGGAGAAATAAGACTCATCATACTACTAAAATAAGATTTTTATTAAAATCTCTCATTTTTATATTTATATAATACAGGTCTGCGCCATTACAATAACCTTTATAATTAATAATATATCCGATAATAAAATTTACAAAAAAAATAAATACTACCAATTAAGCTCCTAAGATTAAAAATATTAAAAATTCATGCAAAAACAGCCAGACCACATACATCAAACAGAGGAGAAAAAACCATGCCTAAAAAAAGGCATGGTAAAAATATCATCTATACGGAGTATGATTCTAGGATAAGTCATGTGACAAAAATTCATAATGTACTAACAATAAAATATATTTCCTCCGACTTTAGGTAATAATCAGATTTTATTCTTCTTCCTCCTCTTTTTTATTAGGAATGTCAGCTTTTTGTGGGTCTTTATCCTGTATTTCAACATCCTGAGGAACTGTTTTTCTCTCTTTTTCCTGAATTACTTCCGAACTTTCAGCATCTGCATCATCTTCTAATGTACCCTCAGACGATTCTTTGTCTTTTATCTCGTAATCATCTTCTTTAGAAGCTTCACAATTTTCTTTAGCAGTCTGAATTTGATTTTCGCCCGAAATATCCTTGTTTTCTTTAGCTACAACAGAATTTTCCTTAGCTTGCAAACTTTCATTTTCAGAGATATGCTCAAGAGCCTTCTCTGGGATACTTTCGGTAGTTTCCTGAGACGGTTTGGGTTGTGACTTTCCTTTTTTAGGCGCCTCACCTGTTAAGGAATTGAACCCGCTTTCAGGGTCCAACCTTAAATTTTCTCTACATTCATCTGCAGAAATAACCCCAGCCGTAACATAAGTCATGTTAGTTCTTGATTTAATTTCATTACATTCTGCAACTTCTTTGCTTGTCGGAGTATCAATAGGATTAAACTCACATTCAATAACATGCTCTTTACTGTATAAAGATTTTAAAAGAAGCATGTAGTGAAAATTCAAATACGGCTGATAATCCTCTTTCTCAATACTTACTAGAAGCGAATTATACTGTGCAATTTCAAAATCACCGGAAGTATTAAAGCCCTTAGGTTGAGTTTCGAGTAATTTTGTGGCATGCACACCGGATGCAGCAGCTACAAGTTGATATTGGGACATCATAACAGCATCAAAGTCAGTTAAAGAAGTGTCAATCTGCCCAATGGCTTGGTCCGGACGTTTTACAACAACACCCCAGTTATCTCTAAAGTAAGAAAAAGCTTTTGCATCATTTTCTGCCTTATTTTGATTTAGAACATAATTACTTAAATTTCCATCCATATACAAAAGCCGCTTTGATTTTGCAAGCATAGGCGCTTCATTAGCAACACTTTCGGCAGCATAAACACGCTGATAAACGAGCTGAGGTATAGGATACCCTCCATAACAATAAGTTGGCTTTAAAATATCAGGCAAATTCCCGTTAATAGATTTAATTATCCAGGACTTATGCAACCTTTTTCCATTTGGCAACCTGTACCAAGTTGGTTCATAAAAATCAGGAGAGGCGGTATTCGTTGCAGACTCAGAATCTAACTCCGGAGTCAGCCAATAAGGATCAACATTCACCATACCTTTATATTTATTTGACTTTACAATATTAAGATTAAAAGGAATCTCATAATTCACACCATCAACAAGTGGGTACGCGTATGCAACCCCAAAAACGCGTTTCATTTCTGCAAACTCTAAAGCAGCTTCTTTTATTTTAAATCCATCTTTTGAATCAGAAACCTTTTTCAATTCAGACAAAATTTCTTTGTCTTCCTGCTTAATATCTTTAGATTTATAAGAAATCTCATAATCCGGAGCCATAGCATCTTTTGGCGGCAAAATACAACACTTATTTATCAGCCAGTTTTGAGCAAGAAGGGCACATGCCTGAAACCCGATAAACCCTTGCTGAGCAAAATGAGTATAGATAATGTCGTTAACCTGTCCATAAATCGCATAAGCAGAATTAAGCTTAGATGCAGAATCTGAAACCCCATCCATTACGGTACCATCAATAGCCCTTGGAATAACATCCTCTTGAGTTTTTTGAAGAGTTTTTGCGAGCAAAGAGTTTCTGTTTGTATCCGGTATAAAAAAGAACCCTTCACGCTCTTCCGGGCAATTTTTAGGTAATTTTTCTTCAATTATAGAATTAATTTTCTGTTGAATATATTCGTCTATTTTTTTTAACATAATATTGTCCTTTTCTTTTTAATAATTTCATCTCATCGCAATAGGCATATCTCTTTCCAGAGCATACCGAATGGCATCAATTGTATGATCATTTTTATCCGGATATTCATTGCGCACTGTGCCATCACGATTTTTTTCGAATTCACACATTGTAAATTCACGTTTCGCATTCGGACACCGAACAGGGTCAATTATTATTTTCTCCAACCCTTGCAAAAATTTAAACCCAAACCCACGCGAGCCCTGCCCTTTTTTAGCCCCACAAATTGGAAATCCGGCATCCCAAAATTCACCTATAGACTTTGGATCTTCACTATCCGCAATAATTTCCGCATACGGGAAATGGATTGGTGTAATTTTTTCCATAGCTGCAACATTCAACAATCCATATTCGAAAATTTCGTCAAACACATAAAGCCGTTTTAACTTCTTACTAAAATGACATTGCACAAAGCAAAAAGGATCTGCAGCATACCCCCAGTCAATACCTTCCTTAATGTTATCAAATTGAGAAATTTCATCGTCAGTAATTTCGCGAACTTCAACATTGGGAAATACCGTAAGCCCTGTACCTGTCATCTCACCAAGATATTCGTGCCGGTAAGCAAGTTCATTTGTATTCTTCAAATGTTCAGCTTCAAGAAAGAACTGCTTTCCAAGCCATTCAACCGGCACATCCAGATATGTAGAATGATGAACAAGCCTATCGTCACGTTTATTTTGAACTTCTGCATTAATCCAGTTTGAATTGTTAGCTGGCGGATTAAAGGATTTAAATGAAACAAATTTATTTCCGCCACGTAAGATTGACTGTTCAATACTCCTAATTTCATTAATACCATCAGCCTCATTCACTTCTTCAAACCAACTCAATTTATAATATCCACCATTGGCAGGTTTTATTGATTTAAGTTTTTGCGGATCATCCATCCCGACAAAGAGTATTTCCTGTCCGGTCGGTAAAAATTCTAATTTCAAAGGGCTTTTGTAAGCTTTCCAACTATCAAACACATCAAGCATCCAAATAGCCCATTTTAACTGATTATATACGCTTTTTTCAAGGGAAACTCCATACTTCCTGAAACAGATACCGTTAGCGTTTGTATCTCTCATAACTCCGGCAATCATCTCAACACTGATAAAACTTGACTTGGAAGAACCTCTACCACCCTTTAACCAGTAATGCGTATGTTTATTTTTTTTTATATCTTTATGAACCTCCCAAAATACGGGGGCAATTATTTTTTTTATAACTTTCTCCATGGCAACCACATAAATTTTTTGTAAAAAAAGGCGGGACGCAATGCCCCGCTGAACGATTAATAAATCAAAGAGAGTAAGAATTTAGGAATGTATATTAGATAAAAACTTTTCTTGTGAAGCAACTTTTCTATTATTAAAATTATAAATATTACCTCTGTTATTGTAATAAACAATCTCATTAGAAAAAGTACCGCTCAATATTGTAAACTCTTTCATTTTTTTAGAAATAATTTTATTCCTCAAATCTATAGCTTTCTTACCGGTTTTACGAGTAACAAGCCTCAAGGTGCCATCCATAGAGCACTCCCATACTGCAGCTACAGTCTGAGAACAAAGTGCACAAGCATCAAGAAAAAATAACCTTTTCCACAATTTTTTAGACGGCAAATTATAAACCTTGCACGGCTGCTCAAGATTGCAGCAGAACAACGTATGTTCCATAACAACTTCCCTTCCCCACGGTCGATACTAAGCCATCAACATTAACATCTATAGCATCCAACCTATTGCACAAGCTTTAAAGCAGTTAGCGCTCTGTAGTTAACTCCGGTCATCTACATTTATAAGTATAACCTGCCTTGACTTGTTTGCCTAGTCTTTTTAGCACTCCTAAATCAGATTCGTTACAATTCGTTTTTCTCGACCATATCAAAACTCGCACTCCGTAGTGAATTAAGGCAAATTAAAAATTTTCAAAAAAAAGTCGAAATTTGAAACAAATTTCTAATAATACAATATTTTATATATTAAAAAATCACTTAAGCCTACGTTTTGTAACGTTCAGAGCTATTTTATCATACAAAAGGAGTTAGCAATGAGAAAGGCTTAGTATGAAGGAAGTATTTATCACATTAAACAACCAAATCAGAGGAATTGCGAGAAAAGCCGCAATTTGCTGCGCAATACTTTTTGCGACACAAATAACACTAATAGGATTAATTATATTTTTTCAAGTAAAACAAGTTTATTTTCCTATACAGAAATGTGAAAAAATATTATCTAAAATCTCATCTGTAATGACTTCACCTGTAATTTCATCAAGAAACAATAGAGCAGATTTCAAATCAATAGAAATCATATCCTGCAGCTCTTGAATTTTAGCAGCATTAAGAGCTGAAACTAAGGCTTCTCGACACTTAATCAGATTTTCTTGTTGACGTTTATTAGTTATAAATTCAGTTTCATCAGGAGAAAAGCTATAGACAATTTCTTTAATTTTTCCTTTTAACACCTCGATACCAGAACCGGAAACTGTAGAAATCTTCAAAACGACCTCCCCTGAACAAAATGGCAAATCACTTATGAATTCAGGAAGATCAGACTTATTAGCTACAATAATATTCTGTTTTTCTCTAACCATATTCCAAATCAACAAATCTTCCGCATCAAATTCCCTGCTGGAATCATACATGAACAAAACCAAATCAGCTTCATCTGCAGATTGTTTAGAATATTCAATTCCTATTTCTTCAACTTTACCGACTTCTTCTCCGTCACGAATACCGGCAGTATCTATCAAAGTAATAGCAACATCCCAATCAAGATTTTCTTTTAAAACATCCCTTGTAGTCCCGGCAATATCAGTAACAATAGCACGTTCAACATTCAACAGAGTATTAAACAAAGAAGATTTACCGACGTTCGGTTTCCCGACGATGGCAATTTTCACCCCTTGACGTAAAATATCAGAAGACTTTACACAAGCCAATATTTTATCAATTTTTTCAAGTGAAGACTCAAATCTTTCTATAAGATAAGAATACTCAGGTTCCTTTACATCTTCAGGAAAATCAATTCCTGCAATCATTCTGGATAAAGTTTCAAATATTTCCTTTTTAATTTCGGTAACCTTCGCACCCAGAACCCCAGATAAATTTTTAGCGGACTGAATTGCAAAATTTTTAGTTTTTGCATGAATCAAATCAGCAACAGCTTCAGCCTGAGATAAATCTATTTTCTTATTTAAAAAAGCCCTCTTTGTAAATTCACCACGTTCAGCAAGCCTGGCTCCATGCTTAAGAGTTAACTCCAAAACATTTCGTACAACATTAATTCCACCATGGCAATGGATTTCAATAACATCTTCTCCAGTATAACTGTGAGGCTTCTTAAATGGTAAAACAATAACCTCATCAACTTTTCTCTCCTCATCTAAAATCCAACCATGAGCAATGCGTCCTGCTATAAGCTTTTTTTCGGGAAAAATCTTATTAATAATTTCAAAACTTTTATCTCCGGATATACGAATAACACCAACCCCACCAGTTCCGATAGGTGTTGCAATTGCAGTAATAGTATCAAAAACCTGTAAAATATTCATACAAAAATTATACAATAAAAATGTATAAAAAAAAGAGCCCTTTCGGACTCGTGTTGGAATTAAGAATAGCTGGAAGTATGAAAAAGATTTAATTATATTTAACTCAATTCATAAACCATTTACAATTACCTAAGTGGGTATAAATATCAATTATTCAACTCGACATATTTTTTTGCACAATCAAACATTGCATTAACTAATGCTGCATTTGAATAAATATTCATACCATTAGTTTCCAATACCTGCTTCATGCGTTTTTCCCACATTGAATAAACCTCATCCTTATTTAAATCCAAAACTTGAGAAATCATAAGTAACTCTTTAAAATCAATAGGAATCGGTAAACTTCCTCGCAAGATATCAACGATATCAAGTCGTTTTTTACGAGGAAAGGCTTTCAAAAAATTAATCACAGAGATATTTTTTTCTTGCATTTTATCTTTAAGATATTCAACAAACTCATCAAGAAGAACAGGTTCTTGAGGGATTTTATATTCCTCAAAACTTTCGGGTTCTATTTCCATAACAGTAGAAATTCTCTCTAAAGTTGTACCGCGAGTAGAAAACGGAATTGAATTATCAATAAGATTGTAGACATAAGAGAGAGTAACCCCTATCATTTCTGCAAAATCCTTTTTGTGTAATCCGTTTTGTTCTAAAAATTTAGCAACTTTTTCAGAGCTTTTTTCTTGAACTATAGGTTTATTTTTAGCTTTCATAAATTTATCCTCATGTTGTTTGCAATAATAAAATAAGTTTTATTTATCAATTTGTTAAGCGAAACCATGGCAAGTCATGACGACAATATTTATTTGAGTTAAAATAATAAAATAACAACTGGAGAAGGATATGAAACTCGTTGTAGGACTGGGAAATATTGGTGACAAATATACGTTTACACGACATAACGCAGGATTTATGACTGTTGACAAATGGGCACTTGAAGAAAACTCTTCCTTCAAAACAGATTCAAAGCTAAAATCTTTAATTACTAGAGTAAAGTATAGTAGCGAAGATATTATGCTGATTAAGCCTACAACATTTATGAACCTGTCAGGCGAAGCCGTAAGAGCAGTGATGGATTATTATAAAATTGGTATTAAAGATGTACTGATAATCTATGATGATATAGCCCTAGACACTGGAAGAATAAGACTTCGCGCAAACGGCTCTGACGGGGGGCATAACGGTATAAAATCAATAATCAAGCATTTGGGGACGAGCAATTTTAACCGGATAAAAATCGGAATTGGTCCGCAGATAGGTCCTTCCGAAAACTATGTGCTCCAAAATTTTTCAAAAGAACAATTGGAAATTTTGAAAGAAATTCTGAATAAATCAATTAACGCAGCAAAATCTATATTAACCGACGGTATTGAAAAATCTCAGAATAAATTTAACTAGGAACTTTTTATGAACGATAACAAAATTGATATAATTGTACAAACACTAAAAGATGCAAAGCAGCAAAAAAGTGAATTCGTTGGCTTAATGGACAGTTTTAATGACCCTTATCTGGTTTTAATTGCTTGTATCTTGAGCCTTAGAACAAACGATAAGACTACATATCCTGCAACACTTAGAATGCTTGAACTCGGCAAAACCCCTGCAGAATTTGCAAAATGTGATGAAAAAGAACTTGAAAAAGCCATTTATCCTGTAGGCTTTTACGCCAACAAAGCAAAGCAAATTGTACAACTTTCAAAAGAAATCGTAGAAAAATACAACGGAAAAGTCCCTGAAACAATAGAAAAACTCACGGAATTTAACGGAGTAGGCAGGAAAACCGCAAACTTAGTTGTTGCAAGAGGCTTTAACAAGCCTGCAATATGCGTGGATGTTCATGTACACAGAATTTTCAACAGAATGGGCTACGTAAAAACAAAAAATCCTGAAGAAACCGAATTTGCATTAAGAGAAAAGCTTCCCGTAAAACACTGGATTGACATAAATACCCTTATTGTAACTCACGGACAAAACGTATGCAAACCCCAGAAACCAAATTGCGAAGCCTGCCCGATAAAAGAGTATTGTGACAAATTAGTATAAAAAACTTTACATGTTAGCAAAAATGTATAATGCTTGTTTTTATTAAGAACACAATGCAATTAAACATAAAGGACAAACACAAATGAGAACTCCAAAAATTATCCAAAACTTACAACGAAAACTGGAAATTCAAAAGATAATAAAAAAAGAAAATCAAATAAATAAACATTTTAAAGTTCATGATGGCACATTATATGGCAATTCCGAGACCCAAATGTATCACGCACGTGAAGTTATCGCAAACTTTGCCAGAAAAAATAATGTGTCTGTAGATATTTATGACGCAAGACGTTTACTCGATGGAGCTGAAACAGTTTCTCCAATAATAGAAGACAAATATTCAAGTAAAATAAATGTTGTTGTCACTAATTTAAAAAACAAACAACAGATAAACCGTGTAGTTGATGCAAACACTGATATAACTTACCCTAAAGTTTCAATCCGGCAAATAATGCTTAATGTCAAAAATGAAGAAGATTTACAAATTGGCAGAAAAGTAATCAGCTCTACAGAAGATTCATTTTTGCGTAATCTATACAGAAATATTTCAGAAATGACAAACCAGATTACGAAAACTCAAAACAAATAAATCAAAAACCAATCCTCATCAAGAAAACTCTTGCTTTTAAAACATGGTTATGCGATAATTATGCTAAGAATATCTATCTAATGACTAGAAATTCGTGGTTAATGACATAATAGGAACAGGAGTGTGAGATGAGTACAATGAATTCTCATAAAATCGACACATCCAAATTAGATGCTATCATAAACCAGTACGAAGGTAAAAAGTCTAATTTGATTGCGATTTTACAAAAAGTCCAGGAAGTATATCGATACTTGCCTGAAGACGCAATGATTTATATTGGGACAAAAATGGAAGGTCTATCACCGGCAACCGTATTCGGTGTAGCAACTTTTTATGCTCAATTTTCATTAGAACCGAAAGGTAAATATGAAATTAAAGTATGCGACGGAACTGCTTGTCACGTAAGAGGTTCAATGCCGGTTCTAAATGCTATTAAAGCTAGATTAGATTTAAAAGATGGTCAATTAACGACAAATGACGGCTTATTTTCTCTTGAAACAGTAAGCTGCTTGGGAGCTTGTGGGCTTGCTCCTGTTGTAGTTATTAACAACAAAGTATATCCGCAAATGACCTCAGATGCCATCAAAATAGTGTTGGATACCTTACTTAAAGAGGAAAACTAATATGGAAAAAACAAGTTTAAATATTGATATAAAAGCAGAGCAGCAAAAAGCTCAAGATGAAATAAAAAAACAAGGATTACGAGTTCTTGTTTGTGCAGGTACAGGCTGCGTAGCAAACGGCTCTTTGAAAGTTATTGAAAAGTTCAGAGAACTCGGCGCTGACGTTTCTGTATTGACAGATTACGATAAAATGACAATCGTACCTACCGGCTGTCACGGGTTCTGCGAACAGGGTGTTCTTGTAATTATCCCTGACAAACACGTAACATACGTAAAAGTAAAAGTTGACGATGTGGAAGAAATCTACCAAAGCCACATTCAAAAAGGTGTTCCTGTAGAAAGATTACTTTATACAGACCCTAAAACTCATGAAAAAGTACACAAAAACGAAGATATTAACTTCTACGCAAAACAAACAAGAACCGCACTTGCAAACTGCGGACATATAAATGCAGAATGCCTTGACGAAGCAATTGCAGCAAGAGGTTATGAAGCATTGGCAAACGTATTAAGCCAAAACGACCCTGACGCGGTAATTGCAGAAATTGAAAAATCAGGCTTACGCGGCAGAGGGGGCGGCGGCTTCCCTACAGGCAGAAAATGGAGATTTACCGCAGCTAATAAGGGCGGAAAATCTTACATCGTATGTAACGGTGACGAAGGGGATCCGGGTGCTTTCATGGACAGATCAGTTATGGAAGGCGACCCTCACAAACTGCTTGAAGGTATGGCAATCGCAGCATTTGCAATCGGTGCAGACGAAGGTTATATCTACGTTCGTGCAGAATATCCGCTTGCCATTAAACGCTTAAGAAAAGCTATCGCCGATGCTGAAGAAAGACACTACCTCGGCAAAAATATTATGGGAAGCGACTTCTCATTAACAATTCATATTAAAGAAGGTGCAGGTGCATTTGTTTGCGGTGAAGAAACAGCCTTGATAGCTTCTATTGAAGGTGAAAGAGGTATGCCTCGTCCGAAACCGCCATTCCCTGCAAATAAAGGTTTGTTTGGACGTCCTACATTGATTAACAACGTAGAAACACTTGCAAACGTTCCTGTAATTATGTTAAAAGGCGCAGACTGGTTTGCATCTTTAGGAACAGAAACTTCTAAAGGTACAAAAACATTTGCCCTAACAGGTGAAGTTAACAACACAGGCTTGATTGAAGTTCCGATGGGAACAACTTTACGTCAGATTGTATTCGATATCGGAGGCGGTATCAGAGGCGGAAAGAAATTTAAAGCAGTCCAAATCGGCGGACCTTCAGGTGGTTGTTTAACCGAAGAACATTTAGATTTACCAATGGATTATGACAGCTTGATTAAAGCAGGCGCGATGGTAGGTTCAGGCGGACTTGTTGTAATGGCGGAAGATACTTGTATCGTTGAAGTTGCAAGATTCTTCATGAACTTTACTCAACACGAAAGCTGCGGAAAATGTGTTCCTTGCCGTGAAGGTACAAAAAATATGTTGAGAATTTTAGAGAAAATTGTTGCAGGTAAAGGGGAAATGAAAGACCTTGAAACATTGGAAGAACTTGCACAATCCGTAAAAGACGGTTCTTTATGCGGATTGGGTAAAACAGCTCCAAACCCTGTATTGTCAACTTTGAAATACTTTAGAGACGAATATCTTGCACACATTAAAGACAAAAAATGTCCTGCAGGAGTTTGTACGGCAATGAAGAAAATTGTTATCCAACCGGATCTATGTAAAGGTTGTACAAAATGTGCAAGAACATGTCCTGTTGGAGCAATTGAGGGTTCAGTAAAACAAGCACACCACATTAATCAAGAAAAATGTATTAAGTGTGAAGCTTGTTTAACAAACTGCCCATTCAAAGCAATCGTATTAGAGTAACCTTTTCGTCATTGCGAGGAACGCAGTGACGAAGCAATCCAGAAAAAAGGAATAAAAAAATGACAGATAAAAAAACATTATTTATAGACGGCAAAGAGGTAGAATTTACCGACGAGCCGAATCTGCTTGAAGTAATCAGAAAAGCAGGCATGAATGTTCCAACATTCTGTTACCGCCCTGATTTAACATCATTCGGCGCCTGCAGAATGTGTGTAGTGGAAGTCGAAGGAAGAGGCATTCAATCATCTTGTACAATGCCTCCTGAAGCAGGATTAAAAATCCACTTAAACACAGAAAAAACAAGAAGAATCAGAAAAACAGTTCTTGAATTACTTCTTGCAAACCACGATAAAAAATGCTTAACTTGTGACAAGAGCGGCAACTGCGAATTGCAGCAATATGCTGAAGAATACGGAATTACAAACATCCGTTTCCCTGATAAAGCATTGGAAGATTACCTTCCTGTTGATGAAAGCAGCCCGTCAATCGTAAGAGACCCTAACAAATGTATCCTTTGCGGAGCTTGTGTAAGAGCTTGTACAGAGTTCCAAGGGCATTCAGTCTTAGGTTTTGCAAACAGAGGTTCAAAAACATTGGTACAACCAATGAACGGCAGACCTTTGGCAGAAGTAGACTGCGTAAACTGCGGTCAATGTGCGGCAGTTTGCCCGACAGGCGCATTAACAATTAAAGACGAAACAGAAAAAGTTTGGGCAGAAATCACAAACCCTAAGAAAACAGTTGTAGTTCAAATGGCTCCTGCAACAAGAGTTGCTTTGGGTGAAATGTTCGGACTAAAAGCCGGTGAAAACACAATCGGTTTGATGAATGCTGCATTGAGAAAAATCGGATTTAATCTGGTATTTGATACAAACTTCTCAGCAGACTTGACAATTATGGAAGAAGCAAGTGAATTTTTGGAAAGACTTAAATCAGGTCAAAACTTGCCATTATTCACATCTTGCTGTCCTGCTTGGATTAAATATCTTGAAACCCAGCATCCTGATATGTTAAACCATTTATCAAGCTGCAAATCACCAATGTCAATGTTATCACCTGTATTGGTTGATTTAGTACCAAAACACTTTAATGTAGCAAGAGAAGACTTGGTTGTAGTAGCAATCATGCCTTGTACAGCTAAAAAATACGAATGCAAACGTCCTGAACTTTCAAGAGACGGCAGACCTGACACAGATTACGTATTAACAACAAAAGAACTTGGTAAAATGATAAGAAGTGCAGGTATTGACTTCAAATCACTTGAACCTGAAGCAAACGATTCTCCGTTTGGCGAATATACAGGTGCAGGAACAATATTCGGGGCATCAGGCGGTGTAGCGGAAGCTGCAGTTCGTACAGCTTACGAATTTGTAACAGGCGAAGCGCTTAACGATGTTGATATCAAACAAATGAGAGGAACAAGCGACCGCTCAAGAACTGTAGAACTTGATATTAAAGGTTCAAAAGTTGTCGTAAGAGTAGTCTCAACCCTTGTAGAAGCAGAAAAAGCGTTACAGGAAATAAAATCAGGTAAAGCAGATTTCCAAATGCTTGAAGTAATGGCTTGCCCTGGAGGTTGCGTAAACGGCGGCGGACAACCTACAAGTTGCAACGACTCCAAAATTAAGGCAGAACGTGCGGAAGGATTATACAAAGAAGACTCTGAATTACCGTTGAGAAAATCACACGATAATCCTTCTATCAAGAAATTATATGAAGAATATCTCGAAAAACCGGGGTCACACAAATCCCACGAGATATTACACACGGTATATAAAGACAAATTTGCCGGTTCATATAAAGATATCTAAAATAATAAAGCCCGAAGTTAAAACCTTCGGGCTTTTAAAATAAAACGTATTAATAATTCGCAATCAAAACTTGAAAAAAGATTATAACTGAGTTATTCTTTTAGTGTAGAAAGTACACTTTAATAAAAATAAATGGCGGAATATATGACAAACGTAAACGAAAACATCAGAAATATTGCAATTATTGCACACGTAGACCACGGTAAAACAACACTTGTTGACTGTTTGCTGAAACAAGCGGGAGCATTCAGAGAAAACCAACAGGTACAAGAAAGGGTTTTGGACAGTAATGACCTTGAAAAAGAAAGAGGGATTACTATTCTTTCCAAAAACATTTCCATTAATTACAAAGACTGCAAAATCAACGTTGTTGACACCCCGGGACACGCAGACTTTGGTGGAGAAGTTGAACGAGTGCTTGGAATGGTTGACGGCGCATTGTTAATTGTAGATGCGGCAGAAGGCCCTATGCCTCAGACAAGATTTGTATTATCAAAGGCTTTGGAACTCGGATTAAAAATTATTGTTGTTATCAATAAAATTGATAAACCCGCAGGGGAACCGCTTACCGCATTGGATAAAGTTTTTGATTTGTTTACGGAATTGACAGACAGAGAAGATTTAATCGACTTTCCTTTCATATTCTCAAGCAGCTTAAACGGCTTTGCAATTAAGGATTTAGATGATGAAAGAAAAGATATGATTCCGCTGTTGGATTGTATTATGGAAAACATCCAGCCACCAAAAGCAGATATAGCACAACCTTTACAGTTCCAGGCAACAACCCTTGACTACAATGAATATGTGGGAAGAATTGTTATCGGACGTATTGTAAACGGTAAAGTCAAATCACAGGAACAAGTTTGTGTTGTACACGCAGACGGTTCTCAAGAAAGAGGAAAAATTACAAAATTGTTTGGCTTCCACGACCTTGGAAGAGTTGAAATTGAAGAAGCAAGTGCAGGAGATATCGTAGGTATAGCAGGATTTTCAGATATCCAAATCGGCGAAAGCATCTGCTCGCTTGATAATCCTCAGCCGCTACCGTTGATTAAGGTTGACGAACCGACTTTACAGATGAATTTCTCCGTAAACGACAGCCCGTTTGCAGGTAAAGAAGGTAAATTCGTAACTTCCCGCCAATTAAGAAAAAGACTTTATAACGAATTAGAAAAGAATGTAAGCTTACGAGTAGAAGATACAGACAGCACAGACGTATTCAGAGTAAGCGGCAGAGGTGAACTTCACCTTGGAATTTTGATTGAAACAATGCGTCGTGAAGGCTATGAATTCCAGGTGTCAAAACCTGAAGTTATCTATAAACACATTAACGATGAATTGTGCGAACCATACGAAAACTTAATCGTTGATGTTCCTGAAACAAATGCAGGAAGCTGTATTGAACGTCTGGCAGGCAGAAAAGCTGAAATGAAAGATATGCAGACTGCTAAAGGCAGAACAACATTAACTTTCCATATTCCTGCCCGCGGCTTAATCGGGTTTAGAAGCGAATTTATCAGAATGACTCGCGGTGAAGGCATAATGTACCATACATTCTTGCATTACAGACCGTTTGCGGGAGATATTCCACGCCAGAGAAACGGCTCTATTATTGCGTTTGAAGAAGGAGAAGCAATCCCATACGCACTCGCTCAATTTGAGGACAGAGGTACATTCTTCGTAACTCCAAAAACTAAAGTATATAGAGGCATGATTATCGGTGAATGCAACAAACCTCAAGATATTATGGTAAACATTTGCAAAACCAAAAAGCTTACTAACATGAGAAGTGCAACCGCTGATGTTATGGTAACATTACAGGCTCCAAAAATCATGAGTTTGGAAGAAAGCTTAGAATACATTGCAGATGACGAACTTGTTGAAATAACTCCTGAAAACGTCCGCATAAGAAAATCCGACCTAACAAAAAAAGTTTATAACTAAACTTAACGAAAAGGGTCTTCGAATAGGGCGAGCGAAGCACAGGAAGGGTGACTTCGTCAGATATAAAGATTATGTAAGGAAATCAAACTTTATCAAATTTTGAATTATAATATAAATATAGGTTATAAAAAGTAGTGGAGACAGAAAATGGAAAAAGTCACTGAAATTCTTACAAAATTAGAAAATGCAGACAACACAACGAAGAATGAATTGGAAAATACATTAGTAAACTGCGGTTCTTCAATTGTTCCTCAATTAGTAGACCAATTACAAGTAGTAAAAGGTGTAAAAAGAGGAGTTGTTGCAATGACTTTAATCAGAATTGGTGACGCTTCTATTAAATATCTTGAAAAAGCTGCAATGGATAATAAAGATTTCGAATGGGTAGCTGAATATCTAATCAGAGAAATCAAAGGCGAAATCGCAGCGTAATAAGTAATAAAGAATAATACAAAAAGACTCGAGTAATCGGGTCTTTTTGTTTAAGAATAATACCTTCCCCATTGGGAGAGGGTTGAGCGGGGACTTATTAACATATAATATCTATTTATAATTGACCCTCATAATTTTTTCAGATATAATTAACGCATACAGTCAATGGAGAGGAGTATTTTATGAGTTTGCAAGAAGCAGAACAATTTGAAGAAAATGGTCAGTACGAAGAAGCGTATCAGGAATACAAAAAAGTATATTCACATAATCCTAATGATTTAAGTCTGCTTGCACAACTTGGTCACATCGCAATGATGCTTAAAAAAAATGATGAGGCTGAAGCCTTTTATCATAAAATGCTAACTCTCGATGCAACAAATCCAACTGCTTATGAACAATTGATGGATATTTATATTGATACAGATAAATATAAATATTATGTTTACAGAGGAAATCTTCATTCAATTGAACAAAAATATGAGCACGCTCTTAACGATTTTAAAAAAGCGGCAGCTAATGCAGGGGATGATCACGAAGCTATAAGTTCAGTAAGGTTTGTCATTGGAACATTATACGAACAGTTAGGGAACCCAACAAAAGCTATTGATGAATATTTAAAAGTAATGGACTTCGACCACACAAATGAAGAAGTTTATGTCCGATTGGCAAACTTATATACGTTAGACGGAGCAAACGGTAGTGCAATTGAAACCTTGGAACGTGCAAGAAAAGAAGGATTTGACTCAGATATTATTTGTGAAAACCTTGCTCAACTATACTTAAAAAACAGTAATCCTGAAAAGGCAAAAGAGGTTACCAAAAACGAATTGACAAAAATAAAAGCAATGCTCGCTAACGGAGAATCTAAGGAAGCTTTTAACGAATTAACCAAATTAGAAGACAAGTACAAATCAGATTCACAAATGTACGCACTAAAAGCTGAATATTATTACACAGAAAAACAGTATGAAGAAGCATTGAATGCTGTTAAAACCTTTGGAGAACTCGCACCAAATCATCCGCTTGTATTCCAAATGAGCGCACTTATTTATGAGGCACAAGGCAACGACTATAACGCAACCGTAAACTGGGGGAAATATAACCTTGTAAGAGGAAATAAGGATATAGCAATCAACGAGTTTTTGAACGCATATCAGCTTAAAGACGATGAACCTGACCTTGTGGCAACAATAGCTAACTTACTTGAAACAAGCGGCGATAAACATCAATCCATGGAATTCTACGAAAAACTTGTTAAGCTGGAACCAAACAACCGTTCTGCCCTTGAAAAACTGGCAAGATACCGTGAAGATTTAGGAGATTACAGAACTGCTGCGGAATATTTAGAACAATTACTGGAGGCAGACAAGAGAAATTTCAATACAATGAAAAAACTTGCTTCAATGTATGAAAAAGTCAGAGATAAACAGCGAGCATTGGATATGTATAAAAAATATCTTCAAACAGCACCTCAAAGCGACGAATACAAGCAGATAGAAAACAAAGCGGCAAAACTCGAACATACGGAAATGTCACCGGAAACAGAAGAAGAAGGACTACTCGATAAAATCATGAAGTTTTTTAATAAATAATATCTTATTCTGAATAAACATTAATGTATTCAGAAAACTCTTCAAGCTTATCAGTAATCTTTGATTTGCATAAATTAAAAGTTGCATTTACAAGATTTGCGTTTTGTAGAGACGTGCGCCCAAACAAAGCCGGATACTTTATATTTTCGAGAAGAATATCTCTGAACTGCACAAGCAGAGCATAATCCTCGTTATCAATATTATTAATACTATCACATATATGCATAAAAAGCTCACCGGTAAACCCTTTTACCTGTAGAATTTTGTTAGCTTTTAAAGAAGCATCTATATTATCAAGATATTTTTTCATATTTGAATATAAATCAAAGAGCATTTTCTTTTTACTTAACAATACATCCTCAAAATAAGAGATTGTTTTATTGTAACCGACCTGGAAAAGCTGATCTCTTTTATTATCCGAAATATTAAAATCGACAATATTTAAATCACCAGTGTTAATAACGATATAGTCATACTTATCGCAACACCCATATAACTCAGTAATAAAATGAGTACCCGTACAAGTAGCATAGCTATAAATTGAGTTTAAATATTCAATAGCATTTCTATCCTTACCCTCAAAATCTCCTTCTAAACGAAACTCCAAAATTCTCTCATTTTTAGGCTGTAAATTTTTGGATAACTTCCACATTGGGGCACTTTTTTGCAAATCTCCATCAACCAAAACCCTATTATTATATTCAACAGGCTTCATAAGTCCGGGCATACTGCAAGAAATTCTAATAGCTTTGGCTATTTCGAAATCAGGAGTTTCAAACTTTGAAAATTCTTTACACTCAAAATTAGAAAGATCAGTTGTGATAATAACAAGACTTTTTTCAATATCACGAAAAGTTACAGATTTATGAGTACCTTTTTTATAATTTTCCCCATAGTATTTTTTCTCAATCAGATCCCTAACCCACTCAAGAAAAACCTCACCTTTACTGAGTGCAAACTGAGAACCCAGAGTTAAATTCAAATCTCTAAACAACTCAAAGTTAACCTGCATAATAATGTCTGTAATTTCTGCAGGACTATATCCGACAGCCATAAGTCCGGCAATAATTGAACCTACAGAGGAACCGGCAATAATATCAGCTTCAACATTTAGTTCACTCAAAGCTTTAATAGCTCCACAATATGCAATGCCACGAATAGCACCACCACCAAAAAGCAAAGCGTAATTTAATTTCATTTCACCGTTCATATTAAACATTATACACCAATTAAAATTTTATAGATGTATCGAATAGAGTATCTTTATAGTATTGAATATTAGTCGATGGCATTATATACGACTTTTTCAAATTCTCCGTTCTAACAAAAACGGCAAAAGTTTCAGCCTCGTAAACATTAGACCAATCCTGAACTGTATTAAGAAGGTTATAAACAGGATAATATTTTTCAATAATCATAATATCTGGCGGATATTTTTTTAGAACTTCATCCCATCCATCTTTCAAGGTATAAAATTTATCTAAAAGAGGAACCATATCATCATAGTACACCTCTTCATATCGACCATCCATAAAAATTAAATTCTGTGGATAAAGTTTATAAGAAACAAAACTGCCTAATCCGAAATTTACTAGCAAATTACCTTTTAAGTTATTTATTTTAATAAATTCAACTTCCTTATGCGGATAAACAGCTATACCAAGTGGAATATCATATTTTTTGACAATAAATGAGAATATACACATTAACAAAATAAATATCGCTGCACTAAGTTCTGCCAAGTTCGGAATTTTATCAGCAATACACTCTTCAAAATCTTCATAACAAAAAGCACAAGCCGTAATTATAAAAAATGGTAATAGTTTAACATGAAGAATTGCCAAGAATAATGTTGTACACAGTATAAGGTATTTTGTTTTATCAATTTTGGACCATAGATTTTTTAAATCAACAAAGTGACTTTTTAATGTCCAAAATTCGATTACCACAATCAAAAACATAAAAATTTTGAATGGAATTTGTCTAAATAAATGAAATTTAGAAAATAACCCCCACCATTCAGCGACATGCGTACGAGCCATAGTATTTGCCATAAGTAAAAATTTAATATACTCCCAACCCCAAGGATTAATAATAAGAAGAATGAAAGATAAAGCAGCAACAATCAAATAATGTTTAAAAGTTTTCTTATCTAAGATGGCACCAACCGCATACAAAACCATTAAACCAATCCCGGAAACAACCCCACCGTGAAGATTATTCCACAATACAGTAAGCAACGGTAATACATATATAAGCTTATAATTATCTTTTCTCGATAACTCAAGAATATACAAAAAAATTGAGAAAAAGAAAAAACTAAATATATGACATCTTATAGGACTCCCAAAATTTGCCGAAAGAGCAACTAAAGGCAGAATGTAAAATAAAAGATTGTATCTTTTTACACACCCCCTTAGTTTAGTTATTTGAGTAATTACAACAAACATCAAAAATATCAGTATAGTCTGCAATACAATTAAACTATACGGACCAAAGTGTTTTAAAAAGGAATAAAACACAACTCCGGAACCATACTCATGATCCCACCATGTATGAGTCGGAGTATAAGACAGAAAATCCTGCTTTAACACCTGACCACCATCAACAAAGCCCATACCGGCAATCAAACGAGCCCAAAGGTCAAAATCAAAGTGAGTAACGTTAGCCGATATAACAAAACAAAGTAATAGCAGTAAAATAAAAAATAATATAGCCCTAATCTTCTTCATACGGTAATTATACCATATAAAAAAGTTATTTATCAGAATTTGGTAAATAATCTTGCCAATGTTCATCTAAATTTTTAATAAAACGATGAGCATCAAGAACATCGTCTGCATTTATCGGTTCAGGACCATCCTGTACTCTCAAAGGATCTTTGACTTCTATATTACTCAAACCGACAAAAGCTACCCCGAAATTCTTTCCACACTTTTTGCAAACAAGATGAGTAACAATTAACCCTTCCTCTTGACGTTTAATTTCAATAGAATTTTCATCAAATTCAGCTTTGCAATGCGAGCAGCATAAATTCGAAAATAATACTTTAAATTTATCTTTCATAAAAACCTCTTAATTCATTATAAGCCAAACATTCCTTAATCTTTCTTAACATATTACGCAATATAATTGTTTTAGTCAAATCAATGTAACTTCTTACCGGACAAGTCATTCCAAAGTATCTGCAAAAGTCAGAATAAATCTCTAATTAAAATTAATGATTTTTTGAATTCAAGACTTACATTTTACTTGAAAAAGAGTTATAATTGTACATGTAATGGTCTGATTTATACATGAAAAACTTAGGAGGTTTATCATGACAATTAACCTTATTTTATTTGGCTTTTTAGTTTATACTGCATTAATTGTAGTTCCTAGCATCTGGGAAGAGCTTACAACAGAAGGATAAACTAACCAAAAGTCCTTATTTGAAGACTTTTATAGCACGTTTTTTATTTTTTAAAAATCGCCAAATATAGGTTTCTGCCCTTTAAAAAGTGTTAAAACTACGCTTAATCAGACACCTAAAACATTTTTTACACATTCTAAAGCAATATCAGTGACAAAATCCATATCTTTGCGTTCAATAATTAACGGCGGATTAAAGTAAATAACATCCCCGAGCGGACGTAAAATTACTCCTTTTTGAAGAGCTTTTTTGTAAATTTGATACCCAAAACGAAGTTTTGAGTCAAAAGCTTCTTTGGTCACAGGATTTTTAACAAGTTCAATAGCA
Source organism: uncultured Muribaculaceae bacterium (assembly GCA_964446855.1). Taxonomy (GTDB): domain Bacteria; phylum Cyanobacteriota; class Vampirovibrionia; order Gastranaerophilales; family Gastranaerophilaceae; genus UBA1221. The sequence continues at coordinate 41,713 of CAYUQM010000003.1, forward strand.
TTAATAAGGCCGATTGAACGAACTTCTCCCACATTATACAAAGATAAAAATTTTTCTCGAATAATGTTATTAAAATAAAAAGCATTTTCATGTGCACGATTAAGAATTAAGCCATCCGACAAAATATCTAGCACTGCATTCGCAGCAGAACAGGCTAAAGGGTTACCGCTATAGGTATGAGAATGCATAAAAGCTTTCCCTGTATTATAGTCCGCATAAAAAGCATCGTAAATCTTCTGAGTAGTAATAGTTAAAGACATCGGCATATATCCGCCTGTAAGCCCCTTTGACAAACAGATTATATCAGGAGAAACCCCTGCATGATTGAATGCAAACATCTCACCCGTTCTACCATATCCGGTTGCAATTTCGTCCGCAATTAATATAACATCATAACTATCACATAAGGCTCTAAGCTTTTTTAAATACAACGAAGGATAAATTTTCATTCCGGCAGAACCCTGAAGTAAAGGTTCGATAATCATGGCACAGGTTTCATTACCATACTTTTCAAAAACTTTTTCGGCATATTCAAAACATTCACATTCACAATTCTCACGACACTTACCGTATGGACATCTATAACAATCCGGGGCCTGAATTCTCGCAATATCCATAAGCATAGGCTTGTATATTTCTGAATACAAATCAACTCCACCAACAGATAAGGCTCCTATAGTTTCACCATGATAAGCATCCGTTAAGGCAATAAAGCGTTTTTTATGAGGTTTACCAGTTTGATAAAAATATTGAAAACTCATTTTCAAAGCACATTCAATGGCAGCAGACCCGTTGTCTGAAAAATTAAATTTACAAAGTCCTTCCGGCAATACTGTTGATAACTTTTCACAAAGCTCAATTGCTCTTTTATTAGAAAAATTTGCAAAAATAACATGTTCAAGTTCGTCAATTTGTTTTTTTACCGCAGAATTTATAATAGGATTACAATGTCCGAGAAGATTACACCACCAAGAACTTATTACATCAATATAACGGTTACCTTCAGTATCATACAAATAAACACCTTCACCGCGCTCTATAACCATAGGAGGTAAGGTTTCATAATCCTTCATTTGTGAACATGGATGCCATATATACTCTAAATCTCTTTCACTCCAGGTTTTCATAAATTAATTTCTCCAATCTCAAGTTCACCATATCCAACTACAGCAATAACAGGTACTTGCACCAAATATTCAATTTGTTTTAAATTATCTCTATGCATAAAATCATTTTCATCGTAATTATTTAGGATAATACCACGAATATTGAGCCCATGCGCCCTAGCATACTCAACTGTTAAAATGGTAGAATTAATTGTCCCAAGCTCCGCAGACGCAACTATAATAATATCTAATTCCAACACTTTAATAACATCGGCAAGCATAATTTTATTATCACCAGAAAGACTGAAAGGACAAGCAATCCCGCCCGCACCTTCAACAATAAGATAATCATACTGCGACTGCATAAGTTTATAATCTTCAAGAATTTTATCAAGTTTTACGGGATTATTTTCTATTTGCGATGCCAAATGCGGAGAAACCGCAAGTCGGAACATATACGAAACACATTTTTGCGGTTCAGTATCAAGCCCTGCTGTTTTTAAAACATATTCAGCATCCCCCGGAATAATCTTGCCATTATGTAATTCAGCTCCACTCAATACAGGTTTATAATATCCTGCATTAATACCAGTAGCTAAAAGTTTTTTTAAAATTAAAGCCGATACATAAGTTTTACCAATGTCAGTACCTGTAGCAGTAACAAATATCCCTTTTGTCATTATATATACCTCATAAAACTATTATAAACCAAAAAGACGGGTTTATAACCCGTCTTTTTTATATGAAGTGAATCCTAGAGAGATCCTCCGCCACCATCGTTGAAGTAATCATAGTGACGAATATCGTCGTAATTGTTAACCGGTTCAGGTGGTGCCGGCTCAGCTTTCGGCGGAGCTGGTGGAGGTGCAACCTCTTTATGACGACCTCTCAATAACATATCTAAGTTTGGCTCCATCGTCAATTCGAAGTGGAATCTACCTAACTGTCTGTTATCACCCGGTGCATTTTCGAAATATGTACTATTGATTAGAGGATAACCCCAATACAAACGAGCACTTAAATCAGCAGGTAACTGAATTCTTAACCCCATACCTAATGAAGCCATAAAGTATGAGCCTTGGTGACCAGTTTCACCACCTACACCATATTGATACTCACCAACTTGAGGGAAAATACCGCCCAAATCAGCAAACACGGCACCTTTTACGTATTTCCCAAGGAATGAAATCTTCTCATGACTACGTGGACTTGTAATTTGACGTGGCAACAATGGGAACATCAATTCAGCACTTGTAAAGAAGCCGTTTTTACCAATCATGTGACCTTCAGGATAACCCCTAACTGTTGCAAGACCACCGGCTTGGAATTGATCAATATATGGAATATGTTTATTATTAGGAATAACCTGATAGTTAGCTCTCACCTGACCTATAAAACCGTGAGAGAAATCGTGTAACCTAACAGCACCACCGAAAATCTTGAAGTAGTTAGACTCGCTACCAATTAACGGAGCTGCATATCCAACACCTTGGTTCAAATACCAAATACCATATTTAGTATCTTTTCTCATATTCAAAGCAACATCTAAACTTGTAATATCATCGGTACCCAAATCAGTATTAAAGACACCTAATTTAGAAGTTGCACGTTTATAGTTCAAAGAAGCGTAACTCTTTAACTCAAATCCAGGTTTTCTAACAAGCGGTTGTGTATAGTATAAGGAATAAGTATGCGCTCTACTTGTCAAATCCAACGGAGAATACATACCATGTTTAACTTTAGCAAAAGTTGAACTGTACATAAAGCCAACACGACCATCTTTGCTATTAACAGGGAAATTATAATCCGCAAACGGACTTGTAGAGCCGCCTGAGAAATAAGAACCCAAACTCAATCTATCACGATGACCAAATAAGCTGTCAGCAGTAATCATCGCACCGCCACGAACTCTTCCGGTAGTATAACGACCGGCATTATCCATCATACCCATAACATGGAACGGAATTCTCTCGTGAGCTTTTAATTCAATGTCTGTTGTACCTTCTTTTTCTCCAGCCTTAAGGTTTGCACTAAGCGCGATACCTTCATTATAGCGGTTGAAATCCATAATATCTTTTTCTAATTCAACGATATCAAACAACTCGCCTTCTTTTTGCGGCATACGAGAAGTAATATAGCCGGATTTAGTCCAACGATTCTGTTCAACAGTAACATTTCCAACTTTACTTTCAATTAAATCAATGCGAATATTACCGTTTTGAACAGTTTGTTCCGGCAAGAAAGCACGGGCAGTAACAAAACCACGTTCAGCGTAAATTCTGTTAATTTGCTCAACAACAGCCTTCAGATCCGAAATAAAAACATTTTTACCAATAAGCGGCTTTACAATCTTCTGAATCTCATCTCTAGACAAAATCTCAGAAGGTGAAACCTCGATATTATTAACGTAAACAGCTTGCGTATCTGCACCAGAAATTCCACCTTGCAAATCACCTTGCTGATAATCGCCAACAACATCTTGAGATGTCGGATTACCGGCTCGACCATAATCAATATAGTCTTGATATTGCTGTCTTGCTTCTTGTTGGATTCTATTTCGCCTAAGAGCTTCTTCCTCGTGACGATAATTCATACCACCCTGCATTTGCATCATTTGTAATACTTGAGGGCTAACAGCATTGTATTCAACCGCACCTACAGATGAAAACGGAACCGGCAATACAAATGAAGCAACAAGCCCCATCCCGAAAACAGCCCTAAGAAGTTTCATACTTTTTGATTTCTTTTTCATGTATATATACCTTCAACTTAAATAATTACAGTGTTTTATCTTAAAACATACCTACTAACAGTAATATTTTACAGGCTAAGACAGCATAATAAAAACATTTTTTAACTTTTATTGCTTTTTTTTTACAAAAATTCACATATCAGCAAACTTTTGTATTCACCTGCTATTATTATATGGGATTTTAATGACATTGTAAAGAAACTTATAAAAATTTCATATTTGAATATGATATAATATTATAAAAATCATGCAATCGCATTAGAATAATTTAGAAGTTTCGCAACATAAAAGGAGAGAGAAATGAGAAACAGAATGAAGTTTTTAGTTATCGGACTTACAGCCTTTGCACTTGGCTTAGGGATTAACAATTTTGCGGTATCAGAAATTCCGTCAAATTATAGAGTTGCAGTTGTAGATATTCCTCAAGTAGTGTCATCATCAGCTCAAGTTCAAGCCCTAAAAAAGGAACAACAAACAAAAGCTCAAGAAGTTATCAAATACATCGAAAAAGCACGTAAAGATGTAGCAGCAACAACTGACGAAAAGAAAAAGAAAGCTCTAGAAGAAAAATATAATAAAGAACTCGTTACAAAAAGAGAAGCAATCGAAAAAGAATACGCTCAAAAATTACATACAATTGACGCGAATATCTCAAATGCTATTATAGAGAATGCCAAAGGCAATAACTACAATCTTGTTTTAGCAAAAGGTGTAGTCTTGTATGGCGGAACAGATATTACTAAAGAAATTATTAAAGTTATCAAATAGCTAATAATGCTTACAAAACGAAACCCTCTGGAGTTACTCAGGGGGTTTATTTTTAAAATCTAAAATAAATAAATGGATTATAAGTTGAAGCCGCAATAGAAGCAACAGAAAGTATAAACAATACTATCAACCAAACATTTACCAGAGTATTGGCAAATATTTTTTTAAATGTTCCATCATACAGAAGCCATTCATTCATTCGCACAAATATCGGAACCGCACATATCACACAGGCAAATAAAATAAGAAGCTCATACCAGTTACCGTAATAAGTAAGCTGGTATTTAACATCATGAATATTAATACATCCAAACATATTCCGAATATATTTACAAGCATAATCTATATTCTCAGCCCTAAAAATAACCCAACCGATTACAAAAATCAAAATACAATAAACACGCCTTAAAAAGTTTACCAGTTTATTATCCATATCATTAGACAAACCGGTAATTTTCTCTAATACAATAAAAAATCCGTGCCAAAGTCCCCAAATAATAAAATTCCAACTGGCACCATGCCAAACGCCTGTAAGTAAGAATACAACACCTAAATTCCTAAGTTGTTTTATCTTTCCATGGCGATTACCACCTAATGGGATATAAACGTACTCTCTAAACCAAGTTGAAAGCGAGATATGCCATCTCCTCCAAAATTCTGTTATAGATTTTGAAATATAAGGGTAATTAAAATTTTCCATAAACTTAAACCCCAAAATCAGTCCCAAACCAATCGCCATATCTGAGTAACCGCTAAAATCAAAAAACAATTGAAAACTATAAGTTATAGCTCCAACCCAAGCAACCAGTGGACTAATAGCATCAGGAGCCTGCGCAAAGACCTTATCAGCTACAAGGCCCATTGTATTAGCCAATAAGGTCTTTTTGGCTAACCCTACAATAAAACGTTTCACACCAGCGTCTACTTTTGCAAAACTTATCTCCCTATTCTCAAACTGAGCTGCAACGTCATGATATTTCAAAATTGGACCCGCAATAAGTTGGGGGAACAAACAAATAAATAAAGCAAGTTTATAAACATTTTTCTGAACTTTACATTCTCCACGATACACGTCTACAACATAAGATAACGCTTGAAATGTATAAAAGGATATACCTAGTGGCAACGCAACCTTTATAAAATCAATATGCCCATGAAATACCGTATTAACATTGTCAATTATAAAATTAATATATTTAAAATAGACTAAAAAACCCAGATTTAAGGCAATTGTGAAAATTAAAGAAAACTTTTTCCATACACCTTGACATTTATAAACTGCTATAGCGCCAAAATAATTTACCAAAATAGATAATAACATTACTATCAGATACTTTGGCTCACCCCAAGCGTAAAAAATTAAACTTGCTATAAGCAATATAACATTATGGTATTTGCTTTTGCTCAGTAGATATACAGCACATAGTAACGGTAAAAATAAACCTACAAATGTTATTGTACTAAAAAGCACTATTCCGCCTCCTCAAATAACAATTTTACACGCATTAAATTTTCCGGAGTTATACACAAGACTATAATATCTGGCTTATAAGCGAGAATTTCAGACTTATAATATTTCATTACTTTAAACTCTTCTGCCCAAGGAACGCCCTTGACATCATTAATACGTATATAACGAACATTTCTAAAAGTATAAGGGGTAAACTGCATTAAATTTTCATTCATACTTGTTCCCAATTGAAGAACTTTCAACTTTACACCCTTAGGATAATAAAAGTCTTTACGTTTATTCCCAATCTCATTTGCTATAGTTATTTGCAAATTTGCTTCATCTTTATGTTTATAGTACTTATAATCAACATCCAGAATATCGTCACGTTGTCTTTCCAGATAAGGGAAAAAATTTGTTAAGAGGCAACCCAGTTGAAATACACGAGCCCAGCCAGCTCGCACATATTTAGAAGTTTCAATGTTATAATCATCAGGCGATACAGGATGAATATTTGGGTAATCTTTATTAATCACGTCAATTAAACTTTTATATCCTATAAATGCACCATATTCAGTCCAATGATGTTCCGTTTTAAAATAAGTATAATTTACTTTTGAAGCCTGTTTTAAATCATCGTACGGATAAACAATTTTAACACTGGCTTTCGACTGAATTAATTTTATATAATCATTTAGCTTATCAACTTCACTTTGAGAATAAAAAGGTTCTGCATTTTCTGCGTACAACTGTGGCTGTAATGGGATTAGCATGACATATAAACCTATATTATGCTGCTTACAAAACAAATTAAATTTCTCTATCGGGTTAATAATATCACGTTCAAGATTCATCTCCTCCAACTGTTCAAGAATATTCATCTGTGACTTTACAAACATCCAATTTGTTTTTTGATTAAAAATTGCTTTATCGGTCTCAAAAATAGGATTAAATCTCATAGCAATATAATTATGTAACGAAAATAATGGATCCCTTAGATTAAACCTGTCATTATACCAGTTATCAAAATCTTTTCCGTAGTCGTAATTCAATTTTCGATTCTCCAGAAACAGCGGCTTATATGTCGCAAGCTTACGAGCTTCTTTCTTAGAATATGCTTTAAGATTAACATGACACATTGGAAGAAATAACAAAACAAAAAAACTCAAAAGAAAAACAATTTCAATCACAGGAGGAAATTTTACATCTTTAAAATCCTCTATATTATCTGTTAATTCTAATAATCTCAAACCAAGAAAAAGTAAAACGATAGCAAACGGATAAAAATCAAATTTGTCAGAATGCACCCCATTAAATATCAACAAAAACTTAAATATTAAAACGGATACTGCAACAATGGTTAATAAGCCAATTAAATAACTCTTTCTCATATTAAACAAATCCCTTAAATAATAATATTGATTTTAATCCTCAATATATGCGTTCTCAAATAAAATAAAATAAAAGCAACTTATATGCAAGACCAATAACTTGAAAGATAAGTTTTCAAGCTTATTGAATTTACGATTTTTGCAAATAAAGATTAACTTTTATCACATTTTCAAAAATTTCACATACATTTGCACTCGTTTTTTGTATAATTATCTCGTGAATTATTAAAGCTTGAGGTTATATGAACAGATTTTTTGGAATTTTTGGGATTTTAATTATATTTTTAATTGCATACGCAATGTCAAACAATAAGAAAGCTATTAACTATAAGACAATAGGAATAGGTTTTTTACTCCAAGTTGGATTAGCTCTGTTTGTATTTAAATTCCCTCTTGGAAGAGCTTTATTTATGGGATTAGGCTCATTTATCCAAAAAATTCTTGATTTTGCGAAAGAGGGCGGTTCGTTTGTATTCGGAGCTCTGGTCGATAATGCAAAATTACATTCTATATTCGGAAACGGTTCTCAAGTCTTTGCCTTACAACTTATAGGCTCTTTAATATTTATGATGATTCTTGTAAATATACTGTATTATTACGGAATTATGCAAAGAATTGTTCCTATATTCGGAAAAGCTATGAATAAACTAATGGACGTAAGCGGAGCGGAAGCACTTTCTAACGTGGCAAGTTCATTTGTAGGTCAAATATCAGCACAAATTATGATAAGACCATATCTTGCAAAGCTTACCCGTTCAGAACTTTTAGCTTCAATGGCAGGAAGTATGGCATGTATTTCCGCCGCAACAATGCCGATATATATAGGCCTTGGAATTCCTGCGCAATACCTGCTTGCCTCATCCATAATGGCAGCACCTGGCGCGCTTGTAATTTCTAAAATAATATATCCGGAAACTCACGTTCCTGAAACAAGTGAAAACTTCAGCCTGACGTACAGCAAAAGAAGAAAGCCTTATATTAATTTATTCGATGCAATTTCAGCCGGAGCTTCAGAAGGCATGAAAGTTGCAATAAATGTTGTAGCAATGATTCTTGCCTTAGTTGCTTTAGTTGCAATGATTGACTGGTTCCTTGGCGGACTTGGGACTCTAATTGTTAAATATTTACACATAAACTTTGCAAGCTTCGATTTAACACAACTGTCACTAAAAATGATTTTAGGTAAAATATTTGCATTATTTGCGTTTTTTATGGGCGTTCCTTTATCAGAAGCAACTACCGTGGGAAGTCTGATGGGAACGAAACTTGTACTTAATGAAATGGTTGCCTATGTTGACTTAACAAACCTGCCGCAACAACTATCAGAAAAAAGTTATTTGATTGCCTGCTTTGCATTATGCAGTTTCGGAAACTTCGGTTCGATTGCAATCCAACTTGGCGGTATCGGAGAACTGGCTCCAAACCAACGTAAAAACCTTGCTCGTTTAGGTGTGAGAGCATTAATCGCAGGGACATTGACTTGTTATATGTCAGCCGCAATCGTCGGGATTTTATTTAATTAAACCGTATAGAAACAGCTCAGCACACCATTCTAAGCAAAGTGAAGAATCTCACAACTACTTAATTAACATACAATCGCCGTAAGAGAAAAATCTGTATTTATTCTCAATGGCTTCTTTGTATGCTTTGAAAATAAAATCTTTACCAGCTAATGCACTGACAAGCATTAGAAGAGTTGATTTCGGCAGATGGAAATTCGTAATCAATTCATCTACAACTCCAAAATTGTACGGCGGATAGATAAATAACTCAGACGCATCTTTGCATGCCTGAACTTTACCAAACTTTTTATAAACAGTTTCTAAAGTTCTGACAGAGGTTGTACCAACAGCTACAATTTTTCGTCCTTCCGCTTTTGCTTTATTAATAGCATCTGCAGCTTCTTTAGTAACTTCAAAACTCTCGGAATGCATTTTATGCTCAAGGATATTTTCGCACTTGACAGGTCTGAATGTGCCCATACCAACATTCAAAGTAACATAGGCGATTTCAACTCCTTTTTCTTGAAGTTTTTGGAGAATTTCTTTCGTAAAATGCAACCCTGCCGTAGGGGCAGCGACAGAACCTTCGTCCTTCGCATAAACAGTTTGATAACGCTCAAAATCCAGCCTTTTTAAATCTTCATTAGCAAGTTTTCGCTCAATATATGGCGGAAGGGGAATGTTACCGTTTCTGTGCAAGATATCCAAAACATTACCTTCGCAAATAAGTTCAACAAGCCATTCTCCTGCATCTTCTGTTTGAGAAAGCACTTTAACAGACAATTCATCGCTGATTTTAACAACAGTTCCAACCTTAACCCTTTTAGAAGGTTTTATCAAAACCTCCCATTGGTGCCCGTTAACCTCAAGCGACTTGAGTAAAAACACTTCAATCTTTGCTCCTGTTCCTTCTTTAACTCCATAAAGACGAGCGGGAAGGACTTTTGTATTATTGAGCACTAATAATGAATTAGCGTCTATATAATCAACAATATCGTAAAAATGCTTATGCTTGATAGTATGATTAAGCTTATCTAAGACTAACATCTTAGAATTTTCACGCTTATCGGCAGGCATCTGCGCAATCAGCGCTTCAGGTAACTCATAATCATATTCTGAAAGTAGCATATTACTTATCGTCTTTCGTTACATTTTTAGCATTAGCAAGATCAATATCGCTGACTTTAGCAGATTTAGCTGCATCTTCAGCATCCATTTGCTTGTTAACGATAACGGTCTGGATAACCTGAACAACATTACTTACAATAAGATAAATAAACACCCCTGCAGGAATAGGAATCATAATAAATGTCGCAATAATCATAATTGGCATAAATGTTCCCATTGATTTTTGTATAGCCTGCTGAGTAGGGTCAACATCTTTCATGTTTTTATTGTTCATCGCCATCATAAGCTTTTGAGATAAAAGCATAGTAAGCGCAAACATAACAATAAGGGCTAAAATATCCCAGTGGAATTCTTTTTTAATCTCAATGGTCGGAACAGAAGCTGTTAACAATCCGTCATTACGCTCGAATGTTATGTTTTCCGTTTCCTTAGTATTAACATCAGTTACTGTAATCTCAGCTTTTGAAATTTTCTCTAATTGACTGAATTTCAAATCAAGATTATCTAAACTCATTTTGAGGTCAAGATTTTCACCCGGAACAATTTCTCCTTGAACCTGCAGCGCTTTTTTAGGATTAGAAATTTTTACGTTATCTAAAACATCATCACCAATATAAACTCTTGCAGTTTTACCCGGCATAAATACATCGTATTTAGACGTTCCCATTGTTCCGTCGTTAGAAATTCCAGCACTGGCTCTTAGAGTAGTATCCAATCTGTTAATGAACAGAAATTTAGAATTACCGGCAAGAGAAATGAACTGCGGACTCATCAATGCACTATATAACAAAATGAAGATAGGCATTTGAATTAATAGCGGAAGACATCCGCCCATAGGATTAAACTTGTGGTCTTTATAGAACTCCATCATCTTTTGCTGCATAACTTGCGGATTACTTTTATATCTGTCTTGAATAGCCTTTAATTTTGGCTGAAGAGTTTGCATTGTACGCATATTTCTTTGTTGAGAAACATTCAACGGCCAAATAGCAGCTCTCATAATCAATGTCAAAACAATAATCGCCGTACCATAACTACCTACATAAGCAGCTAAAAGTTTTAATATCCTAATGGTTAAACCTACAAAATCCAATTCCCTAATCCTCTTCTATATATATCTAACTTTCTAAAGGTATTACAAAAGAACCCCTAAGTCAATAAAGCGTAAATGATTGTAAATAAGCAAGCTTAAGGTGCAGCTCTTCTACTACATTTTAGCGTAAGCATAAAAAATTGCGTGCGTGCTCACGATGTAATCGTGGAAGACTGACTAACAAAAAAAGACTAACCGAAGTTAGCCTTTCTAAATGGTCGGGATGATACCGATACCGTAGGCGAAGAATGAGCCGTACGGGACAGGTATGCAGCCAGCTAATTTTTTAGCGTAAGCGTAAAAAATTGCGTGCGTGCTCACGATGTAATCGTGGAAGACCGACTAACAAAAAAAGACTAACCGAAGTTAGCCTTTCTAAATGGTCGGGATGACACGATTTGAACGTGCGACCCCCTCGTCCCAAGCGAGGTGCGCTACCAAGCTGCGCCACATCCCGACGGGGTCATTAACAAGTACCACACAAGGTACTTTTTTATTCTATGTTAAAAAAAATTTTTAGTCAAGGGTTTTTTCAAAAGTAGTCAGATTTATTCTGACTACTTTTGAAAAATTTCTACGCAGCTTCACCTAATATTTGAGGTTTCAAAACTTTTAAATCCGTAAAGATTCTGACATACTGAGCCATAGGTCCGTTATCAACAAGCCATGAAAAGTCATTATTATATGAATTTGTCATCATCTTACCTAATTTCTCTTTATCTTTAAATACGGTATAAGCATCCCACATAGCATTAGCGAAGTTTGATACGTTTTCACCTCTGACTGCGTCTTTACTTGGTTCAGCCGGTCTGAATTTAGAGAATATAGCATCCACACCGTTAGTCAAGCCAGATGTCAAACCACCTGTTTCATTAACAATAGGAATAGCACCTGATTTTGCAACAATCTCTTTATGAACAAGTCCGCATGGTTCGAACCAGCTTGACATTATAGAGAAATCGGACATCAACTTACATGCGTCATATCTTCCCGGTTCAGAGAACAGGTTAGCAAAAACAATTCTCTTAGCTGCAGCTTCACCACCAAGCTCAGGAGATTTCGCAACTTTTTCTTTTACTGCAAGAATCATTTTAACGAAATTCTCTCCGCCTTTTCCTTGAGCATAAAATACAGGGTAATTACCATCAGGGAATTTATGATTTCTTAAAATCTCTTCAATTGCACCTGCAAATATATCCAAACCTTTCTGGTCAACGATACGCCCTGCAGTAGATACAACCATTGTATCTGCATTTACACCTGTCAAATCCGTCAATTCAGGAAGAGAAATTTTCATTGGATTTGCTTTATCTAAAACATCTTTTCTAACACGGTCTAAAATTACTTCCTTGTTATAGTTATGCCAATCGAGCACAGAAGTACTACCATCATAGACTTTCAGTTTTTTAGTAAGCTTTAATTGTGATTCTAACAGACGTGCACCTTCTTCTGTCAATATATTATTAATCTTGTCGCACCCGTTTGTAATTCCTACCATTGTTTTTTGCTTATTGAACCAGTCTGCATGGTCTGTTGCGAATTTTCTCAATCTAAATAATTCAAAATTTTCACGACCATAAACACCTTGAGTTGCAATTTCTTCCATATATTTGTCAGAAACAGGAACAATCACGTCTGAATAAGAAACCGCCATTGCCTGAGGATCAACAGCACCACTATGCATCAAACCATTCCAGCATTTTGCAGGAAGCCCGATTTCTTTTGCAGCTTGGGATGCTCTCTTTGCAGCTTCCTCAGGAGAAAGCTTAGATTTAATTGCAGCATTATACACAACATTATAAACATCCGGCATATTAGCGTTTTCAACAATCATAGAAGCATGTTCGCCAAATAATATATTAAACAATTTAGAATTTGAATGTCCTGAACGACCAGCTTCCTGCGCATTATGCATAATAGTAATAACAGGAGTATTGTATATTTTCTCAGCTGCTTGAGGAGTCAAATCACCCACAGCCTCTTTAGCCTTAGTTAACAACCTTGTCATTGCACTAATTCCGCCGGTATGCCAATCGTTTCCGATAATTAAATCTGCACCTAATCTTTCATTTGTAGATTCTTTACTACGAGTCAAGAATTCATAGAAATACTTATTAAAATAAGAGAAACGCTCAGTCTCACCTGAATTTATCGTCCTGTTGTTGTATATAGTTTTATCTTTCTCTGTTCCGTCAAATCTAGGACCTTTCATATCAAATTTTTCATTTTTATAGAACACACCGTCAAAAACAATCTCTGCTTTAACGTGTCCATCAACATCACCGCTTACACGAAGCAATCCTTTGTCATAAATTTGACCCTGATTTTTTGAAAATTCGTCAGTAATAGATTTAATTGATAAAGTAGTTTCTCTAATTTTATCTCTTACAGCCTTAAATTCAGGATTATCAGCTTCAGCTTTTCTAAGAGCTTCGGCATAATCAGACTTCAATTTATCTTTTAAACGAAGAGCCTTAGTGTGAAGCTCTTCAATTTTCAACATAAGATTTAATTCGTTAACCTCTTTACCGTCAGCGACGAGAGCATCCTTATATGCTTTTTTGATTTCCTGTACATTATTACCGTTCAGCATGTCAACACGATGAGCTTCAATCTTTTCAATAGTCTTACTAACTTTTTCAATATCCTCTAATGATTTTTTAAGAGGAGAAGCTTTAATCATTTCAGCTTCTTTCTTATTCAGACCACCAAGAACTTTACGCAACGGTTTAAGTTTAGCCTGAACTGCACCGAAATCATGATTTAAATATTGAGCAATATTGTCGTTATATACTGCAAGATCTTCCGGAGAAAGATATTTTCTCAAAAGGTTATAATCTACCTGCTGCGTTAAACCCTTAGCCATATATACTTCTACATTTTGCATTGTTCTTGCGGCATCATCGTAAATAGGCACTTCCATATCAGCAATTTTTTCCAGATTTTTTATGACAACCTTATCTGAATTACCTTGATATATAGCTTTTGATACTAATGAGTATTTACCATTGGCAGCAGCTTCCAAGGCGTAATACGTCTGCTGCCCCGATGCTAAGTTATTAGCCACTTCACCCAGATACATCGGCATATCAACTATCAATCTTGATTGCTGTTTACTGTTAATAAAAGCTCCTAAATTAGCAATAACCTCTTTTGGCACCACAGATAAACCACCCGTGCTTGCAATTCCTTTAAATTCGGAAGTAGGAACCCTCACCACAGGAACTTCCGGAATCTTAATATTAGAGCGATCAACAAGTCCAAACATTCTTTGCGCAGCTTCTGCTCTCAATTTAGCTTGGAGGGGAGCAGTTTCCACACCATATCCGTGCATAATGGTTGCTAAATTCATTTTACTACCATTGATTTCAACTTCTTTAGCAATTAAATTCGTACCCTTACCGATAATAACAGTTTTCCCTTTTTCCTCTGCAATCGCTTGAACATTTTTTAACCAAGTCTTTACATCGCCAATAATCCCGTCTTGATATTTTCCTAATCCAACCCGCTCTTCTGCTTCTTTAGTTATTTTACTATCAAGTAAATTAACAGAAGACTGAACTCTTTGATCCAAATTAGCAATTTTTTCGGAAACAAGAGTTGAAATCCTTTGTTCAAAACGTTCTAAAGACTCTGCTGTTTTTTGAGCATTACGCCCTCTTACTGCACTGACCGTAGTAACACCCAAAGCCGTAAGGGCAAGCCCGGAAGATACATAAGCTAGGATTTTATCTCCGCTTACGTTATTATGTACCGGTTGATACACCGGCGCAGGAGGATTTGGAGTAACTGCCTGGGTTTGAGAATTAATATTTGTTTGCATCTGAGGTGACCCGACATTTTGAATATTACTTTGATTCATCATTGGATTAAAATAATTTGATAAAGCAAACGGGGAAGTTGCGTTTCCAAAAGAAACTTTTTTGATTGTAATACTCATTTAAAATTACTCCTATATAAATACTCAAAACTGATATCAAAACACATGTAAAAAAAACTTTTTGCTAATATATAAACCCAGAAAACAAGATTTTTACATTTCGTAATAATTATTTTAACACAAACAAGCAAAAATCAAGTTTATTAAAAATGTAAATTAAAAAAAATTTAAAAGAAAACCTATTGACAATAAATTTTGTTCTTGATAAATTAGGACTTGTGGACGGTATATCCACAGAGTCGAAATTGAATAGCTAATAATTTGCGCTTGTAGCTCAGCAGGTAGAGCACTCCCCTTTTAAGGGATAGGTCGCGCGTTCGAATCGCGCCAAGCGCAATTTTTATTAAAGAAAATGAGCCGAATAGGCTCATTTCGTTTATTACATAAGATTTATTGCACTAATACTTTTAGAAAAAGTTTTTACATACTTCTTTTTCTTTTTTGCATCTTTTAGTGATAAATATGGAATAAATTCCTTACAAAACTCTGAGTTGACTAGAACATTTAATTTTGGCTTACCACTTAATGCGTTGTCATAAAATACAAAAGAATTGAAACGATATGAGCTAATCCAGGTTCTTACACTTGCCTCTGATGCGCCAACCATATCAGCAAGCTCATTTATTGTAACTCTATATTCAATATTCATAAGCATCTACTTCCTTTATTACTTAAGCGAATAACTTATCCGACAAGACTTTCATATAACTCATCAACTCTTTTAAAAGCCTTTGTTCTTTGAATTGCTATATCTGCTAGAATAAAAGAAGGTATAGAAACTTTACCCTGATTTATGGTGTCATAATACTCTATCATGGCATTTCTAATAGCAGTTTCTCTAAACTTTGTATCTTTTTCTTTACTTAACTTAAAAAAATTTTTCATACTGACCTTCCCTTCAATACTTCACTTAATCCCAACATCTTAAGAATTTTTGCACAACAAAAAACATCCCCAAGTGACTATTTTTTTAATAATATTTACTGAAGTTGTTAAGTTTTGTTTAAAATTGTGCTATGATTTTATTACCTTTCCGAGATAACTCTATATTTCCCGACAGAATCATCTCAGAAAACTCTTAATCAGTTTTATATAAATATTATATAAATAAAGAGAAATTATTGTCAATAAATTATTAACAATATTGTCAATTCTATATAAACAAAGAGGGCGTAAAACATGATTTTCAGAGAGCTTCAAGAGAATTTACAAAACTTAATACCCGACAAGCGAATATCCCAGACCGAACTAGCTAATATACTAAACATGACTCGAGCCAATATTAGTTTACGAGTAAAAAACAATAGCGAAGTTACTGTTTCTGAATTACAAAAAATAGAAAATTACTATGGAGTTTCTTTATATAAAAAAAATAATAAAATTGTCCTGTTGCCCAAATATAATTTGGGCGTCCAATACGATTTAGATAATTGGGGGAAAAGACTCTTAAAACTCCAAGTAGCATCTAATATTTTAGACGACAAAGCTTTTGCAAAAACACTTGGCATAAGCACCAAAAGGCTGGATGACCTTGTCAGAAAAAATAAGTACCCGACAGGAGATGAAATTTTAGCAATTAAAATAAATTTTTCTAATACGAATATTGATTGGTTATTATTTGGAGAACAAGAAGGCAATTACGAAATATAACTTAAGAGCTTTCTTACATCCTTATGCCACAATCCATACCAATTTTTTATTATTATATCAGCAGGAGAAAGTCCATTCATAGTATATTCTTTAATATACTCTAAATAGTTTTCCTCTCCGGTGTTTTGTTCTATTAAAGATTTTTCCGAAATATATAAAATTTCTTGTGCAAAATCCTTAACTGAATACTTACCAAACCTACTACTTAGAGCCAGCTTTGGTACGTTGTACCTGAGTTCAGAAAAATCATTATATTTTGCATTTTTAAATAACTCTTCTAACTCTTCTAAAGCTGTACTATTTTGTAAAAGCCCTTTATATAATGCCAAAATTGCAAGAGCAGATTTTTTCCCTCCGCAATCATGATTTCTGACTTCTATAAAATTACGCAAACGAACTTCCGGAAAACATAAATTTGCTTGCAAAAGGTAATCCTCAAATTCCGGTTCAAATCCATCATAACCGCTTAACATAAATTCTTTAAAATTAATCTTCCCATTAACCCTAATCGGCGCCCCATCTCTATTAATAAAAATAACAGGAGTATCCATAACATAATCGATATATTCATCAAAAGAATAATCATCCTGTAACTTATAACAAAAACCGCAACGATCATTATCTGTATTCAGCCAACTGAGCGCTCTGAAAGATTTATAACCTGTATCTACCCCGCCACGAATAGGAGAATTCGCAAACATAGCAGTAACAAATGGCGTTAACTTATTTGCAAGTTTAAACTTACGAATAGCATCCTCTTCATCAACAAAATCCAAAGTAGCCTGAACACCTGCAGTTTCTCTCATCATAACATCCGAAAGAATTCCCCACAAATATTTAGCCATAACCTCATAACGACTTTTAGGAATAAGCTTAATACTTTTATGCGTGGAAACAGGAGAAACCCCATAATTTAATAAAGAAATACCCATTCTTTTCAACATTGGAGCCATAACTTTATCTAAGTAATTAATTCTCATTTCAATATCTTCAATATTTTTTTTAGGCTCTAAACTAAGTTCAATCTGACTGCCCGGCTCCAAGGTAATGGTATCATGCCCTTGTTTCAGACCTATAATATTATAATCATCCGTTATATAGTCCCAATTTTCAGCTTTTGCAAATGCTCTCAAAAAGTTACATACCCCAAATTCAGAGTAATAGTCAGCTGCAGTACCCGTAGCTTGCCAAACAGGAAGACGCTCATATTCTAAGCCTATTTTCAAATCAGATTTAAACTTACATCCCTTTGTATATATTTCACGAATATCTTGAAACTCAAGACGTTGTTTTGTTTCGGTATTATTCAAGAGAACCTCCATACATTTATTATAACATCAACTAAAATATCAAAAAAAATTTTATAAAACATTAGCCTGCTTGTGGTATTATAATAGTTAAGATGAACTATTTTGAACGAGCAAAATACTTTAAAACAAAAAAACGTTTAGGTCAAAACTTTCTCATTAACGGAGAAGTCATTCGTAATATTATTGATTATGCAAACATTCAACCGGAAGATACTGTCGTTGAAATCGGTCCGGGAGTTGGTTTTGTAACAGAACAGCTGGTAAAGCATGCCAAAAGAGTTATAGCCATTGAACTTGATGAAGAAGCTGTAGAAGAGCTAAAAAAACTTAATGCAGATAACCTGACAATAATACATCAAGATATTTTAAAAACAGATATTTCTAAACTTTGTACAGAAAAAG
Source organism: uncultured Muribaculaceae bacterium (assembly GCA_964446855.1). Taxonomy (GTDB): domain Bacteria; phylum Cyanobacteriota; class Vampirovibrionia; order Gastranaerophilales; family Gastranaerophilaceae; genus UBA1221. The sequence goes on from CAYUQM010000003.1 coordinate 60,205, forward strand.
TTAAGGTTGTGGCAAATATCCCTTATTATATTACCACTCCAATTATTGCTCACCTAATTGGAGAAACAGACGACTTAAACAATAAAAACAGAAATAAAATTACTGACATTTTGTTAATGGTGCAAGAAGAAGTTGCAAGAAGAATGTCTGCTAACGAAAAATCACCTTCTAAAGAATATGGTTTGCTTTCTATACTTTCCCAGTTCTGGGCCGATGTTGAAATAAAACAATTGGTAGGAAGACGCTCGTTCTTTCCTGCGCCAAAAGTTAATTCTGCATTAATAAGCCTAAAAGTAAGAGAGAACCCGCTTATAGAGCTAACCGATTATACACATTTTAGGAAAACAGTGAAAGCCGCATTTTCCCAACGAAGGAAAAACATTAAAAACTGTCTTTTAAGCGGAGGTTTTTCAAAAGAAAGTATAAAACAAGCAATGACTGAATTAACCTTAGATGAAAACATTAGAGGAGAAAAACTTTCAATAGAAACCTTTGGTAAACTATCGGAGGCTCTACTAAAATGCAAACAATAAAAGTACAATGTCCTGCAAAAATCAATTTAACCTTAAAGATTCAAGGAAAACGCCCTGATGGATTTCATAATATTGAAAGCATTATGCAAACAATTAATTTGTTTGACTTTCTAACAATCAGCCTAAAAAAAGCAGAAGAACTGACAATAAAATTAACTGGGAACAGTAACGAAATACCTTATAATGAAAATAATCTCGTATACAAAGCAGGTAAATTATTTTTTGATAATCTCAAGGATTATAAATATGAAGTAAACGTAAATATCGAGAAAAACATCCCGGTAGCCGCCGGACTTGCCGGTGGAAGTACCGATGCCGCAGGCATGTTGTTTGGCTTAAACGAACTATTCAACAAACGCTTTTCGAACGCACAACTACATAACCTATGTGCACAATTAGGCTCAGATTTAAATCTTTGCCTTGAAGGAGGGAAACAGTTAACAAAAGGAAGAGGAGAAATCCTTGAACCAATGAACTTTGAACCATTTTCGTTATCTCTAATAAAACCGACTAGTCTTGGCATAAGCGCAAAGGAAGCTTATACCAAATTTTCAAAAAATATAACAGCTAATAAAGCAGGTCGTGAAAAATTTATTAATGATTTAGAATGGGCTGTAATAGATGATTATGAAGAATTACAACTTATAAAAAAGTATTATCCTAATTCAATAATGTCCGGCTCCGGCTCAACTTATTATTTAATAAACAATTCATTTAAACAACAAGACGGCTTTTGGATAAAAAATGATTTAGAGGCTATACCTTATGGCATAAAAAGCGTATAAAAAGACCTCCCCAAAAGGGGAGGTCTTTCCTATGACTTGCAATCTACTTTGCTGGAGTTAATAATAACCCGATACCATCAAGAGCTTCTTGTTCTGAATTATACATTTTAGTACCTTCAATTTGTTTTTTGGTTTCGCAATCTACGATTACCCATTTGCCATTTCGTTTAACTCTTGCATATTTTCTGTCACCGGTGCCTTTTACAACTATAGCATCAGCAAAACCTTTTTTAGCTTTGGCATCAGCATCTTTTGCAAGAATAACCTTTGTACCATCACTAAGAACAATTTCCGTTTTCAATTCTCTATATTGTTTATCAATAGTTTGGATTGCATCTTCACCTTTGGTTAATCGACGTTGAAGATCTTTAAAATCTTTAGAACCAGGTTTAACAGGCTTATCATCTCCATAAACATATAATTGAGCATAATGATAAGGACCACCACCACGGATAATAGAAATCTTAGAAACTTCAGGCGGCAATTCTTTTGCATCGTAACAAGGTTGTTCTTCGCAAACTTCTTCCTCAACCGGTTTTTCTTCTGGTTTTTCTTCCGGTTTTTCTTCCGGTTTTTCTTCCGGTTTTACTTCAGGTTGCGGTTGTAGTTCTTCAAATACCTCTTGCGCTTCCTTACGTCTATCAATCTTAGGATCATGATCACTGACAAAAGCTGCACCTACAATTGGAATAGCTCCACCAACGATTTGTCCTACATGGTTATGAGCAGTAGCAACCGCTTGAGCTGAAGCATCAGCTCCGGCATAGGAGCCGCCGATTGCAGCACCTGCTGTACTTGAAGCTGCTGCCATCGCGGTAGCCGCAGCTCCACCGAAAACTATAGAAGATACACCGGCACCAATTAATAAAGATCTATATAACCAAGTATGATCAGTTTTACTTCCCAACCCGGCAGATTTTACACCATTTTTTTCAGTACCTTTTGAGATATTGCGTTCTTCAGCATGTTTTGCTCTTCCGGATAATGTAAGTCTATATCCGTCAGTATCTTTAACCCATTCTGATTTATATTTTTCAGGATCAAATACATATTTACCGTCTGCACCCTCAATAAGATTACCATTTTCATCAGTCATGAAGAATTTTTTCAAATGATCTTCTTTTTTAGCGAGATTTTGAATATTATCACCATTAATATAAGCAAGAAGCTTTTTATCCTTAATTAGCTTAGGTTCATATAAATCTTCTTTTCCTTCAGCCTTCAACTGAATTTTAAAATTTTCATAAGAAGTTTTATCTATAAATGGTATAGTAATTTTTGCTTTTGCCTGATCCTTTTCATTTTTAACCTGTTCTTTAGCAAGTTTTTTTGCTTTCTTTTCATCAAACATTGGATCGCCATATTCATCAATTTGACCCATTAAGAAAGCAGTTAACAATTCCTCACGTTCTTTTCTTACTTTTTTATTATTTAAGAATTCTCCAATTTGTTCAGCACCTTCATCGCCAACAGTAGAAACGTCCATTGGTTGCATAAAAACCGGTGGCTTGCTTTCTTCCTTGATTGGATTAGTAACTGTCTGTTCTTCTTGAACAGTTTTACGTTCAACATAAACTGGATTTGCTTCAACTTTAAATAATGCCATAGATATCCCTTTCCTTTCCCCGTAAGATTTGAATTACCCCTATGTATCTAATAAAAAATTTTTTCCTTAAAAATTGCCTTTTGAGCAATAAATTTTAAATACAAAAATAAAAAACCAATAAATACAGGAAATTAAGACTCTATTTTACTTAATATAACTTAACATATATGCTTTAATGCATTTTTTAACTTCGCTATTTTTTTATCGGATGTTCCAAGACCACATATCAACATTGTTGAAATTTCATTGGTTTTCTCATCTTCAATATTATACTTTTCATATAAGACCTCAGATAAGTCAAACCCGCTATGACAAGAACATTTAACAAGGATTTTGGTAACATCATCGCCTCCAAAAACACAATTTGAACATTCTTTTTGCAAATTTTTAATACCTTTAATAAGGTTATTAATTTTTTTCTTTCCACGCTTTGAATTTAAAAATTTGATGTTTGCCTCGATAGACGCCAATAATGGATATGAAGGAGACGTTGTCGAGATAAGCTTAAGCGCGGAACTGATATTCTTATCACAATTAGAATGAACAAGAGCCGTAGGATTAAGTCCAGCGGCAGTCTTATGAAGAGATTGGACAGTAAAGTCTGCAATTTTAACTGCACTCTGAGGCAAATCCTCCGAAAACGGATATAATGCACCATGAGCTTCATCCACAATTAAATAGCAATTATACTTTTCACAGAGTTTTTTCAGTGCAAAAACATCTGAAACAAAGCCTTCGTAGGTAGGAGAAGTTACAATAACAGCAGAAATCTTATCTTTTTTTAAAAAAGGTTCTAATAACTCACAAGATACTCCAACGGGCACGCCCCATTCCTTAGAAAATTCCATATCATAATAAACTGCCTCTGCACCAGCCAATTTAAGAGCATTATGATGGCAAGGATGAGCATCACGCCAGACCAGAACTTTCTCACCCTGCGTAACACAAGCTAACACAGATGCAATTATACCACTGGAAGAACCATTTGTAAGAAACTTTGTACACTTCGTACCATAAACTTTCGCAGCAGCCTGTTCGGCACAATCAAGAGCATACTCAGGATTATGGAAATCGGTCTCCGAAATATCATACTTGTACATATTTTTAAGTTTATGAAATACAAAATATTCCTGAGAATGAGAAGGGGTCGTAAACAAAGCTTTACGACAGGTTTTACGAAGAAGCTTGACTAAACTCACCTTTACCTACTTGTTATTTATTTCAATACTTCTTTTGGTACAATACTGAATCAGTGTCATTCTATCGTGATTTTCTTTGAATTCAAACCTTCCGGAATGGGTATAAAGCCCGTCTTCACCACGCTCAATTCTTATTGGCGAATAAACACATTCAAGATTTAAAGCATCCGTAAGAGGTAATAAAACATCATAACGACCTTCAATATCAATATTTTCAGAAGTTTTAAATTTCATCCCCCCGGCAGAAATATCCAGAGTTGAGATTTTATGCGAACTTTCTCCACATGAAATAGTCAAATCATGAATAAACTTAATACGAGTATATTTTCTACGTTGTAAGAACTTGTGTCTTGCCGGACTTGCAATTTTTAGAGTGTTACCGTTAATCTCCTTAGCATAAGACTCAAAATATAATGTACCGTGAGAGGTATTTGTATAAAATTCACAGTAGTTATTTTTAAGAATTCCATCAGAATCATATTCCAGTTCCAAAGTAAAACCTTCAGGAGAAACCTCTGTCACAACTCCCTTATTAGCATATTTAAAATCTGCCGGAACCATAATCATTCTCTGATCTTTTTCAATTAACTCTCTCATTATAAAACCCTCTTAAATCTTATTATAGCACATATTATACATTATTTATCCAAACATTGCAAGAAGTAGTACTTTAGTAGTTATTTTTATCTTCAAAAGATAAACATTTCCGGTAATGATAACGGTATTTAAAAAGTGTAGTATAAGAATGTAAATCCTCAACTCTTCTGATTGCTCAGTATTTGCTCCTGCGGTAATAGTAGGAGCTTTTTTTCACAAGAAAAACCCACCATTTGATGGTGGGTTTTTTTAGAATATTTATAAACTAAACTATTCTTTCAAGAATGATTCATAATTTCTAGCCAGCAGATGGGTCTTTACTTGATTGATTAAGTCCAAGGCAACCCCCACCATGATAATAAGAGAAGTTGCACCAATACCCTGCAATGTTTTTATATTTGTAATATAACTTGCAAGTGAAGGAATTAATGCAACAATTCCCAACCCTAGAGCTCCGATAAAAGTTGTTTTACTAAGTATTTTATCTAAAGCTTCAGCGGTAGGTTTTCCCGGCTTAACACCAGGAATTGAAGAACCGTATTTTTTCAAGTTAGTCGCAATGTCTTTTGGCTGCATATTCGGCATAATTGATGCATAGAAGAATGTCAATGCAAAAATTAGCAAGAAATACATAACATAATATGGAATTCCGTCCGGACTCATAATATGTGACAATTTTATAACCATATCCTGAACGGCAGCACTCTTAAAGTTCGCCTGTCCTACAAGACTTAAAATCGTAGACGGGAACAAGAGGATTGCAACCGCAAAGATAATCGGCATAACGCCGCCCGGATTAAGTTTAAATGGAATATATGAATTCATTCCACCATAAACTTTATTTCCTACTTGACGTTTTGGGTTAATAATTATTACTTTTCTAACTGCTTCCTGCATAATAACAATTAAAATCATAGTCAGGAAAAAGATAAGTAATAAAACTGCCAAGCCGATTTGCATCGCAGAACTGTGTGACACAATTTGAGCTGTCCTTGATGCGTAAACAGGAATACCTGAAAGAATACCGATAAAGATGATTAAAGAACCACCATTACCAATACCCTTTTCCGTAATAAGTTCTGAAATCCACATTACAAGAACAGAACCTGCTGTTAATACAGCAATTGAACTGACATAGAACATCAAGTGCGGGACGTTTGCAACAATAGCACCCGGCAAATGTCTTAAAAACATCATAAAAATCAATGATTGCATTACTGCAAGAATAACCGTAAAAATACGAGTATATTGCATTAATTTTTTTCTGCCGGCTTCGCCTTCTTCTTTCTGAAGTTTTTCCAAAGAAGGAATCACTACAGAAACAAGTTGAACAATAATTGATGCGGTGATAAAAGGTCCGATACCTAACGCAAAGATGGATACACTACCTAAAGCACCGCCCGAAAATAAGTCCAAAAAACCAATAATATTGTTTCCTTGAGCAATATTAGAAAAAACAGTGTTATTAATACCAAACAAAGGCAACTGAGCACCGAATCTAAACGCAGCAATCATAAGAAACGTAAATATGATTTTTTGTTTCAGACCTGATGCATTCCACATGGACATCAGGTCATCTGTAGAAGGCATTCTCATTTGTGCCATTATACTAACTCAACCTTTCCTCCTGCAGCTTCAATTTTAGCTTTAGCAGATGGTGTTACATAGCTAGCTTTAACTGTAAGCGCAGATTTAATTTCACCATTACCAAGAATTCTCAAACCATCAGCAGACGGGTGAGCTTTTCTTGCTTCTTTAAGAGCCTCAAGGCTGATTTCTTTCATGCCCAAACCTTCAAGTCTTCCAACATTGATAGCTTCATAGTTAAGCTTATTGATAACTTGGAAGCCTTTCAATTTAGGAAGTCTTCTGTAAGCAGGCATCTGACCGCCTTCAAAACCTCTTTTAGACGCGCTGCCTGAACGTTGACCTTCACCGTTGTGACCACGGCAAGAAGTTTTACCGTGACCTGATGAACGACCTCTGCCTACTCTTTTTGATTTGTGAGTAGCACCTTCGGCAGGTCTCAAATCTTCTAATGTAATTGTATTAGCCATTTTATTTTTCCTCATTTCTATTTTAATTCATATAGTAATTTTGTTTATTATCCGAATAGGTAATTTTACCTACGCTTCAACAACTTCCAACAAGTGAGAAACTTTGTTAACCATACCCATAATTGTTGGAGAGTTGTAATGTTCAACAACTTGATCTTTTTTAGTCAAACCCAGACCTCTAACAACTCTTCTTTGAGTTTCAGAAGCGCCGATTAAACCTTTTACAAGTTTAATTTTAATTTGTTTATTGTTATTTTTAGCCATTTTATTTATTCCTTATTAATTTTGTAATCATCTAAAATTAGTTCAAAAGCTCAGCCATAGTTAAGCCGCGTCTTTTAGCAACATCACTGAACGGAGTTAATTTTTTCAAAGCATCCATAGTTGCATTAGCAGCGTTAAGAGGTGATTTAGAACCCAAAGATTTAGACAAGATGTTACCGATACCTGCAAGTTCAAGAACTGAACGAACCGCACCACCGGCAATAATACCTGTACCTTCAGAAGCAGGTCTCAACATAACGGCACCTGCACCTGATTTACCTGTAATAGGGTGTGGAATAGTTGTTTTAAAGATAGGTACAGTGATAAGATTTTTTCTACCGTCAGCAATAGCTTTTTGGATAGCAATAATAACTTCAGAAGCTTTTGCACAACCTACACCTACTTGACCTTTTTGGTTTCCAACAATAACGATTGCACGGAAGCTTAATTTTTTACCACCTTTTACAACTTTTGTTACACGGCTGATTTGAACAACTCTTTCAGTCCATTCTGATTGAGGTTTTTCTTCAGCATTTTCAATTTTTTGTTTTCTACCTCTGCCTTTTCTTTGTCCTCTGGCAGGTTTTTCTTCAGTTGAAGCTTCAACTGATTCAGTTGCCTCTGCAACTTCTGCAGTTTCAACAACTTCAGTTTCAACTATTAATTCTTCTTTGTTTTCAGACATTGTAATTTTTACCTTTCATAAATTAGTTAATAACTTTTGATAGCTAATTTGGATAAATATAATCCATATTATCTTCTGAATGAATACGCCAAAAAATACGCTATTTAAAGCTATTTGAAATCGTATTCGGGTTTTAACTTTTCTGACAAGCCAAAAATATCATAAAACAGACTTAAAATCAAGCCCCATGTTACATTTCTTTATAGTTACTAAATAAAAAACGACTCAAGGAGTCGTTAAGGGAAATTAAAAGGGAAATTATATATTTTTTGTTTGTTATTATTGTTGTTATTGTTATGGTCTTTGCTTTTTGTTTAGTT
>CAYUQM010000004.1:0-56453 GCA_964446855.1 uncultured Muribaculaceae bacterium
GCGAAGAACAGGTTGAGGAAAAACCTAAACGTACAAGACGTCCTAACCGCGGAACATCAAAACGAACAAGAACTCCTCGCTCAAAAAAATCTACAAAAGAGGAAGCTACAGTTGAAGAATAAGCGAAAAATAATAATATATTCAATTCTCATGACAGGCTTACTAATTCTGTCAATTAAAGCAGGCTGGTGTACAGATAGCGATTCTGCGGAAGCAATTCAGCAGGGCGCATCTGTCATGCCAATCCCCTATGTACTTAAAAAATTTGGACTTACTATGGGTGGAGTAATAGTTTCGCTCGCTATTATATGGTTTGGATTGAATATTTTTAAAAAATTCTCAACAAAATTACAAAACAATAATAAAAATCTATACAATGATGGATTAAACTCACCCAAAAATGTTGATGACGCGATAATTTTATTTATCAACAAAAACAAACTAAATTAGGAGGAAAATATGAAAAGACAAGCTTCAAGTGCAATAAGTATGTTATTAGCAATGTTAATTATTTCTATCATTTTTATTTATATGATGCCTATGCTAAAAGATTTCGGAGGACTGAGCCTTGGTGGGAATTCACTTAACCAAGAAAGCGTAGAAAGCCACGTTAACAAACAGGTTGAGGAAATTGAAAGAATGCGTCAACAAACAATTAACATTAACAACAGCATTAATCAGGAATACTAATATGCAACAAACAAATTTGGACGAAATAACAAATCTGATTCAATCAAAAAATTTTCAAGAAGCAAAAGAAATTCTTGAAAAAAACATTACGGAGCATGAAAAACAAATTGAAGAACTAAAACTCCTTGGGTTATGCAATATAAACCTTGAAAATTATAAAGAAGCTCAAAATAACTATGAAACTGTTGTAAAACACGCTCCGGATGATGCTACCAGCTGGTTTTACCTTGCAAGTTGCTATGAAAACCTTGAGGATAACTTGCACGCAATTTCAGCATACAAAGAAGTTATTAAGCTTAGAGAAAACTATGTTGAAGCTTATAAGTGCCTTGCCGTTATATATATAAAGAACGAAGAAGAAGAAAGAGCTATTGAATACGGGCAACAAGCATTAATGTTTGAAAAAAATGATTACACACTCTATTATATCGTCGGAACTGCATACATGGCACTAAAAAAATTCGACGAAAGTGTTTCATACCTTGAAAAAGCATTGGAACTACAGCCTGATCACTCTCAATTGTATAATAATCTTGGCACTTGCTATATTACAATCGGCAATCTTGATAAAGCTTACGAAAACTTTGTAAAAGCAAGCAAACTAGACCCAAATAACTCCATTACATACTTTAATATCGCTTCAATATTACAAATACAAAATAAGCATAAAGAAGCTTGTGAATACTTTGCAAAAGCTTATATTATTGAGCCTAATGACAGTTATCTTACAGCTATGGCTTTATCGGAAGTAAAAATTGAAGACTGGGAAAATGCCATCAAACACTATAAAATTCTCGCAACTCACCATCCTGAGAAGCAAACTTTCCAATATAATCTTGCTACTTGCTATGAAGAAGTAGGGGAATACAAGTATGCAATAGCAATTCTTTCAAAATTAGTTGCGATGAATCCAAAATCTGTATCTATGGCACAAAAACTTGCAGGGCTGTTTATTAAAATTAATCAACCATTACACGCCAAAGATATATACGAAAAATTGCTCAAATTGGGTAATATCGGATTTGATGTATATTATCAATTTGCACATATATGTCTTATGCTTAGTGACACAGACAAAGCTGAAAAAATTCTAAAAAAAGTAATTGAGCTTAAACCGGATTATGCGGATGCTCACAAGGATTTGGGCGTTCTATATCTAAGCAAAAGACTTTTTGATTATGCAAAAGACGAGTTTAAACAAGCTCTGTCCTCAGCTCCGGAAGATGCCTCAATATTATCAGAGTATGCAAATTTCCTACATGCAACGGCAGAATTTAAAGAAGCTGACGAGTACTACGCAAAAGCAATTCAAATCAATCCGCAAAGATATGAAACAATAGCTTTTTCTGCTTTAAATAAAATGTTTTTAAAAGAATACGACAAAGCCCTTGAACAAATCAATATTGCAATAGGAAACACTATTCAAAACGGATTTTTCTTGTATATTGCCGGAAAAATCAGGTTTTTGATGAAAAATTATGAAGATGCAAAAATGTATCTGATAAAATCATACGAACTTGAAGCAAATCCTGAAGTAAAAAATTTATTAGCTATGTGTTATTACGAACTCGAAAATTACGAACAAGCTAAAAATATTTTTGAAAATCTTCTACAAATTAATGAGCACAATGTTAATATTTTATATTGGATTGCTAAATGTGAAAAAGAACTCGGTAATGTGAATAAAGCCCTTGAGTTTCTGGAAAAGACGGTTGAAATCTCACCTGAATTTGAAGAAGCTCATGAAATGATTAGAGAATTATCATAACAAACAACCCTCTTTAATAGAGGGTTGTTATATTATTCATCAAATGTTTTTTTGCCAGTTAAATTATTTTTTTCAATTTATAAAGAAAAATCCCCGCTAATGCAGGGATTTTTCTCAATTTTTAAAGACTATTCTTCTTCTGAAGCTTCTTCTTCAACTGCATCATCTTGCTGAAGATCTTCTTCATCGTAAGCTTGTTGATTCATTTCTTCTTCAATTTCCTGTTGAAGTTCATCGTTTTCTTCTTCAAAATCGTCTTCTGCTACCTCTTCAGGCTCTTGATAAACATTAGCAGCTTCAGCTTTTTCCATTTGAGAAACGCTCTTGATATCTATTTTCCAGTTAGTAAGTTTGTGAGCCAATCTAACGTTTTGACCTTCACGACCAATAGCCAATGACAATTGATCATCCGGAACAACAACCATAGCTTCGTGAGCGAACTCATCATCAGCCAAAATATCAACGGAAACTACTCTTGCTGGAGATAGAGCGTTAACAATGTATTCAACAGGGTCTTCAGAATATCTTACGATATCAATTTTTTCGTTTTTCAATTCTGAAACGATAGTTTGAATACGGCTTCCACGAGGTCCGATACAAGCACCTACGCTGTCAACTTCAGGGTCGTTTGACCATACGGCAATTTTTGTTCTGAAACCTGCTTCACGGGAAATTGATTTAATTTCAACGATACCGTCTTCAATTTCAGGCACTTCAAGTTCAAACAATTCTCTAACGATTTCTGCGTGAGCGTGAGAAACAATAACTTGCGGAAGTCTTGTAGTTTCTTTTACGTTAAGAACAAAAACTCTGATTCTGTTACCTGATTTGTAATATTCTCCCGGGATTTGTTCTTTCTGAGGCATGATAGCATCAGTTTTACCAATATTAACGATAACATTTCTGTTTTCAACACGTTGAATAATACCGGTAGTCAAAGTTCCTTTCTTTTCAAGAAATTCGTTTAATACAAGATTTCTTTCAGCTTCTCTGATTCTTTGTGTAAGAACTTGTTTGAACGCTTGAGCAGCGATTCTTCCAAATTCTTCAGGTGTAACTTCCAACTTAACTTCGTCGCCAAGTTCTACATCTTCGTCAATTTCTTTAGCTTCAGCAAGAGAAATTTCTGTTTCTTCATCTTCAACAGACTCAACTACAACTTTGGTACTGAAAACACCAATTTCACCTGACTGCTCATCAAGGATTGATTCGATATTAGTTGCTTCTTTATTTTTCATTTGCTTTTTGTAAGCAGCAACCATTGCATCACATAAAGACGGGATTATAACGTCTTTAGAAATTCCACGTTCTCTTTCCAGTTCTTCAAGTGCTTCATTTAAGTTTCCGCCACCAATTTTAATCATTTTCTTTCTCCTTTTTATTTGTAATAACAATTATATTTCTTAATTTTATTAAATTCTTCGCTTCGTCTCACCTCACTCAGAATGACGTTTTATTAATCTATATATAATTTCGCTGATTGAATATTACTTCTAGGGATTTGAAGCTCCTGCCCGTCTTCAAAACGGAAAAACTTCAAACCTTCCGTCTCATCAAAATCAAGGATTTCACCTTTAAAGATTTTTTCTGACTCGCCCTCAAGCGGTTCTTTAAGCTTGATGGAAACTCTTCTGCCCTTAAAAATAACAAACTCTTTGTCAGACTTGAATTTACGTTCCAACCCGGGAGATGAAACTTCCAGATAGTATTTAACAGGAATGAGCTCGTCAAGATAATCGCTTAAACTTCTTGTAACTTTTTCACAATCATCGAGCGTAACGTCTTTTTCTGAGGAATAAAGATATATCCTCAAAAACCATCTGTGATTTTCTTTTACAAATTCAATTTCAATCGGGATATATCCGTAACGCATTGCGGTATTTTCGATTAGCGGCGTAATCTTTTCCAACACCTCATATTTATTAATATCTTGTTTTGGCATACACACCGAACCTTTCTTGAAGCTCTTCGCTCTTGGCGGAAGACGAACTAGTAAAAAAAGAACGGGGAGTCCCGTTCTTTTTTGTCTGACAATACTGTCTTCCCTTATATTTTAACGTAAGCACGCGTAAAAGTAAACCCGTAAGTTAAGAAAAATTAATAAAGCGCTTATGCAAAATTAATCCCTGAGATATCATCATATCTGTCAATTGTTGTATCCTGAGCAATAGTTGGTTGATTTTTAGCTTGATCCATTTCGGTATTAAACTCAGCTTCAGTCTTCATTTCGCCATTGACAAGATATCTTGTATTACCGTCTTTATCGGTAATTTTTGCAAAGGTGTTGCCGTTGATTTCTTCAAATGTGTTGTCATCTTCAGAACTTCTTGAAGCTATTGTTTGGGCAAGTTCAGAACGTTTGGTCTTATCTTTATCGCTGATTTTGCTATCTGATTTGTTTGCTAATTTTGCGAACTCTTTGTCTTCACTTTTCTGCATCTTATCAAGATTCTTTTTGGCATCGCCAATACCCTTTTCGTAAGCTGCTACAGTAGCTTCAGCATCTTTAATTTTTGCAGGAGTTTCGTCGATTACTTTTTGGTTATTGTCTAATGCTTCTTTTGCATCATCCATTTTGCCTTTAGCTTCAGTAAGCTGAGGTTGAAGAGTTTCAAGTTGTTTATTAGCCTCATCAATTTTACCTTGAATTTCATCAAGCTTAGCTTTTGCTACATCCATTGCAGTTTTAAGCTGATCTTTTACATCAGTAGGCTCTGCCGGAGCGTTCTCATAAGCCTTTTTTGCTGACTCATAAGATGTATTTGCTGTAGAAAGTGTAGCCGTATTTTGGTTAATAATCTCTTGCTGCGCTTTAACTTGCTTATCTAAACTATTGAATGAAGTTTGCGCTTCAGTAAATGCTGTTTCAAGCCCTGATTTATCTGCTTCTGCTTTAGCTAAACTATCTTTCATTGTATTAATAGAAGTTTTAGTAGTTTCTGAGTCTGTATTTGCTTCGTCTATAGCCTTGCCTAAGGTTACTGAATCTTTTGCATCTTTCATTGATTTAATATTTTTAGAAGCGGTTTCGCTTACAGTACCTTTTGCGTTTCCGTTACCGTCTACATTGCCGGAAGCTTTACTGTCTTTACTTGAGAATAAGCCCCAAATTTCATCCTTATTTTCAACTACTACTTTAGCAAGGCTTACAAAAGAAGTTGTAATTGATGCAATATCTGCTCCTTGCTGCGTTTTATTTAATTGTGCATAAGGATTTCCTTGGTCATAAGCAGCTTCTTTTTGACGCTGTATGCTACGTCCGCTATTACCCGTCTCAAGAATTTCTCTTGAGAAACCATAATCAGTGAAACCTGAATACTTATCTCTTACATAATGCTGAGTTCTTCCTGCACTAACATAACTCGGATCAATTTGCGAATTTTGTGTTGGTCTACCGTTAATAGTACCGGCTTTCTTATAAGTAGTGACAGTAGCACTATTATTCATAGAACGTGTTGGGGCATTATTATTTAAGATTGAACCTGACTTACTGTTCCAATTTCCTGAAACAAGGGACATCTGTGACAAGTTCTGTGTAGCTGAACTTGCCGCCGAATTACGAGTCGCACTCACTCCCGGTTTATTTTTATCAGAACCGAAACTATCGCGTATATTGTTGTTCGAATTTAATGATGTTCGAACTCCAGGTTTAAATTTTAACTCGACGTTCATCTCTATATACTCTCTCGTTTCATTAACTTATATATATAAAGTATATTTTTTGTAGACAATTTCAAGAGAACTCCCATTTGTTACATTTGTTTACATTCCAATCGTTAATTTAGACTTATATAAGATTAAATCCTCACCCGCTTATTATATTATTCCCGCTTTTTAAGGATTTGGAACAAACTTGTTAACAACACTTAATATAATATTTCTTGATAAAATAGCACTAAAAGGTCATTGTATTCTTCTTTGTAAATTTGCAAGTTTTTGTAACACTAAATTTACAAAATAATTGTAAATTTTTTAAGAAAATCCACAATAACCGAAAAGTGTCATCTGCACTATATAATAACAATGTTAACAAAACTTATTGTAACGAGATTGGCATGGCTGGCTGAAAAAGTATATTATTTTTTTCTTTTAGTTCTATTATAAATATACAAATCTTGGGAGGCGGGGTAGTTCAAATCTCGTTTCGGGGTAATCAATCAAAAGAACGATTAATTCTTTTGAAAAATCGTTTAAAATGATGATGAAGATAAGAATTTATTTGTATCGGAGGTAGTTAGAAGTGTTAGAGCATGGTTATATTCAAATTTATACCGGAGACGGAAAGGGTAAAACAACCGCAGCTTTGGGGCTGGCTCTTAGAGCACTTGGGCACGGTTGGAAGGTGCTAATCCTTCAATTCACAAAAGGTGATAGCGCTACTTCTTACGGAGAAATTATCACATCATCAAAATTCTTGCCAAACCTTGACGTAGTTCAGTTTGGGATGGATAGAGTTTGCTATTCGCATAACGTGTGTATGGACGATTTCAAAGAGGCTAAAAGAGGCTGGGAATACGCCAAAAACGCAATCAATTCCGGAGAATATCAACTTATCATTCTTGACGAAATCAACATTTGTACTGCTATGAATATGATTAAAGTCAGCGAGGTTAAGGACGTTCTTATGCGTAAACCTGACAATCTCGAAATTGTATTGACAGGTCGTTATGCTCACCCTGAACTTAAAGCAATGGCTCATCTTGTTACTGAAATGAAACCTATCAAACATTACTTTGATATGGGTGTTATGGCAAGACAAGGCATTGAATATTAAGGCTTAAAGTTAATGTAAATCCTTTTTGTTTCAGAAATGAAATAACGGACAATCTTTTTGATTGTCCTTTTTTTTGGGTGCCAAAGGCACCTCCTACATCTCTGCAAAAGGGACACAAAGTTTATTTATTCTCGTTTTGGGTGCCAAAGGCACCTCCCACATCTTTGCACAAGGGGTACAAATAAATTAATTTCCGTTATACAGCTTTGCATACTGCGGATTTACGGCAAGCCATTTGAATGTTTCTTCACCGGTTTCAGGAATATCAACAACAAAAGTTCCACCGTATCGTCCTCTAGAAAATACAAGATAACCCTCTTTGGCAAGATTATGAAAAGCTTTCCTTATTGTGTTGGGGCTTAAATCCATTTCCTTCGACAACTCCAATATTGACGGTAATTTTGAACCAACTTCGTAATGCTCAGCTATCATTTTTTTTATTGCATTTTGAGTTTTTTCGTAATAATAAAAAGCGGTATCTTTTGCCGGTGCAAAAATTGATGTAGCAAACATGTCCGCTCCGCTTTTTGACTCTGACGGAAGTTTTATTACAGTAGTTCCGTACTTACCTCTTCTGGCAAGCAGTATTCCATCATCAATAAGCACTTTTAACGCATCATGGATTGTTTTTATGCTTACATTTAATATTTTTGACAGTTCCGAATGTGCAGGCAGCCTGTCGCCGACTTTTAAGTTTGTATCTATAAACAAGCGCAAATCATTTTCTACTTTTGATACAAGAGTTGTCTTTAGTACTGATGTATTTAAGCGCTTTTTATCAAAATTTAAAGCCATAACACGCCATCCTGACTCTTTTGAAGACTTTGAATTATGAGACAATATGCCGACAGAACATAAATACTCTAAAGCAGAACGGGTCGTATTTGAAGAACAACCAATCAATGCAGACAATGCTCGCGAAGACGGCAACATACTACCTGATTTAAGCTTGCTTCTTACAATAAACTTTTTAATTTCTGAAATTGCATATTCACGTTTTGAGATAGACTTTCGAATAGTACAACCTTCCGCGCTTCTGTCTCTTATCAGAGTTCCTATACGTTGTTTAGATTCAACGTACCCGTTATCTTCAAGTGTTCTAAATGAATTTTGCACAGTACCAACACTCACTCCTAACGTATATGCTAAATCATTTTTTGAAGGTAGTAGGTTATTAACCTGGATATTGCCCTCTTCTAAGCCCTTATCAATCCAAGTCATTAGCCATTTTGTAATTATACGGCTTTTTGTTTCACCCGAAATCTTCAAATCAGGTACCCCACCCTTTATTTCAGCAATTGCTATCTGTCTTAAATTTGACTTCCCTTGAATTTTAGAATCTGATTGCATACACACACCTTCTTTAGTACAGTTTTAATAATATACTATTTATAAAAAAACATCAATAAAAATTTTGTCAGATTATGAAGAAAACTTTACACGTAAAAAAACTAGCAGCCTTTACAAACACGTGTTTTTTAACTAAAATTGGGGTATCGTAATTAATTAATAACAAAAAGGAATTGAGTATAATGTTAAGAACTGGTATCGTAGGACTTCCAAACGTAGGAAAATCAACACTTTTTAACGCTTTAACAAGTGCAAAAAATGCCCAAAGCGCAAACTATCCGTTTTGCACAATTGAACCAAACGTAGGAGTTGTAAATATTCCTGATGAAAGGCTTGAGATATTGTCAAAACTCTGCAAAACAGAACAAATTATACCTACAGCAATCGAATTTGTAGATATTGCAGGTCTTGTAAAAGGAGCAAGTAAAGGGGAAGGACTTGGAAACCAATTCCTGCATAATATCAGAGAAGTTGATGCCATTATTCAGGTTGTAAGATGTTTTGACGATCCGAATACTATCCACGTTTCAGGCAAAGTCAACCCTCTTGATGATATTGAAATTATAAACACTGAGCTTGCACTTGCGGATATGGCATCGGTAGAAAAAAGAGAAGCTCGTATCTCAAAACAGGTTAAAGCGGGAGATAAAGATGCGGTGATAGAAGCCGGTGCTCTTAATAAATTGAAAGAACTTCTAAACAAAGGTACATTTATTAATATTAAAGAAGCCTTTAATGAAGATGAAATACCATTTGTAAAACAATTAAATCTTATGTCAACAAAACCTGTAATTTATGCGGCAAATGTATCTGAAGGCGACCTAAAAGACGGAAACAATTACACACAAATGGTTGACGAATACGCAAAAAGCCACAGTGCAGAAATGGTTATAATTTCTGCAAAAATAGAAGAAGAACTATGCGAATTGGGTACTGAAGCCTTAGCATATATGAATGAACTGGGAATTGATGACAGTGGTATTAACAGAATGATTAAATCGGTGTACCACCTCCTTGATTTGAGAACCTTTATAACCGCGGGAGAAAAGGAAGTTCGAGCTTGGACAATCCCTGCCGGAGCAAAAGCTCCTCAGGCGGCAGGCGTAATCCATACCGACTTTGAAAAAGGGTTCATCAGAGCAGAAATTACCCCTTACGAAGAGTTTGTTAAGTACGGTTCTTACACAGCTTGTAAGGAAAAAGGTGTAACCCGACTTGAAGGAAAAGATTACATAGTACAAGACGGCGACCTAGTTCACTTCCGTTTTGCGGTGTAAAATGAATATATTTGTTTCACTTCATTAACATTTGATTGACAAGTATATTTAAATCCTATATACTACCAGAATAACAATTAAATAGTTAATAGGAATAAACAGATTATAAAAAAGAGTAAGATGCGAAAAATTTTCGCCTTACTCTTTTTTTGTTTCTGAAAACTCGAAAGGCGGTGAACTATGAGCTGAATATGACAAACTAATCTAAAGTAGTATCAAATGGTATTGGTTTAAAATATCTATGAAAATCGGATGTGTAAACATCAATTATAAATGATGTAAGCAGCACTATTACAAACAATGCAATTAACCAACCTAGATAAAAGAGGATGCTATGAATTAATTTTAAACGATTTGGGACTCTGAACTCTGGAATAATTATAATTTTTTTAGTTCGAAAAATAAATTCTACTATAAAAAGTAAATGCAAAATAATTCCCAAGAAATAACAAAACGACAAGTAATAAAGTAACGAATCGTGCGAAAACAAAAATAATTCTTGTATACCATAATCCATACCAATTGTTTCAATTGTCAGTAAAATAATTGAGACAATACTTATTATAGAAACAATATTTAAAGTAAAGTACTTAGTTAAATTCACAGGTCGAGCTTAACACAAAACCAAAAAGGAGACAATATGTCAAATAAAGATTTTAGAGATTCGTTTCTCCATAAAATAGAAAAAATATATGGCGATGAAATTTACAATAAACTAGGACCCTATCAAAAAAAATATGGTTTTGAAATGGGCACTGGAAGTCATGCAACTTGGAATAATGAAGCAGACGCTTTTAAACATGCATTTATGCAAGCAGACTTAGCACGCAAATGGGGAGATTTCATTGCCGAACAAGCTGGAAATTTTCATGAACGAGAAGGTAATAAGTTTATGGGACAATCAAAAGGCGAAGAAAATATGGACAAGTGGAACAATCAACAAGGTCGAGAAATTGCAAAAGAAATAAAAGAAGAATATCTACGTAATATGCCAAAAAATAATTTATTTCAGGAAAGACCTAAACAAAACTGGGATGACCTTATTGCTAAAAAAGTCATGGAACGGATGAGAGAAGGTAAACTTATCACAAATCCAAATGACAAACGACAATATAAAGACAAAAACAAAATAAATTGGTTCCCGACAGGATAAGCCGCACCTGTAAATAATCATTATGAAGACTATGATGATGCCGACGGACATTGGATTACAAACAAATATGGAAATCACGTGTTCATTAAAGATTAAAGAAAAAAATCCCGCCTTATGGAAGGCGGGATTTTTAACAACATATTATTAATTTGATGCTAACATACGTTTCAATTCATCCGGACGAGATGTTTTGGAAAGAGCATCTTCTAACGTAATCAACTTTTGTTTATACAAATCTGCAAGTGCCATTTCCAATGTCTGCATACCTAAGCCCTGATTCATTTGGATTGTTGAATAAATTTGAGCCGCTTTTGCCTCACGAATAAGGTTCGCAATAGCCGGAATAACTATCATAATTTCTTGCGCCATTACACGACCTTTTTTAGTTCCGTCAGGTTGAACTTTTGGAAGAAGGGTTTGAGCAAATACCGCAACAAGTGAGTTAGCCAACTGTGTACGAATTTGTTGTTGCTGGCCTTCAGGGAATACGTCGATAATACGGTCAACGGTTTGAGAAGCAGATGAGGTGTGCAAAGTACCAAATACTAAGTGACCTGTTTCTGCCGCTGTCAATGCAAGTGAAATAGTTTCGTAATCACGCATTTCACCTACGAGAATAATATCAGGGTCTTCACGAAGCGCTGATTTAAGAGCGTTTGCAAAGGATCTGGTATCCATCCCCAACTCACGTTGGTGAATAATACTTGATTTAGAAGTATGCACAAACTCTATCGGGTCCTCAATTGTCAAAATATGTTCCGCACGTGTCGCATTAATATAGTCAATCATTGCAGCCAGAGTCGTTGATTTACCGGAACCGGTAGGACCCGTTACAAGAATCAAGCCACGTGGTTTTTCGGCTGTTGATCTGACAATTTCAGGAAGACCTAACTTATCAAAAGAAGGAACCGTTGAGGTAATCGTTCTGAATGCTGCTGCATAATTACCCTTATCCTTGTAGAAGTTAACCCTGAAACGGCTTAAACCTTCTATACCGTAGGAAAAGTCAAGTTCCCACTCTTGTTCAAGACGTCTTCTTTGCTCGTTTGACAGCATCGGGAATAAAAGGTTTTCTACTTCTTCCGGAGAGAATGGCGGATAATCCATTCTTTTCAATTTACCGTCAACACGCATACATGGAGGCAACGCACTCGAAATATGCAAGTCACTGCCATTATTTTGTACTAATTTTTCTAAAAGCTCTTCTATTGCAACCATTTATACCCTCTCATTCTATTCTTTAAAATTTATAATTTGATTATTTTCCTGCATTGCAAGCTCTATTAAATTATATGTCATGTACGCACCTAATGCAACTGCTTTCGGATCTAAATCCGTATTATTTGCTGCTTCAATAATTGCAGTATTTATTTCCGGATTTTCATCCTTAATATAATGTATCATTTTCTTTCGCCAAACAGGCATATCTTTGAAAATTTCAGAAAATGCTTCTGCCGCAATCTCTTCTGTAATAATAGGTAACATAACTGACCTCTTTATAGTATATGATTATATAATAATTATACGATATATTATTATTTTCATCAATCAATAAGAAAAATAATCATTTGTTTGCAGTATAATTTTTTTATGAGATTAATTGATTTGCAGTTAAAAAATTATAGAAATTGTAAAAACATTTCCCTTAGTTTTGATTGCAATAAAATTCTTATCATTGGCAAAAACGCTCAGGGAAAAACAAATATTCTTGAAAGTATCTATTTCCTTTCTTCCCTAAAAAGTCAAAGAACTTCTAATAATATTGAGCTGATTAATTTTGACAGTGACAAAGTTAATATAACATCAAACATAATTAAATCCGATACCGAAATTGAACTTGATTACGCATACAACACTGAAAAATCCAGAGAACTACGAGTTAATAAACTTAAAACAACTCCAAAAAATTTTAAATCCGTCTTAAAAACCGTCCTTTTTTCAACCGCAGACTTGATGTTATTACGTGGAAATCCATCCGATAGAAGGGATTGGTTAGATAGGGCAATTGCACAAATATATCCTGCTTATGATGAAAGGCTTTCTAAATACGACAAAATTCGTATACAGAAAAACAACTGTTTAAAAGACTATCTTAAAACAGGATATCTTAACGAAACTTTGCTTGATGTTTACAATGAACAACTGGTAATTACAGGCAGCAATATAATATATTTAAGAATAAAATTTTTGAAAGAAATTGAAAAAATCGCAAAAGAAAAACATAAGATTATTAGCGAAACAGAAGACCTCAATTTAAAATATGATTGTTCTTTCATTAACGAAGAAAGTGAACCTGACGAAATTTCAAAAGCATTTAAGGACTCAATTGAAGAAAAAAAAGATGAAGAATTGAGGCGTGGACAAGCTTGTGTCGGACCGCACAGGGATGATGTTCTATTTTTTATAAATAATAATGAAGCAACAAAATTTGCATCACAAGGACAGCAGAGAACTGTTGTCCTTGCTTTAAAACTATCCGAACTTGATATTATTACCGCTAAAACCGGAGATGAGCCTGTTTTATTACTTGATGATGTGCTTGCAGAACTGGACGACATCAGACAAAACTTCCTTTTAAAATCCATAAATAAAAACATTCAGACAATAATAACTTCGGTTGATACCATATTATTTGAAGATGAGTTTTTAAAAGATGTTAAAATATACCATATAGAAGACGGATGTATTAAATATTCTTAAGGTGCTCAATCTTAATTTCAGGTTTAAGCGTTATCCCAATTACATCAATCTGATACTTTTTCACTTTGTTTTCAGCGAGATACAGTTGAACCCCTTTACAAATATTTTCGTATTTTGTTTTAGTAATTGCCTCAAACGGGGTTCCGTATAAATCCGTCTTACGAGTTTTTACCTCCACAAATACAGTCTTATCTTTATATTGAGCAATAATATCAATTTCACAAAATCTGGAATAATGCTTGTTTCTTTCAAGTATTTTATACCCGTTATTCAGAAGATATCTGCAAGCTAAATCTTCACCGGCAGCACCTATAATCTTATTATTCATTATTGCTTAATCCCATATCTTGCAAATGTATGCACATCAGCTAAATCTTGCATTCCACTATATTTACAGTTCCGACTCCACCTGACAGGACAAATATCTATTCCGCCACGTCGCGTATACAACGCACAAACAAACAGTTCATCTTCAGACTGCAGACAATCTGACAATCTCTTATAAATCATTTCACAGCACTCTTCATGGAAATGATACTCTGACCGGAACGAACTTAAATATTTAACCAAAGAAGTTTCATCAATATGATTCTTAGATTTGTAATAAATAAAAACATCTCCAAAATCCGGCTGATGAGTAACCCTACAATTTGAACGAAGAGAATCAAACGTCAAAAAATATTCCTGAATTTCACTATTATTTTTAACTGTTAATAGCTCGGGAGATTCTTTAAATTTATCAACACAAAGTTCATCTTCGACAACTAAACTCAGGACATCTTTAAAATTTGAAAATATATCAGATTGTTTAATGTTATTATCCAGGAAATTAACTTCTACAACGGTTTGCAATTTTTCACTTAAATCTTTTTCTATATAAGTTTTACACAAATCCAAGCCTTCACGAATCGTTTTTCCCATTTGCGTCATGTTAAATGAATTCAAATACAACTTTAGGGATTTTGACTCAACAATAAACTCACTCCTGCAATCATATCGCAACTTCATTACTCGAGTGTATGGCAATCCGTTTTCTGTCATTGAGGAAAACTCATAAGCATGCCAGACATCAAATCCGGTGAACGGTAAATTTTGATTATCAATACCATATTGCTTACGGTTTGCAATTCTTGGAACTGCAACCAAAAGTGACGGATCATAAAATTCACTTCCGCTAACCTTTTTCCCTAAATGTATACTTGCAATATCATTTGTTATATCTGACATATAATAATTTATAACACAAAAAAACGGGCTTGCCTAAACTCAACAAACCCGTCTTTATGTTAATTTCAATCTATAATCTATGCGATTTCTTCATAAGCCTCAGGATTATTGAACAAATCGTAATTAATTTCATTTTCGTTATCTGCAATAGCTGCAACAACTACAGCGTCAGATGTAACATTCACAAGGGTTCTCATCATATCTGTTACCCTTTCTATTGTGAATAAGAATGCGAAACCTGCAACAAGTTGTTCCGGACTTAATCCCATACCGTTAAGGATTAATGCAATAGTAATCAAACCTGCTCCGGAAATACCTGCACTCGTACTTGAAGCAATAATTGCAAGAAGTGCGATTTGAACCAGTAAGAACGGAGTTAGAGGAACACCGTATGCCTGAGCAAGAAATATAACCGCAACAACTTGAAGCAGGGCTGTACCGTCCATATTCAAAGTTGCACCTAAAGGTAGAACAAAACTTGAAATTTTATGAGAAATCCCTCTCTTTTCACAACAAGCAATAGTCAAAGGTAAAGTTGCAGAAGAACTTGCTGTCCCAAACGCCACCATCATAGCTTCAGCAATAGCAGAATACAACATCCATATTGAAACCTTTGAAAAACATTTCAAGAAAATCGGATAAACAAAAAACATTTGAATAAAGAAACCAATTGCAAGAACCATTAAATACTTAGAAATACTTGCAAAAATATCCATTCCGAAGCTTGTAACAGCAGAAGCTGTTAATGCAAACACACCTGGAGCCGCTAGGAACATAATCCAATCAGTAATCTTCATAGTAGCGGCAAAAACAGATTCAAAGAAAGAAACAACTGGTCTGCTCACATCGCCAACTTTTGCAAGAGCAATTGCAAAAATCAAAACAAAAACAATAATTGCAACCATATTTCCATGCGCAAGAGCATTTAACGGATTATTCGGAATAAATTCAAGAA
The DNA here is from genome assembly GCA_964446855.1 of uncultured Muribaculaceae bacterium. Lineage (GTDB taxonomy): Bacteria > Cyanobacteriota > Vampirovibrionia > Gastranaerophilales > Gastranaerophilaceae > UBA1221. The sequence continues at coordinate 15,895 of CAYUQM010000004.1, forward strand.
ACATATTCAAAATATTACCCTGCTGTTGACTCATCGCAGTAGCAACAGAAGCTTGAACTTCGCTTGCGGTATTAGCTGCAATATAGTGCGCTGCACCAAGACCAGGTTTAAATATTAACGCTAAAACAGTACCAATAGCAACCGCGGCAGAAGTAATAATACCATAATACACAATCATCTTGGTACCAAATTTACCAAGCTGCTTGTTATCACCAATACTTGTAATACCAATAATAATCGCAGAAACAACAAGAGGAATTACAACCATTTGAATTAATCTGATGAAAATTTGACCTATAAAACTCAATAACGCAGATACTATAGGGTAAGGATGAGCATGTAAAAACACTCCTACAAACACACCGGCAAGAATACCGAAAAATATATGCCAGTTACGTTTCAAGCCCAAGCCCAAGGCTATGAGTATTTGCATTTGAATCTTTGAATCTTTCATCTTTATGTCCTCTTAACTCTTCTTAAATATACGTGTGACCCAAGTATTATACACTATAAGGTACAAAATTTCAAACATTCTGCCCCAAAAATCAATCAAAAAAACTAGAAACTTACTTTCTTACTGGCAAATAAACATCACGCACAGCTTTTATATCATCCTGAGATAAAGATGTTTTAGTAAAATCTGTTTCTTTATACATTACTGAATTTGAATTTTCAACAAATTTTACGCCAACAGCCAGTCCTGCAGCCTGCAACGCAACAGCCTTTAACTGTTTATCAGTAAGCAATTTACCATTAGCATCTCTTAATGCAATCACGACATCTGTTTGATAAAAGAAGTTCTCATTAGCACAAGTTCTGCATCTGCCAAATTGTCTAAATCTAGGGTTAACTACATATAATTTGTCGCCCTGTAAGCGGTCGACAAAACTTACGTTTATGTTAGATAAAGAAGCCAAATTAGCAGAATTTCTAAACATAAAACGTACTGCGGACTTCGAATTTAATTGCCATTCCTTAAACGCATCAGTTACTACATCACTCTGCTTAGATTTTGGTAAATAAACTGAAACCGGTAAAGTAAACCAGCGAGGATTACTATATGCAGATGCGCTACCTGCAAAAACAAATAATGAAACCAATATTAATAAAAATTTTTTTCCCATATCCTTTATAAAACGTAATCTTATGTTTTTTTGCTATTAAATGTTAATTTTTTTAAAAAATCTTAATAACCTATAGACCAATCTACAACACTGGTTAATTCCGGTTTAGCCTCAAAATTTACATTAGAAGCAACTGCCGGAACCTCTATGACTTTTGCAGCTTTTTGAAGAAGATTTTGCTGCGCCATCTTTGAATCAACGTTATTAAATGATTTTAATTTATCCAAATGATTTTGCAATTCTGCATTTTCATCATTTAGTGTTGTAACTTGACGAGAAAGAGTATTTAGAGTTATTTCATTTGACATTTCAAAATAATAACTTACAAACGCAACTAAAACCAATAAACCAAGGATGGCACATAGTGACATATTCAATTTTCTTATAGCCATCTCTTTCACCAAGTTCTCCTTGAAAAAATACCCTTCAATTAGCGGAGTACCGCTTATCGGATTTTGTACATAACCTCTTTGCGGATATCCATAGCTTTCTCTTACAGTAGTTCTAGCAGTATTCAATTTTGTTTCCCCAATTAACTTTTACTCAACTTTGATTTTAATTAATACATCTGGCAACCCGCAACTTTGCACTTCGGGATGGTAGATTCTCCCTTATCTCACTCTCCGAAGCCACTATGGGCTTTTTCGTTACCAGTTCCAATCTCGGAGGCGGACACTTGCAAATCATCTGATTCTTTTCACAATGACACTTCTGAGAATGGTATTTGAATAAGTGTTTCACTATCCTATCCTCCAGCGAGTGAAAACTTATTACACTTATTATAGCACCAACCTCTAACAAATCCAACACATCATTCAATGTATTTTTTACATTTGTTAACTCTTGGTTAACTTCTATTCGAATAGCCTGAAAAACTCGTGTAGCAGGGTGTATTGCGGATTTTACACTCGGAGTACAATTCACAATTAAATCTGCTAATTCCTTTGTTGTTTCAAGCTTTTTAACCTTTCTTTCCTCAATAATTTTTTTAGCAATTCTTTTTGAAAAGCGTTCTTCACCGTACTCTGAGAAAATTCGGACCAAATCAGTCTCAGAGTACGTATTTACAACTTCATAGGCAGAAAAATCCGCATCTTGATTGAACCTCATATCAAGCGGAGCTTCTTTTGAAAATGAAAAACCTCGTTCACCTTTAGTTAATTGATGATACGAAGCTCCCAAATCAAAAAGGACACCTCCGGTAATTTTTTCTATCCCAAGGTTTTGCAATACCTCCTTGATATTAGCATACGAACTCTTAACTATAGTTAAATTCTTATAATCTTTCAAGCGCTCTTTAGATGCATTAATAGCATCATCATCAACATCAAAAGATATCAATCTACCATCAGGTTGTATTCTTTTTAAAATCAGTTCGCTATGACCGCCACCCCCAAGGGTACAATCAACATAAATAAGTCCGTTCTTACAGTTCAATGCATCAACGGCTTCAGTTTTCATTACTGTATAATGCTTAAATTCTTCCATGCATCTATTTTAACATAGATGCACTGATTTGGAAAAAAATATTACTAAGCGTTAATAAGTCCTGAAAAACCTTCAGTATCCAAAACTTCTAAAAATTTAGCGTAAGTATATATTACAGAATCTTCATCCTCAGAAGCTCCTGAAATCTTAATAACATCATCAGGCAAAACGTCTCGCGCATAAGAATCGTGCAATACTGACAATTCTTCAGAAGACATTCTGTTATTAACATTAATGTCATTTAAGAAGAAAAAATCTGTCAATTCAAATTCATTTTTCATAAGTGCATTACTCCTTTTCATAATTAGGGCAGTATATTATACTAACAACTACGGCATAGCTTTAGCAGAACTTTAATAATTCCAAATATTTATTAAGTTTCATTAAGGAGCAATTCTTAAGGATTCCAATCGATACCTTTTTTAATGATTTTTGCAGGTACCCCACCTAGAATGACATTAGTTTCATCAAATTCAGAAGTAACTATTGCCCCAAAAGAAACTATTGAGTTATCAGAAATTTTACTGCCCTTAAGTACGGTTGAATTTCTTCCAAGCCAAACTTTATTTCCAATAGTAATATTTTGAGGCTTATTAATTATTTCTTGAGTATTTAAGTCGATAACATTATGCCCGTCCCAACTCATAATGTTAATAGCGCTGGAAAACATGCAATTTTTTCCAATATGTAATTTTATACCACCAAGGACGATTAAATTTCCACTGACCATATTAAATTGTTCACCAATATAGAGTTCGGAATCAGCACCTATTTCAATAGAAGTATTACATATACCCCAGCCTTTAGTTTTATTAATTCTTGCTATAGAATTTGAACTTACAGATAATGTTACATTCTTGTAAACACTATTTTTATCTAAATAGACAGACGCATTTTTACCGCAAAATATTATCTTTAAACCTTTTGGACAACGAAAAATTTGTTTTTCTTTTCCATTTGCATATCTAAGGTATATTTTGTTATTAAATTTTGAACTAAGATATTTGTAATTTGAGGAAATATTAAAACTCATTTTTATTCCGCAGGTTGAAATTTTAATATGCCCGTTTTCAAAAGTTTTCGAAATAAATTTCATACTTATACTGCCTCAATAAAGTTTTCAATATCTTCTTCAGAAATCATTTCTGTTACGGCAACAAGAATTCTCGTGTCATCTAATTTTAATCCGCCAAGAATATTTTGTTCTTTTAATTTACCTAAAAATTTGTCGGAATTTGGAACCTCAACAACAAACTCGTTAAAGAAGTCTTTGTTTTGAATTTTATATCCTTTTTTAGTAAGTAAATCCGCAAGCTTATGCGCATTTTTAGTTGATAAAAATCCTGCTTGGCGGAAACCTTTTTCTCCCATCGCGCTTAGGTAAACAGTTACCCATAAACCCATTAAGGCTTGGTTTGAACAAATGTTGCTTGTTGCTTTCTCGCGTTTTATGTGCTGTTCGCGCGTTTGAATTGTTAGCGTATATGCTTGATTTCCATCTTTATCAACAGTTCTGCCGGCTAAACGCCCCGGCATTTGGCGCATATATTTTTCGCGGCAAGCGATAACCCCTGCGTGCGGCCCGCCAAAACTCATCGGAAGTCCGAGAGACTGAATATCAGCGACAACGATATCCGCTCCGTATTCTGAAGGCGGTTTTAATATAGAAAGGGTTGATAAATCCGTGCAAACCACAAGTAATGTGTCTTCCGGCTGCTTGAGCTCTCGAATTTCGCCGTAAAAATCAGGTGTCTGCACTAAAATACAGGCATAATCTGCTGTATTTTCCGGTACTTTATCAAAAAGTTCAACCTCAATATTTCCTGCCCAAGCGTATGTTTTTATAACTTTCAAATACTCTGGATTTAAGTCTTTTGATACAAGAACTTTTCGAGATTTTTTGTTTATCCTGACTGCCATTAAAATAGCTTCGGCACAAGCTGTCGCACCATCATAGACAGTCGCATTTGCGATATCCATGCCCGTAAGATTAGAAATCATGGTTTGAAATTCGTACATAATTTGGAGTGAACCCTGAGAAATTTCCGCCTGATAAGGTGTGTAAGCGGTTAAAAACTCGAAGCGCTGCGCTACTTGCGAAACACAAGCAGGTATAAATTTATTATAAATCCCTCCGCCAACAAAGCTGATAAAATCAGTTTTGTTTTTCGCAGCAAGTGCTTTAATTTTTCGTTGAGTTTCAAGCTCACTCAGTGGATTTCCCAGTGTTAATTCCGGCATACGCGCAGCAGATGGAATTTGTTTAAACAAATCACCAATCTCGTTCACACCAATTGAAGTTAACATATCAGTTTTTACTTCATCATTATGTACTAAAAAATTTTTCATTATTCTAACTCTTCTTTGTAATCTTCATACTCAAGCAAATCATCTTGTTCACTGCTGTCGCCTGTTGCTTCAATCTTAATAAGCCAGCCGCTTTCGTAAACATCTTCGTTCAATGTTTCAGGGGCATCCGTAAGTGCGGAATTAACTTCCAAAACCTTACCACTTATAGGCATATAAATTTCAGAAGCAGCCTTCACTGACTCAACTGTTGCAAAAGTGTCGCCTTTTGAAAACTCACTTCCCTCATCAGGCAACTCAAGAAAAACAATATCTCCCAATTGTTCAACTGCATAATCCGTAAGCCCAACGGTATAAGTTTCATCCTCATTTTTCAAAAGATATTCGTGTGATTTTGAACATAAGATATTTTCTGTAATACTCATCTGTATATCTCCTATATTTTAACTTTATTTCTTTTTTCTACGAAAGGTTTTTTCACAACTTGAGCATCATGTAATTTTTCCCTTATCATAACTTGAACAACAGCTCCGTTGCAAATTTCCTTAATATTTTTAACATAAGCCAGTCCGATATTAACTCCCAAAACAGGAGAAACACATCCGCTTGTAACAACTCCGACTTTTTCTCCGTTGTAATAAACATCGTAACCGTGACGGGCAATGTTTCTGTCGAGCATTTTTATACCAATAAGTTTTTTAGCGGTACCGTTTTGAAGTTGTTCCATAATTATAGTTTTACCGTTATAATCTTCTTTTTTGTCCTTAGGTACAGACCAGCTTAAGCCTGCCTCTATAGGAGTTGTGTTTTCATCCAAATCATTTCCGTACAGATGAAGCGCAGCTTCCAGTCTCAATGTATCTCTTGCGCCAAGTCCGATAGGTTTTATGCCGAATTCTTTTCCGTATTCAAGGATTTTATCCCATAATTCTTCAGAAAATTTATTTTCAATAAGAAGTTCATACCCGTCTTCACCTGTATAACCGGTACGAGAAACAAGCATTTTATATCCGCATACCTCTGCAGCCTTTATAGAGAAAGATTCCTGCTGAGTATCCAGTCCCATTCTCCTCAAAAGTGCATCCGCTTTCGGACCTTGCACCGCAAGGAGAGAGTAATTGTGGGATTGGTTATCAATTTTAACATCAAAACCTTTACTGTTTCTGACCATCCAGTTTAAATCTTCGTCAATTCTGGAAGCATTACAAATAACCATATAATAATTAATACCTAATTTGTAAATAATCAAGTCATCAATCAACCCGCCATCCTTTTTCGGGAGCTGGCAATACACAGCTTTTTCATAAACAAGTTTTGAAATATCCTGCGGTACAATCTTCTGTAAAAACGCTAAAGAATCTTTCCCTAATATAAACACTTCACCCATATGCGACACATCAAAAAGCCCTACGGAATTTCTTACCGTATTGTGTTCTTCAATAATAGAAGTGTACTGGACAGGCATGTGCCATCCGGCAAAGTCAACCATCTTTGCACCAAGCTGAACGTGTTTGTCGTGTAAAAAAGTTTCTTTAGTCATAATTTTCTCCCCTAACTTGCTGTAATTATGACGTTTTTTATTTGTGTTGTCAAATAAAGATAAGATTGTAACGAATCTTGAGCCACTGCCAATCCTCAAAACTCATGCCTGATACGCCTTTTTGTTTTATTTGTAACTAATCTGATCTTTAAAGCTGTTTTTGCTGTATTTTTTGGACTATATCTGAAATAATAATAATACAACGCGTTGTAAATGCCGGCAAAGGTTAGTAGTTAACAAGGAAAGAGGTGTTTATGAGCGACATGTTATTAAAAGGCTCGGTTGAAAAGAACAATATCTGGTACAAATGGGTTACTGAACCAAATGCTTGCCCAAAGTGTCAGAAACTGGAAGGCAGATTATTTAATTCGAAAGAAGAATTCGAAGCTGCCCGCCCGCATCCGCATTGCAAATGCAGTTATGAAAAAGTATTTATTGATATAAACACACAAGCTAAACTGCAAAGACTGGATGATATAAACGCTAAATTTGCAGACTTAGAAACCAAAAGCGAAGAGTTAGGAGAAAAGCTCGAATCTGCGTTAATATCTTTAAAAATGGCTAAAGAATTTGTAAGAGAAAAAATTGCAAAATTGGATAAAGATATGAAACTCGCCTTAAATCAGGCTCAAGATTTATATAAAAAAATTATATCTGCTATTGATGCATGCGTATATTGGAAAAACAAATTCGGAAGCTGGAAAGATATAATGGAAAATTCAAAGAATAATAACAACTTAACGGAAGAAGAAAAAGAAAGCCAATTAAATAAACTACAATTAGAGCTAAATGAGATAATTCAAAAAGCATCAATCGCATGTCCTGAAGCGGCTAATCTTTGGAAATTGAGCACTTCAAAATTCAATGATAACCTTGACTATGTTGAAAATAACGGGAAGTTACTGAACTCTTTTATCGATATTGAAGAACCAAGTATCAGAACTGCGGTTAAAGAAAAGTTGGAATCTCAAGGAATGAGTCTAAAATCAAGAGGAGTCCGATTTAGTTATGACAGCAGTTTGGCGGACGCTTTAATAAAATCAAATGGTCTAAAAAAATATATTATAGAAAACAGAGATAAATTCAAACCAAATACATCTTTACCAAAAGTTTCACTAGGATTGTTTAATGTAACATTTAATGATTTTGACCTTTTCGTAGGAATCCATAATACAGATATCGAGGATATTTATATTGATTTCTACGAACGATTCAATGCTAAAGTTATAGATACGTATGACTTCAATGCGGGTGAATGGTTACAACTAGTCCAAATGGGTAATATTCTACAAAATGAAGAGAAGATTGAAAACTACTTTATTGTTGTAGATATAATAATTCCAAAAGACATCTGGGAAAACTACTAATTTATATCACGGGAAAGATAAATATTAATTATCTTTCCCGTTTTTATGATATTATATAGTCATGCTCGAGTTAATTGATAAATATATTGGTGGCTATGCTCAAATATTCTTCTTTATTTTGACCATTATATATGCAGGATTGGTTATTGTATTTTTGTTTTTATTCATACCACTGAACAATATTTTTTTTAAAATATCAAATTTAATTGCTTTTATTATTGTTCATCTGTTACTTGCTTTTTTTATATTTATTGCTAATTTTTCAATTGTTATATATCCGATTATAGGAATTTGTTTTTTCAATTTATTTCTTTTAACTTTAAGTCTTCCTTGGTTAATAATTGTCTATGAAAAATGTAATTGTCAATCTTTTACTTGTGAATTCTTAAATAAATTCATAAATAATAAAAATATTAGAACTTTAATTTATACTTTATTATTTATTGAATCTTTTATTTATGCTACTCGATTTGCTTATAAGCCCGTTAGAGATTTGATTGTACCTTTTATAATTTTTAACAGTTTTCAATTCTTTTTTAATTTTGCGGTTTTAGACCTCTGGGTGAAATTAAAAAATTCACAAGACCAGTTTTGGAATAAATTTAAACGCATTATTACAACTATATATATAGGAATTTGCATTCTGGCAATAATTTTCTGCCTTTCATTTATTATTCCATTTTTTAATATTTATCCATAGGACGCATAGACATTTTGGGCTGAATAAGCAAAATCTTCATACCATACCTCACATATCCGTCAAGTAATCCTAACACAAAGACACCCCCTCGTCAAACAATACACAATACGGATATGGTAGATATTTATATTGATTTTTATGAAAGATTTACCGCTATGATACTTATGATTTTAACAATGGGGAAAATAAACTTTTAGTAAAACAAGCAAATACACTTCAAAATGAAGGAAAAATCGAAACTTATTTCGTAATCGTGGATATAATAATTCCAAAAGACATTTGGGAAAACTATTAATTTATATTACGGGAAAGATAAATATTAATTATCTTTCCCGTTTTTGCAGCATAATAAATATATGAACAATTTACTTATTATTTCCAAAATCATCACAACATTGTTTTTAATACTATGGATATTTATTGCATATTTGTTAAAATATTCCGGTAAAAATGGATATATATTCTGTTTTATTATTTTAGTTTTGAGTTTTTTACTTGCCTTCATTTATTTTTCAGTTTCCGCGAGTTTCTTATACAGCTCTATTTGCTTGTCTGTAAGGTTTTTCGGAATAACGATTTTTATCTTCGCGTTCAAGTTGCCGAATCCGCCGGATTTTTTCGGAAGTCCGAGGTTCTTAAGCCTTAACGCTTGACCGGAAGATGTTTTTGGCGGAATTTTAATCCCGATTGTGCCGTGCAAAGTCGTAATATCCTTTTTGCAGCCTAAAACAGCTTCTGAAGGTGTGATTTCAACTTCTTTTGTTAAATCAACTCCGTCGACAGTATATTCACTGTCTTTAAAGTTTAATATTAAGTATAAGTCACCGACCCTGCCGTAGTTATCGGCTTTGCCTTCACCTTTAAGTCTTATTTTCTGCCCATCCTTTACCTCAGGCGGAATTTTTACTTTTATGGATTTTGAAACATTTTTTATCCCCGTACCACCGCAGGCACTGCAAAAGCCACCGCCCGGAGGACACTGTGTACAACGTTCCATTTCTGAAAAGTTTACGCTTACTGGTTTTTGATTAAATACATCTTTTGCGGTTATGTTGAGATTTTTTGTGATATCCAAATCTTCCTGCGGAGGAGTTTGTGTCTTGCGTCGTCCTCTTGCTTGAGAAGCTCCCTGTGCTCCGCCGAAATCAAAACCGCCAAAGTTCATTCCGCCTCTTTGAGCACCGCCGCCCATCATATCGCCAAACAAGGAACTAAAGAAGTCGGAAAATCCGCCCATATCTTGGCCGCCGAAATTAAAGCTTTGGTATGCGCCTCCCTGACCGCCGAAACCGAAGTTTTCAAACCCCGGAGGTGGTGTATAGCTTTGACCACCCTGCCAATTGGCGCCTAAGCTGTCGTATCTTTGACGTTTTGTTTTATCGCCAAGAACCTCGTAAGCTTCATTGATATCTTTAAATTTTGCTTCCGCTTCTTTTGTTTTATTAACGTCAGGATGAAATTTTCTTGCAAGTTTTCTGTATGCAGATTTAATCTCTGCATCCGTAGCTTCTCTTTTAACGCCTAATATTTCGTAATAGTCTTTATATTCCATGTTATCTCCAAATTCTGTTTATATATAACTATAATAATATAAAATTTGCAAAAACACAGATTTATTAATAATTTTATAATGTTTACATAAAACATGTTATGTGCATCTATCGAAATGTCATTGCGAGGAGCAAGTGAGCGAAGTGCGGAGCTGCCAGCCGAAATGGTTAGCTGTCCGCAGGACTGGTTCGGCTGGCACGGAGGCACGTTTTACGCGAGCGCAGCGATACAGGACGTGGCAATCCAGCTAATGTTTAATCATAAACTTTTATAGGAAATTCGTTTTTGTTACTTTTCTCTTTTTTGTTGCGAAGAAAAAAGAGAAAAGTAACTCAAAAAAGAAAAACACGCAATTGTTTTCTTCGTCGCCTACGGCGCCGATTTGATTGAAGGACTGTTCGTTTTACTCGCTATGCTCGTAAAATTGTTATGGCTCACTATAGCACTGCGTGCACGTTCGCCTGAAGTGTTATCTCCCTTACGGTCGATAACATGTTTTATGTAATCCCATTAGGTATTGAGTTTTTTTCCTATTTAGAGTAATCTTATGTTATAGATAAATTAGGGGAGAGTATTATGCCGGTATTGGAGAACACACAACAAATTAATGATGTAATTAAAGCAATTGCACTCTTTATTCAAACAGATGAAGAAGTTCGTTCAGATTTTCAAGAATACATAAGAACAATCGGAGCTAATCCTGCATCAGGTGTTGATTTTCAGAGAGCATGTTTTAATTATATTTTCGAAAGATATCTGGGAGAAGATCATAAAAGCATATTAGCAATCTATCTTGAAAAAGCTAAACTAAAAGCTACTGAAAAGAAAATTGTTAAAGACCTGTTAAAATCAATATCATCTGTGTTTGAAATTAAAAAAATTCTTAAAAACGGATTTGAATTTTATAACATAATTAATGAAAAAAGATATGAAGTTTCCTCTTTAATAAAGATGACTAATTTCAGAGGTTTGGGAGTTGGGCAATACGTAGTCGCCAGAATCGTTAAATGCGAAGATAAATTTTACCTTTTAGAAATTTCCGGGGTATTGCCGACCACAAAAAGAGATGACGCTTACAGATTTTCTGTTGCTCGAATTATACAAAATCCAGAAATCGTTTATCTCGATAACCCTGAAAAACAAGCAGAAATTGAAGAAGATGTCGCTAATATATACGACAAATTTATGGAGTATTTTGGCTCTGATGAAGTATTAACAACTAACAAATTTGCAGACGAAGTTATCGGTATGTTTAATGATTTTGCGGAAGACGGAGTAAAAGAAGATTTCAAAGATAAACTTGTAGAACCTGAAGAATACCGCTTCTTTAACGTCTCAGAATTTAACAACTCATACGATAATTTTCTTGAAAATTCTCTTGGAGGGTTTTCTTCTCATAAAGAAATATATGATGTAGGCATTGTCTATGATAAAGATTTAGGAATGTATGCAGTTCCATTTTATGGCACTTTCAACAAAATTTTTGAAGTAAAAAACCCTGCAGAAGTTGAGAATTACGACAAATGTATAAAGTACTTCCTAACAAACGACAAATTTTCGGCTAATTTGATTAAACGTGTCGCCAAAAAACATAAAAACTTCTTGGCTGTAGTTAACGGATTATATAAAACAGATTACACATTGAAAGAACTTTTGGAAAAATATAAATCCAGATACCTTGAACAAAAGATTTTCTCTTCAACAACCGTACTCTACAAATCAAAAGCATTTGCAAGCACATTGGGTTTAATTGAAGAAGAGGAAGAAAAACCAAAACTTCCTGAAGGTACGGATATTTCAAAAATTGGACGTAACGACCCTTGCCCTTGCGGAAGTGGTAAAAAATTCAAAAAGTGCTGCGGAGCAAACTTATAACAACATTAATATTTGTAAATAATATACATAGCCCTATCAAAAAAATTCTTTGATAGGGTTATTATAAAAAGTGTCGTAACTGCGAGGAATAATATGAAAATTTCCGAAAACATTATAACTTTGAACAACATAACTTACTTAGCAAAAAATCGAACTAATACTAAGCCCAAAACAAACACTTTAGAAACTTCCACTTCCGCCCCTAAAAGCTTAGAAAAGCCATCCGCACAACTTTTAAGGAATTATTTCTGCCCGCAAAATCAGGTAAACTTCAGAGGAGCTCCTTGGAAACTTAATGTGTGGGAATGTGGAGTTTCTAACTATGGCTCAATCTCTGCACAGGATGCTATTCGAATATTTGAAAAATTAAAACTAGGCAACTACCTTGATATAGGAGACGATCGAATTTCATATTACTCAAATAAAGCAATCAGAGACGCCAATCTCGGATTCTTGGATCGAATCACATCAAAAGAAGAACAACAAAAATTTATAACATACTATAAACAACTAACAGGATTTCCAAATCTTGCAGAAACTTCAAGAAGAATAAAAAAAGAATTTATACAGGCTATTACGACCTCATCACGAGAGCTAAACGGAAACAGTTTTTCAACTAAATACGATATAGTAACTGCAGGATACGACGGCGTCTGTTCTGTTGGCAGAGGGAAAGCATTTCCCGGAAGTGATATTGACAAAGCTTATGTTGTTCTAAAAGGTGGCAGCAGTTGGGAAGCAGAAGAGCTTGTAAACCGTTTCAAAGGTAAATTATGGGAAAATACAGATCAGAGGATATTAAGTTATAACCATGATGAAGCAGCTTTCCCACAAGTCTATACAAAAGAACAAGTCCAAGAACTTGTACAAGCTGCAGATAATTTCGTTTTCCCAACTGCAAGAACACTAAGCCATATGCCTATCTTTTCACCTGGTAGCATAGCAACTAGGTTTGTAAGCAAAGCTTATATAAAAAATCAAACTGATTATTTCCTTGATTTGCAAAAAAACTACAATCCGAATTATGTGGAAGCTGCAGAATTTTATATAGATTTATGCCAAAATTTTCCAAGAAAATATAACGATTTAATAGATTTAAACAATCCATCAAGAGAAAATATTAAAAATTTAGGATTCGTACTTGAAGCAATAAGAGAAGGGGAAGTATTAAAAGGAAATCGTTACGATCTGGGATTAAGTGACAGTTTAACGTATAAATTAACAAACCTTTCTCAGTTAAAAGCGCTGAAACAACGTGGAGATGCTAAACCAAAAAGACTATCTCGGAATATACTACCTTCCTTATTCAATAGTTGGGATACTGATAAACAATTCAGATTTATCAAAACATTAATTCATGGAAGCTGCGCAAATAATACAAACTTTACAACAGAATTTGCAGAATATTTCAGCAAAAGCGGTAACGATCCGTTTGAACCGCTAATTAAAGCATTATTGGGATAATTGGAGAGAAATTAATGAAAGTATTACCTTGTCAAATGTATAATAACAATGTAAATTTTCTACAGCAAACACCTAAAAAGAAATTTCAACCAAAAACCTCCACTGTAGCTGCAGCTGCAGTGGGGATTGCAGGTTCTATTGCGGTCGGAGCTTTAATCTATACTTTATCTCACGGTAAAAAAACTTCCAGTCTGCAATCTGCAGTATCTGAAATTCCTGAATTTTTAAAAATATTTAACAGAGAAATGCAAATGTTTCCGGCAGATATTAATTACAGGAAAGACCTATTGAACGGAATTGGAATACCCGCAGCAGACTACGCAAAACTCCGGTCTATTGCCGGACCTCAGGAGTATAGCAGTATCGTAAGATCATTTTCACACGACTCGAAATTTTACTCTCCGGGGGAAACCTTAATTACAAAAACTCAAGATGAATTTAACTTATCAGGGAAAAATAACCACGGATACAGAATAAATTTACACATGCACACTGTAAATTCTGACGGCAAGATGACAGTCAAAGAACTTTTGGACAAGAGTGCCAAATACGCAGATGAAGTTGCGGAAAAAATCTCTTACACTCCTGATACAGTAGCAAAACACGCACCTTTTACAATCGCAATAACCGACCATGATACACTTGAAGGTTGCAAAGAAGCAGTAAAAATCATATCCGAAAACCCTGAAAAATATAAAAACTTAAGAGTAATTCTCGGATGCGAAATGACAGTTGAAAACATGATGGTTCCGCAAAAATTAAAATCTCCAATACCGAACCATTTACTATTACACGGTATTAATCCTTTTGATACTAACTTAAACGCGTTTTTAAACACCAGAAAAAATGCTCGATTTGATTTGATAAATACAATATTAACAAAAGCTTCTGAAAAACTGCAGGGTAATTACCCTACAACAGCTCAAAAATTGTCTTATGACGATGCAAGCATTCTTTATCCTACATTTAAACATAAAATTTTACATGTAGATTATTCAACAAAAGATTATATGCAATTCCGAACAATATTTTCGGAGTGCTTTGAAAACAATTCCGAAATACAAAACCTACTCCAAGGTAAAAATAGCGGAAACTATGCTACTCCAAAAGAAAAATATTTTGGAGAAATAAAAGAAAACTTCGGAAATAAGTACTGGAAAAAATACCTGATTGCATTGCAAAAACATACTGCGGAGCTACTTGGTATTTCAGAAAAAGAAGCCGCAGAAAAAGTAAAAGTAACACCTGAGCTGGAAAAAACCTTGGAAGAACTTGCCCAATTATCAAGTGAAGCCAGCCCAAAACTTAACTTAACAACTGCATTTGCAAATATAGAAGATGTAATCGACTTGATTAAACTGCAAGATTACGGTTATATGAGCATTGCACACCCCGGACTCACAGGCATTGGAGACTGTCTTGTAAATCCGGAAGAAAGCATGCAAGGTATGCTTGATTTATTCAGAAACTTCAAACTTAAGGGGGAAAACAGGGCAATAAGTGCGGAAGTACATTACCCATATTTTGGAACAGTCGGAGAAAGCTCTGAGTGGCTCAACAATATCAAATCATACATCAAAGATTGCAACTTATACAACGGAGGAGGCTTAGATACTCATGGCACAAGCATTTTTTACAGTTGCAAATCTGAGCCTTAGTCCAAATCCTCTACGAGTTTTTTAACATCTTTTTGAATTTCTTCAATTGAACGCATCGCATTTACGACCTTAACTCTATTTGGTTCCATTTTTGCAATAGTTAAATACCCGTTCCTTACCGCATTAAAAAACTCAATACCCTCTGCCTCCATCCTGTCTTTTTCAGAGCCGACACGCTGCCTTGAAGTTTCAACATCAATATCAAAAACGATAGTCAAATCGGGTTTTCTATGACGAGTAGCAATACAGTTCAACATGTTGATTTCTTCAATATCAAGACCTCTTCCATACCCTTGATAAGCAACCGAACTATCCGTATGCCTATCACAAAGAACATATTTTTTAGCTTCAATTGCAGGATTTACGATTGTATCTATATTTTGAGCTCTATCTGCAAGGAACAAAAAAGCCTCACACTGCGGAGAGACCTCTCCGTCATAATTCAAAAGGATTTCACGAATTTTCTCGCCCAATCCTGCGGCACCCGGCTCTCGGGTTTCAACAACGCAACAGTCCTTTTCATCTCTCAAATAATCAGCAAGCAACTTCATTTGCGTTGACTTACCGCAACCGTCTACACCTTCAAATGTAATAAAATAGCCTTTTTTCATATATTAACCCCTTTTAAATGAAATTGCGCGTTGAGGCGCAATTAATTTTTATCTAAATAATTTGTTGTAATGTTCGTTATAAAAATCTCCAAATCGGTCTTCCAAAATAGCTTGACGGCATTTTTGAGAGAACTCGACGAGGAATTGAATATTATGAATAGAAAGAAGGGTTGCCGCAGTGCTTTCCTGACATCTGAAAAGATGTCTGATGTAGGCTTTTGAGTGGTTTCGGCAAGCGTAACACGTACAGCCTTCTACAAGCGGCGACGAATCATCCCAAAATTCTTTGTTTTTAATATTGCGTTTCCCGTTCCAAGTAAAGAACGAACCGTGACGAGCATTACGGGTCGGCAATACACAGTCAAACATATCAATACCGTATTTAATACCGTCAAGTAAGTCCTCAGGTGTTCCAACCCCCATCAAATATCTCGGCTTGTTATTCGGAAGCAGCGGCGCCGTAAATTCAACAAAATGATTCATAATATCCTTTGTTTCACCAACACTCAACCCCCCGATTGCATATCCTACTGCATCATAAGAAGAAATAACTTTTGCACTTTCTTCTCTCAAATCATCATAAAAAGCTCCCTGAACAATCGGGAAAAGAGCTTGACGAGGGTTAGTTTTTGCTTTAAAACATCTTTCTAACCATCTGTGAGTTCTTTCCATCGCTTTCTTAGCAGTATCATAATCGCAAGGGTAAGGAGCACACTCGTCGAAAGCCATTATGATATCAGCTCCGATATCCTGCTGGATTTCCATAGACACCTCAGGAGAAATAAAATGTTTCTTCCCGTCTTTTGGATCTCTGAATTCGACACCATCTTCAGTTATTTTTCTCAAATTTGAAAGAGAAAAAACTTGAAATCCGCCTGAATCCGTAAGTACAGGCTTATGCCAATTCATCCACGAGTGAATACCGCCGAATTGTTTTATAAGTTTTGTACCTGCTCGCAAATATAAGTGATACGAATTTGCAAGCATAATTTGTGCCCCTGTATCCATAATCTGGTCAGAAACAAGAGTTTTGACAGCAGAATTAGTACCGACAGGCATAAAAATCGGTGTATTGATAACTCCGTGTGGAGTTGTAAACACACCGGCTCTTGCGCCCGTCTGTTTACAAGTATGTACTAACTCATAATTAAAATAATCTTTTTCTGTTGCCATTTTTTATTTCATCATTCCAAGTCCCTTGCGGACGAAGAATCTCTTTACTTAGTTTACACTATCAATTACGATTTCCATCATGTTTTTGTAATTTGTACAAAGCTCTTCCGGCTTAAAGTACAAATTAATTTCTCTTTCAGCACTTTCAAGACTGTCTGAGCCGTGAATTACGTTATAAGCTTTTAACTGTCCGTAATCAGCACGGATTGAGCCAACATCTGCTTCACAAGGATCTGTAGCACCCAATACGTGACGAATACCTTGAACAGCTTTATAGCCTTGAAATACCATTGCAACAATCGGCCCGCTTGTAATATATTTTACAAGTTCAGGGTAGAACGGTTTTCCGATATGTTCTTGGTAATGCTTAGCGGCAAGCTCTTCTGTTACTTGAAGCATCTTCATTGCAACAATTTTATACCCTCTTTTTTCAAATCTTGCAATAATTTCCCCAATAAATCCTCTTTTTACAGCATCAGGTTTAATTGCTACAAATGTTCTCTCTTCAGTATACATAGTTTTCCTCCGTTTTCTTTAAACCAATTAACTAAATCATAGCATAAACAAAACTAAGATTTAACAGTTACTCGTAAATACTTTACAAGCATTGTTACCATAATTAAACATAAAATTACGGAAGAAGTTAAAAGCCCTATCCAAAAACCCATAATATTCATATTATAGTGAAATGCTAGAGTACACCCCAGCGGAATAGCAATAAGCCAATAGCCTATAAAATTAGCAAATAACACAATACCTGTTTTCTTAATACCTTTAAATATACCGGCAAGAGCAACTTGTAAACCGTCAAAAATTTGAAATAAAGCCAAAACATAAAGTATAGGAACGCAAATCACAATAAGCTCTAAATCTTTGGTAAACAACTTGACAAGTATATTAGGGCAACTTGCGAAAATTACGGCGCTTACCGCCATAAAGCCAACACACATAGCGATCCCGATATTAATATATTTTTTCAAATCATAATAATTTTCAGCCCCATTAGCAAATCCGACTTTAACAGCAATTGCATTCGAAATTGCGAGCGGAACCATAAACGAAATCGTAGTAAGCGTGCACACAAGATTTTGAGCTGCTGCGTATACTCCTGAGACTCGCCCCATCAAAACCGCAACAATGTTAAATGCTACAAATTCCACCATGATAGCTATCGAGATAGGTAATCCTATTTTTAACAACTGTTTATAATAACCCGCTTCTTTATAATCTGAAAATCTCATTAACTTAAAGCAATAAGCTAACAATACAAAACCCATAAAATATCTGACGACAAAGCTTGCAATCGCAAGTCCCAGCACGCCAAGCGAAGGAATAGGCCCAAACCCGAATACAAAAACAAGGTTCAAACCAACATTAAGAAATACTGCTAAAATAGTCACAAAATTTGGAAACATAACAATCTCAAACGCCTGTAAAAACTCTTTCACCGCAGCATGCAAGTATGCACCAAATGTTGAAAATGCAGTAACAAACATATATTGTTTTATCATTGGAACAAGATGAGGTTCAAACTTAAGATAATCAATAGCCGGAATAAATGCGAGCACTGCAAGCATTACAAGAATAGCCAGAATTATAGAAAATCTTAGCGTAGGGAAAAAATATTTCTTTATAGATTTCTTTTCGCCCAAATAATTAGACAATAACGGTGAAACACTTGCAAGTAGCCCTATTCCGAAGGTTTGAATACAATTTGTTATAGCTGTGGCAATACTAATTGCCGCAAGCGTATCTGTAGAATGTCTTCCGGCAATCAAAACATCTCCGGCTCCAATCAAAATAAAGCCAAGATTTCCCATAATAATAGGAAGGGCAATGTTTAACAATTCTTTTGCATAGGATTTTATGTTTTGTGTCATACCAAGCAATCTTACCGCAAACAAAATGGTTAATCAAATAAAATTAAAACCGTTCCGCCAATAAGCATAATGAAACTTCCCAAAAGTTTTTTACGAATTTGTCCCTCGTTAAAATAATGCCATCCTAAAATTACACTCAAAATAGTCGACAACTGAAACAACGCAAGCCCATAGCTTACTTTCATTCTTGAAAACACAAAATTTGTGCTCAACTGCATTAAACCCATTAGAACAATTATCATCAAATATTTAAAATAAGCCCTCTCCTCGTTGGAAGGTTTGTGTGGGGGCTTAAGCATAAAAGCGGTAAACACCATCCCCCAGCAACACCACATGATAAACGCAGTCGATACGCTGCTCAACGCAATCACATTCTTTATAAAAACCGCCTCAATCGCAGTAAAAACAAGGGCTAAAATCCGATATCCGATATCAGCACGTCTCAGTAACCTTAAAGAGAACCCCTCTTCCTGAGTATCAAAAACAAAATAACTTCCCCATATAATCAGTCCGACAGCCATAATTCCGACAACAGAAGGAATTTCTTTCAATAAAATTATTCCAAAAAGCATTGCAACAACAGACTTGTATGCATTTATGGGTCCAAGCACAGATAAATCACCCTTTTCAAGGGCTTTAACCAGATATGAATTTCCAAGAGCACCGAATAACCCTCCTAAAACTGAACAAACCCAGAATTGCCGCCCAAAACTTACCCAATTTATCCCAAAAACCAAAGGCAGGCAACAAAAACTCAAACCCGCATACATCACAAAATTAATAAAAAACGGATTACCCCCCTGAGCGACAAGCCGCTTCTGGTAAACATTTGACATCGAGTTAGAAAATATTCGTAATAATATTGCAAGGGATGTTAATATCATAATTTATTAAAAAGGTCGGTGAAACCACCGACCAAATTTTATTTTTTACCTTTTCTCTTATAGAAATCTTCTATAAAGCTTGTGTTAAAGTTCCCGCTCATAAAGACTTCATCTTCGATAATATCCTGATGGAACGGAATTGTTGTTTCCACGCCCGTAATAACATATTCTTTCAATGCGCGGTACATTCTTCTGCGTGCTTCATTTCTTGTTCTGCCCCAGCAGATTAATTTACCAATCATTGAATCGTAATAAGGCGGGATTTTATAATCCTGATATGCATGAGAGTCAACTCTCACCCCAAAACCGCCGGGAGTTACGTAACCCGTAATCTGCCCGGGATTAGGCATAAAGTCTTTTTCAGGATTTTCAGCATTAATACGGCATTCAATAGCGTGACCTCTCAATACAATATCTTCTTGAGTAAAATCAAGTTTTTCACCTGAAGCAACAAGGATTTGTTCTCTTACCAAGTCAATATTTGAAATCATTTCGGTTACACAGTGTTCAACCTGAATTCTGGTATTCATTTCCATAAAATACCACTTGCCGTCGTGGTCAAGTAAGAATTCGCAAGTTCCTGCGCCTTCGTAATTGATAGCTTTTGCCGCACGAACCGCAGCTGCACCCATTTCCTGACGAGTTTTTTCATCAATTGCAGGAGAAGGAGCTTCTTCTAACAATTTTTGGTGACGTCTTTGGATTGAACAATCTCTTTCACCTAAGTGAACAACATTTCCGTACTGGTCAGCAAGAATTTGAACCTCAATATGACGAGGATTTTCAAGATATTTTTCAGCATACACATCAGGGTTTCCGAAGAAATTCTGAGCTTCTGACTGGCACAAATTCATATTTGACTCAACATCTTCATCGGAACGGCAAATTCTCATCCCTTTACCGCCGCCGCCAGCCGTAGCTTTAAGAATAATCGGATATCCAGCCTTAGCAGCAAACTCCTTAACTTCTTCAGGAGTATGCAAAATTCCTGTCCCCGGAGTAACCGGAACGTTATTTTCAATCATTGTCTTACGGGCAGTCGCTTTATCACCCATTTTTCTCATCGCTTCCGCCGTAGGTCCGATAAATTTAATCCCTTGTTTTTCACAAATCTCTGCAAAATCCGCTCTTTCAGACATAAATCCGTATCCCGGGTGAATTGCATCAGCACCGGACACATCAGCAGCTGAAAGGATTGCAGGAATACTCAAATAACTTTGAGCACTTTGAGCCGGTCCTATACAATAAGCTTCGGTTGCAAGTCTTACGTGAAGGGAATTTGCATCCGCTTGAGAATAAATAGCAACAGTCGAAATTCCTAATTCTCTGCACGCTCTTATAATTCTTACGGCTATTTCGCCTCTATTGGCGATTAAAACTTTTCTAAACATAATCTCTATCCCTAATAAATTTGAGAAGAGTATCGTGAGACACTCTTCTCAATAATCTTTAAATCTTATTCTTCAATATACATCAAAACCTGACCAAATTCAACAGGCTGACCGTCTTTGACACAAATTTCAACGACTTTACCTGAAACTTCAGCTTCGATTTCGTTCATTAATTTCATAGCTTCGATGATACAAACTTTATCACCTTTAGCTACGGTGCTGCCAACTTCTACAAACGGCTTTGCATCAGGAGATGGAGCCATATAGAAAGTACCAACCATAGGAGAAGTTACAGGAGTGCCTTTTTTAACTTCAGCCTTAGGCGCTTCCGCTGCTTGAGGAACAGGAGCCGCAGCCGGTGCTGCAACAGGAGCAACTGTCGGAACAACTCCGCCTGTAACAACAACTTCCTTTCTCAAAGTAATAGCTTGTTCTCCATCTTCAAGAGAAATCTCCGTCAAACCGTTGTCAGCCAATACCTTTGAAAGTTTTTCAATATATTCAATATCAAATTTCATTTTATTTACCTTTCTAAATTTTCTGCCGAAAATCCGTTACGCACGGTCAAGATATTCATTAGATCTTGTGTCTACTCTGATTTTATCCCCGTTTGAGATAAAGAACGGAACGTTAACAACAGCTCCAGTTTCAAGAGTTGCAGGTTTTGTACCGCCTTGAGCAGTATTCCCCTTTTCAGCCGGAGGAGTATCGGTAACTTCAAGCACAACGTGAGCAGGAATATCAACACCGATAATCTTACCGTTATGCATCAAGATTTGAACTACCATGTTTTCTTTCAAATATTTAACCCCATCACCTACTTGAGCTTCTGAAACACCCAATTGTTCGTAAGTTTCATTATCCATCATAATGAATTCTGAGCCTTCTTTATATAAATATTGCATTTCGCGTCTGTCAAGCATAGCTTTACCAACCTTTTCACCTGCACGGAAAGTCTTTTCTACAACCTGACCTGTTTCTACGTTTTTAAGTTTTGTTCTAACGAAAGCTGCACCCTTACCCGGTTTTACGTGTAAGAATTCTACTACAGACCATAACCCATTATCTAATTCAAGAGTCAAACCTGTTTTTAAATCGTTTACTGAAATCATATTTTTCCCCTATTTTAACTATTATAATTACTTTTGTACCAATCTTACCATAAATATTTGTTTTTTTCCAAACTTATTTACAATTTGTAATTAGAGAAGCGTCAACAGAAAAACCGAAGATAAACTTATCTCCGGTTTTTGCACATTAAATATTATCTTCGGGTTAATCTTTAAATATTTTTTCCACAGAGCCTACTTGTTTAGCTTCTTTTGCCAATTTTTCCGCCTCAACTTTTTCCAAGCCTTTTGCAAATTCTCCTGCTTCATATAAATTAAGTCTTACCAATCGTTTTGGATTAAATACCATATCGCAGAAAGCTTTTAAAGTTGCAAACGCACATTTAACCGGAGATTTTGCAATACTTATAAATTTGCTCGCTGCAGAATACTCCTTAGATTTAAAAAATCTCCGGACTTCTAGTTTTCCGGCTATTACTGATACCGATTCATCTAAATCATTAAATCTTAAATTTGTATGAGTAAAACCGCTCTGTTCTCTTTGTATTTGCTGCACTCCGCGCCTATATCTCATTTTATCCAAGCTAAAATATTTACCAAATGCTTTTGCGTTTTCCGGTTTTAACATTGCCATTCCAAACGAAGTATTGCTTCTATTGTTTATATTTAAATCTGCACGCATACTGTTCTCCTTAGTCACTTTTTAAAGGTATCAACATCCCTAAAAAGCTAAACTTGCTAAATTTATAACTATCACGTTACAAATATTAATAAAAACATATATAGTACAAAAAAGCGGTCCAAAAGAACCGCTTTTTGAACATATTGATTGCTTGTATAACAAGCACACAGATTAACGTTTTGAGAATTGGAATCTCTTACGAGCTCTTTTTCTACCGTATTTTTTACGTTCTTTAACACGTGGATCACGAGTCAAAAGACCTTCCATTCTTAATACATTTTTGTATTCTTCGTTAACTTTAACCAATGCTCTTGAAATACCGTGTCTGATAGCGCCACACTGAGCAACCACACCACCACCGACAGCTTTAACTTTAACATCATACTTTTCTTGGTTATCTGTTAAAACAAGCGGTCTGTAAACTAACATTTCGATAGCAGGTCTGTTTCCGATATAATTTCTCAAAGTTTTACCGTTAACGATAATTCTGCCTTTACCTTTTACAAGCTTAACAACTGCGATAGAGGTTTTTCTACGGCCTGTTGCCATAATTTCTTTATCTGCCATTATTTAGCCTCCTTTTCTAAAACGATTGGTTTTTGAGCAGCGTGAGGATGTTCACTTCCTGTGTAGATTTTCAATTTTGTCAATTGTTCTGCACCCAATGTGTTGTGAGGAAGCATACCCTTAACAGCTTTTTCTAAAGCCATTGTACCGTCTTTTTCCATCAATTCTTTAAAGCTTGCGCTTTTCAAACCACCCGGATATCCTGTGTGGTGATAGTAAATTTTGTCAGTTTCTTTATTACCTGTAACACGAACCTTATCAGCATTGATAACGATAACAAAGTCACCGGTATCAACGTGAGGAGTGTATTCAGGTTTATTTTTACCTCTTAAAATATTGGCGATTCTCGTTGCCAAGCGACCTAAAATTTCGCCTTCAGCATCAATTAAATACCATTTTCTTTCAACTTCTAGAGGTTTTGCTGAATAAGTTTTCATGCTAATTTCTCCGTTATATTATTTTAGTAAGTTACTTCTAATAGTGTCAATCCATACGGGCTGACAGTTCGACCGGCTTTTGTCCGATCTTTTGCCTCCAGAACACATTTCATATGCTCAGGCTGCAAATTATGTCCTTCTATTTCTAGAAGAGTACCGATTATGGTCCTTACCATATTGTAAAGAAATCTGTTTCCCACAATATCAATAACAACCCTATCACCAATGCGTCTGCATTCAGCTTTTGTTATAGTACAAACTTTGCTCGGGTTAAGCGTTCCGGAACTTTTGAAACTTGAAAAATCATGTTCTCCCAGCAGATAGTTCAAAGATTTTTGCATCCTCACTTCGTCAGTCGGGAACTTCACTCTCATTAAATCTCCGTCAAAAGCATTCTTACATCTGCGGTTTATAAATTCAAACTGATAATGCCTGCTCTTGGCTGACTTTTGAGCGTGAAACCTTTCATCAACTTCTCTTAATTCATCAACAGAAATATCATCGGGTAAAATCTCATTCATTTGATAAAGGAACTTTGAAGCAACAATACGTTCGTCAGTATCAAAATGAACAATTTGCCCTTTTGAATTAACACCTCTGTCAGTTCTTCCGGAAAAGATTGTCTTAATCGGCCTTTTTATCGTGCGATTAACATCGCGTTTTATCAAAGTACAAATAGCTTTTTCGAGTTCACCTTGTATCGTCGGAGTATCTATCGGTTCACCATTACACAACTGCAATTGACTCCCTGCATAATTTTTCCCGATATATTGAACCCGAAAGGTGTAACGCATTACGCTACACCAATTGGATTAAAGCCATTTCTGAAGCGTCACCGCGTCTAGGCGGCAATCTGAAAATTCTTGTATATCCGCCCTTACGGTCAGAATACTGTTTTCCGATAATAACAAATAACTTTCTCAAAACAGTTTGAGGAGCAAGTTTTTTGTCTTTTACAGCTTCATCGAACACTTCGCCTGTCTGCAAATCCATAAATTTACCTGTTTCTTTGTTGTAAATATGTTTTGCAGCTTGACGAATAGCATTCAAGTCACCTTTTTTAGCAAGAGTGATAATTTCTTCAGCGTATGGTCTTAAAGCTTTTGCTCTAGCCATAGTTGTTTTGATTTCACCATGCACAAAAAGTTCAGTAGCCAAAGCGCGCAATAATGCATCTCTTTGGTCTTTCGCTTTTGAAAGCGTATGTTTTTTCGTCATGTGTCTCATTGTTTTTTTCCTTATATTGTATTTTTGTTGTTTGTTGTTTTGTTATTCGTTAAGTTTATGTGTCCTAATTTATTCGGCTATCCCGCTCCTTGCTTTCACTATGCAAATTTTATCAAATTTGCCCCGTTCAATCGGAGCTTCGGATGTGACGAGTTTCAGGCTTACGCCATTCACTCTACCGAAAAATTAGCCAATTTCTTCTTCGATTTCAGGGTTTGGAGCAAGGTCTAAACCGAAATGGTGTAATCTTTCGATTACCTCGTCAGAAGATTTTTTACCGAAGTTCTTGATATTCAACAAATCATGTTCTGATTTCTTCAACAATTCAGCCATTGAGTTAATACTTGCTCTCTTCAAGCAGTTATAAGCTCTAACTGATAATTCAAGTTCTTCAATAGTCATAGTCGGAACATTTTCGTCTTCTTCAACTACTTCTTCAACACTTGCAACCGGAGCTACAACAGGCTGACCTGTAATAGATGCTATTTGCATAAAGTGATCAATAAGAAGGTTTGAAGCTTGGCTCAATGCGTTTGTTACTTCGATTGAACCATTAGACCAAATTTCCAAAGTTAATTTATCAAAATCAATAGAATCACCAACACGGGTATTTTCTACATTATAGCTTACACGTTTGATAGGCATGAAAGTTGCATCAATAGGTAATACGTCAATAGAAATTCCTCTTGAATCTCTAGGAACATCGTGAGCAACATAACCTTTTCCTGATTCTACAATAACGTCTGCGTGGAAGCTACCACCTTCTGCTACTGTACAAATAAGCCAATCAGGATTAACAACTTTTACACCTGCAGGTAATTGAATATCACTAGCAAGAACAGCACCCGGCTTATCGATATCTATACGTAAATGCTGAGGTTCTTTAGAATCAGTTTTAACAACCAACCCTTTAAGGTTCAACATAACGTCAATAACGTCTTCCAATACGCCCGGAATAGCTGTATATTCGTGTGTAATACCTTCTATTCTTGCTGAAGTAACAGCTGTTCCTTCAAGACTTGATAATAATACACGTCTTAATGAGTTTCCGATAGTTGTACCAAAACCTTTTTCTAAAGGTTCAATAACAAACTTACCGTATTGCGAACCGTCTGAACTTGTTGTTGTGTTAACACATTTAATTTTTAATTCCATTCTTTTAATCTCCTAGTTTAAAATAACTATCTTGGATTTTTCGCTTATTTTATAAACGAGTTAATGTTCTTACTCTACGCATAATCCATTACTTAGAGTAGTATTCAATTACAAGTTGTTCTTTAATTTCAGGATCTAATTCTTCTCTTTCTGGAATTCTGTCGAAAGTGATTTTGAACGCATCCTTATCAATTGTCATCCAAGCAGGAGCACAAGCCAAATCTATCATTTCTGTAACAGATTTCAAGAATTGTGCACTCTTAGATTTGATAGTGATAACATCACCTGCTTTTACTGAGTATGATGGAATATCTACTTTTCTATCGTTTACAAGAACGTGACCGTGGTTAACGATTTGTCTTGCTTGTTTACGAGTAATACCCAAACCTGCTCTGAATAAAATGTTATCTAATCTTGATTCTAATAGTTGAAGCAAGATAGTACCTGTAACACCTTTTCTTCTAGCAGCTTCGCTGTAATACTTAGCAAACTGTTTTTCACTTACCAAGTAAGTAAATCTGATTTTTTGCTTTTCAGCAAGATGAATTGCATATTCAGAAAGTTTTTTTCTAACCGCACCATGCTGACCTGAAGCAGTTTGTCTCATAGAAGATGTTAATTTTCTGTTAGACAAATCCTTTACTTTTTTATTTCTAAATAATTTATTAGAAGGTCCTGTATATCTAGCCATTTTATTTTCTCCTTTATTTTGTGCGGGGCATCTATGGTCTACTTTTTGGCTTAAAAGTAAGCCCCCGCGATTGTATCTGTTTATTAGTACTTTTGAATTATTGCTACGCGCTACGCTCTCGTTCATTTTGTTTTGCCTTCGCAAAACAGTCAGTCACTCAGCTCAGCGCTACTTCGGCGTTCCGTTCGCTTACGCTCACTTCAGCCTACGCGAAATTCAACTACACTCTACGTTTTTTAGGTGGTCTGCAACCGTTGTGAGGAATTGGAGTTACGTCTCTGATAAGAGTGATTTCCAAACCTGCTGCCTGAATTGCTCTGATAGCAGTTTCTCTACCTGACCCAGGTCCTTTGATATGAACTTCAACTTTTTTCATACCTTGATCAATAGATTTTTTAGCTACCATTTCAGCTGCAGATTGAGCTGCGAACGGAGTACCTTTTCTGGCACCTTTAAAACCGCTTGCACCAGCTGTAGCCCAAGCAATAGCATTACCTTGAGTATCAGTAGAAGTTACGATTGTATTGTTGAATGTTGATTGGATATGCACAACACCTTGCAATACGTTTTTCTTTTCTTTTTTCTTAGTTTTTTGTGGTCTTGCCATTTTTTTATCCTTTATCTTAATTACTTTTATTTTTATTATTAATTCCGATGTAATCGGATTATTTAATCCACTTTCCGCCTGTCTTGGATTATTCGGCTTTCCTGCTCTTTTATTTCGCTTCACAAATTTTCAATTTACTGTCGCTCAATCGGAGCTGCGGATGTGACGAGTTTCGTTCGCTACAGCTCACTCACTCTACCGAAAATCCGTTATTTTTTCTTAGCCACTGCGCCGTTCTTTTTACCGCGACGAGTTCTTGCGTTAGTTTTTGTTCTTTGTCCACGGCATGGAAGGTTACGTTTATGACGCATTCCTCTGTAAGAGCCGATTTCTTGAAGACGTTTGATATGCATTGACACTTCACGTCTTAAATCACCTTCAATATGGTAGTTAGCCAATTCATTACGAAGGTTTTTAATATCTTCTTCTGTTAAGTCGTCTGTTCTCAAATCCGGTGAAATACCAGTTGCTTTAAGGATATTTTCGCTTCTTTTTGGTCCGATACCGTAAATGTATGTTAAAGCGATAATCATTCTTTTGTTACGAGGTAAATCTACCCCTGATAGTCTTGCCATTTTAAAATTTCTCCTTTTCTTGTTGTTAGATTTTTTTGGGCATGAGGCGTAAATGCTTCCTCACCATTGACTGATTGCGTCCGTCAATTCGACTGTTAACGTATAAACCTTCCCGCCTGTCAAATCAAAGATTTGTCCGCTCATTCCGCTTACGCTCCATTCGCAACGGCGGCATCGTAGTGTTCGTCCCTGCTCGCCTTGCTCTTCAGCAAGCCGACACCGGACTCACACCGGCTCACGCTAACCTTGTCTTTGTTTGTGTTTAGGGTTTTCACAAATTACGGCAATTCTGCCTTTTCTTTTAATACATTTGCATTTATCGCAAATTTTTTTAACTGATGATCTTACTTTCATTTTCTTTTTCCTTTATACTATATATTCGTGAGATTTATTTTAACCTGAATGTAATTCTGCCTCTTGAAAGGTCATACGGTGTCATTTCGACTTTTACCCTATCCCCCGGAAGAATTCTGATAAAGTTTTTTCTGATTTTTCCTGAGATATGAGCCAGAATCTCATGGTCATTTTCGAGTTTCACACGGAACATCGCATTCGGCATGGATTCTATGATTGTACCTTCTATTTCAATAACGTCTTTTGACATATTTTCCTCATTTTCGGCTTTAATTTTACATGTGCATAGTACACCTAATTTGGTGTATAAATTAATAATACTTGCAAAATATTTGAATGCAAGCGGTATTATTGAACTTCCATGCTTATTTTTATCAAATTTATTTGAATGTTTTTTTAAAATAGGCACACTTCCAATAAAAACCAGATTATATAAAATCCAATTATTACAGAACTTTTCAAGATATTTGTAAATTTTTTGTAACATCTTTAATAAATCAATCTTTTAATAAACAATCAATCTTTATTCTATTTACACGTTATTTTTGTTAACTTTTTTTACAAAATTCGAGTCTTATGAAATTAGAATTTTGCAGAATACTTTATTAATATATGAAGTAATAAGAGGAGTATTGAGATGGCTTTCAAAGTTAATGGAATAGAATCAGATGATGACTTAAGAAAAGTTCAAGCTGCTGCACAAGCACAAGGCACTTCCGTCCCGAATTATCAGGATTGGGCGGAAATCCTTGAAACCTTACAGGAAGCCGGTGTTGAAT
The DNA here is from genome assembly GCA_964446855.1 of uncultured Muribaculaceae bacterium. GTDB lineage: Bacteria > Cyanobacteriota > Vampirovibrionia > Gastranaerophilales > Gastranaerophilaceae > UBA1221. Next base: position 45,052 of record CAYUQM010000004.1, read on the forward strand.
CTACGGGCTCTTATGATGGCGATAAAATGAAGCTAAAACAAATAGAAGAAGAAGTAGAAAATTTTGTTCAGGAAATGCAAGAAGAACAAATTGCAGAAGATAGAAGAAAAGAACAAGAACAAGTTAAAGACACTTCAGAAAGCGATAATCAGCAAGAAATTAAAGCAACAGTCGCCAACGCAACAAGTTCTATGATTATGGCTGATTATATGAAATATTATCATCTTATGTCATAACATGTTTTATGGTATAATTTTCTCAGAAGGAGAAAATTATGCTTAGAGGACCATTTTTAGACAGAACTTGGATGGGACAAAACCCTGACTACAGTAGTGCAGATATCATTATGCTCGGATTACCGTTTGACGGTACGGTATCATACAGACCCGGGTCAAGATTTGCACCTGAACAAATAAGACTCGCAAGCTGGGGGCTTGAAGAATATTCTCCATACGCAGACAAATTTTTGGAGGATGTAAATTTTCACGACGCGGGAGATTTAGAATTTCCTCTTGGAAACACATACAAAACATTGGAAGTTATTGAACAAAACGTTGAAGATATATACAAAGACGGGAAAAGAGTTTTTGGTATCGGCGGAGAACATCTTGTAACTTTGCCTGAAATCAAAGCTGTTTCAAAGTTTCATAAAAACTTGGCAATAATTCATTTTGATGCTCATACAGATTTAAGAGAAGAGTATTTAGGCGAAGAAATGTCACATTCTGCGGTAATAAGACATGCTTCTAAAATAGTAGGTCCTGAAAACATCAAACAAATTGGAATACGCTCAGGAATGAAAGAAGAATTTGAGTTTATGAAAAAGCACAATACACTTGCTCATAAATATTCTGACTTAGATGTTCTAAAGGGCAAAAAAATATTTGTTACAGTTGATTTAGATGTTTTGGACACGTCAATCATACCGGGAACCGGAACCCCTGAAGTCGGCGGACTTGATTTTAAAGAACTTGTCGGATGGTTTGGTTATCTTAAAAATTTTGATATTATCGGTGCTGATGTTGTAGAACTGGCTCCTGATTATGATGCCAGCGGTGCCTCTACGGCTGTTGCAACAAAAGTTATCAGAGAATTATTAATGGTAATGTAGTTTTGCCGTTATATCGGGGAGAATTATGGTATCAAACAGAATAGCATTTTTGAAAAACGAAATAAACAAACATAATCACAGTTATTACGTAGAAGACAACCCTACAATAAGTGACTTTGAATATGACAAACTATTTGCGGAATTAAAAGAACTTGAAGATAAAAATCCTCTGTTAAAAACTCCGGACAGTCCTACACAAAGAGTTGGTTCCGTCAGCGAAAAGTTTTTTCAATATACCCATAAACACAGACTTTACAGTCTTGATAACACCTATAATTATGAAGAACTTACAAAATGGTACGAAAAAATTTGCAAAGAATATGGGAATAATATTGAACTGGTTTGCGAACTAAAAATTGACGGACTGGCAATAGCTCTCACGTATGAAAAAGGTATATTTACCACAGGGGTAACCAGAGGGGATGGCGTAACCGGTGAAAATATAACCCAAAACCTTAAAACAATAAAGGCAATACCGCTAAAATTATTTGAAGATGCAAATATAGAGGTTCGTGGAGAAATATATATGCCAAAATCTTCATTTGAAAAATTAAATGAAGAAAATATAAAAAGCGGAGAAAAACTTTTTGCAAACCCACGTAATGCTGCAGCAGGCTCTTTAAGGCAATTGGATAGCCGAATTACCGCTAAAAGAGATTTGTCAATGTTTACCTATACTCTGGTAACAGAAGGCATGAACAACTCACCGGCAACTCACTATGACAGCATTATGTTTATGAAAAAGCTGGGATTTAAAGTTAATCCGAATATTAAGCTTTGCAAAAATGTTATGGAAGCAATCGAATATTGCAAATATTGGGAGAACGAACGCTTCAACCTTGATTACGCAACTGACGGAGTAGTAATTAAGGTTAATAAAATTACAATACAGGAGGATTTAGGATTCACTTCAAGAGCGCCGAAATGGGCTACCGCATTCAAATTTCCGCCAGAAGAAGTCACCACAAAAGTTAAAGACATAGAACTCGGAGTCGGCAAAACAGGAGCGGTTACACCGGTTGCAATTTTTGACCCTGTTCAACTAGCAGGAAGTACTGTTTCAAGAGCCAGCTTACATAACTTTGACGAAATAAAAAGATTGGACGTAAGAATTGGTGATACTGTTTTAATTAAGAAAGCTGCAGAAATTATTCCTAAAGTTATTAAAGTTATGGACACTCCGGAACACAATACTCTACCGATATATGAACCGCCTAAAACGTGTCCTGTATGCGGGGGCGAACTTGGTAACAAACCGGGCGAAGTCAATTTATATTGCCTAAATCCGAATTGTTCAGAGTTAATAAAAGCCAGAATTGAATTTTGGGCATCCAAAGATGCAATGGATATTGACAGCCTTGGACCGGCTATAATTGAACAACTGTATAGCAGGAAATTTATTTCATCTCCCGTTGATTTGTACCGATTATCTATGCAGGATTTCATGCAGCTGGACTTAGTGAAAGAAAAAACTGCCTCAAATTTATACAACGCAATACAGGAAAGTAAAACAAGACCATTAAAAAAGCTCATTACAGCTTTATCAATAAAAAATGTAGGCAAGGAGACTGCAGATATTCTTGCGAATGAATACGGGACTTTCGAAAAATTACAACAAGCTCCGAGAGAGGAACTTGAACAAATTAACGGGATAGGATCGATTATGGCAGTGGACATATATGAGTTTTTCCATAACGAAAAAAATGTTATAATGTTCAGTGAGCTGAAAGCCCTTGGAGTTAACCCACCACCTGCGGCAATTCCAAAGTCAGATATTTTAAAAGGTCAAACTATTGTTCTGACAGGAACACTGAGTAAAATGACCCGGACTGAAGCTTCAGATATTATAAAATCCCATGGTGGTAAAACATCATCTTCAGTTTCCAAAAACACGTCGTTTGTACTTGCCGGAGAAAATGCAGGTTCAAAACTTGACAAAGCTCAAGCTCTCAATATTAAAATATTGACAGAAGATGATTTTCTTGAAATGATAAAAGAATAATAAGAGGTATGTAAATGAATAAAGGACCCAAAATAATACAGATTTCCGGAATTAAAGGAATATTTTTACTTGGATTTACAGCTATTTGTCTCTGTGCCGGGTTTATAGTCTTCCCTGCACGTGTTGCAATGTGCGCATGGAACTACATATCCTCCACATACTACATCATCCCAGCTATCAATATTTGGCAAGGCTTAATGCTATGGTCTATGATTGCATTGGGTGGATACTTGATTAACAAAAAACATAAAACTATTTCTTTCGCTCAACAGTTAGAACTTGATGACGAAGAAATGAAAATTTTAATGCAACGTATAAAAATGCAAAAACAAGCTCAAAAGTTAAATTCTATGATGCTAAAAAATATCAACGTAGTAAAACAAGAAAAACAATCTGATAACGAGCAAAAAAACGAACAAACTTCAAATAATATTAACGAAAAACATCTTTAAAAACAGAAGGGAGATTATTATGAAAAAGATTTTAACAGCAGCTGTTGTTATTGGTCTTGTTACTTGCAGTGCAGGAATAGCACCGGCAGCAATAACTGAACCTGAGAGAGGTTACATTAGTGTGAACACTTCTGCAAATACAGAAGTTTCTCCTGATGTTGTCGAAATTAGTATTGCAGTAAAAACTCACGACTCAAGATCAATGGTTAAAGCTACTGCTGAAAATAAAGAAACATCCGACAAAGTATATACAGCTTTAAAAAGTATGATAAACAGCGCTAACGGGGATTACATTAAAACAGCTGATTATAGAGCTACACCACTTTATACTTATTCTTCCAACGGAAAAAAGAATTTCGATAAATACGAAGTGTCAAACAATATAATTGTTCATACTAAAAACATTGATAAAGCAGGAAGCATGATTGATAAGGCTATAAGCCTTGGAGCTACTAATGTTAATGATCTTACATTCTCTGTTTCAAATTATGAAACTCAATGTAATGACCTTCTTGCAATTGCAGCCAAGAAAGCTAAAACCAGAGCTGACATCGTTGCAAAAACGTCAACTTCTTACATAACAGGAATAAAATCTATGAACATTAGCTGCTCAACTAATGAAAATAATAGAGTTCAATATCGCTTATACGCGAAAAACATGATGGCTGCGGATTCCGCTGCCGGAGCCGAAGAAGCTGCGCCATCAACTACACCTATTCAGGGCGGAATAATAAAAATATATGCAAACATTAACGCAAGCTATTTTGTAAAATAATTAAAAAAAAGACGGGTTAACCCCCGTCTTTTTTTATTTATAAACAGTTATAAACGATTTGAGTTTTCTACCGGCACCATCACCTTTTATAGAAATAACTTTATATTTACTCTTATAGTTCATTGAGGTGGAACTTCCGCCATCCAAACCCATAGCACGTTCAAACCCCAGAGATTTACATAACGCTCTAACTTCATACATATCCATCGGATGGTCATCTGTAATGATTAAAATATGTAACTCCCCATCTTTCAAACCCAAAACTGTCCTTGCAACTTTATGCAGTACCGAACAAGACTCTCTAACTACTTTTTCTCCGTCTTTTACCACAAAAAACTCTTCTTCAAGACGCAAATCAGGCAAGATTAAAGGTCCTCCCTGCACAGCTTCAACTACCGAGCAGGAAAAATCAACAGGAGTATTATGCGGAACCATTTCGTATCGGTATTTATTATCACAATCCAGAACTCTAAACTCCGTTCTATTTAAAATTTTTGATAAATTTTTACGCAACACAGGATTATTTAACAGACTTTCATTCAGCATAGGATCTTCAACTGTCTGCCTATCCATAGTCACATAAGAAATAGTTTTTTCGTTTTTAGGATCAAAAAACCCCGCATTAACAGTCAAAATAGCGCCACTACGTCTATGGACTTCATCATTAGTCATCAACGATTGAGAAGCGTAAACTTTAATTTTTTTCTTAACCTTCTCTCCCTTTAAAACTATATGATAAATACCGTCATCAAAATTTACACTTATCGGCTCTGCACTATTTGCGGCACCACACATCATAAATAAACATATTAAAGCAATTAAAAATTTTTTCATTATAAGTCCTTTGATTTATAAAATGCAATAATAGCAATTAAAAACGCAACAGGAGGAAACAATGCCGTAATCAGAGGAGGTAAAATCCCCTTTTCTGCAAGCAAGTCAAAAAATGGCAAAGTTATGTAATACACAAAAATGCTTCCTATTGCGATAGTAAAACCTATTAAGCGTTGTTCACGCGGTTTGCTAAACCCTAGTAATGTACCCATAATTGCAAGTAAAACACAAACAAACGGATGGAAAAATCTTTGAAGATACTTATTTAGCATATAGCGGTATTCTTCATCGTTATCTTCATTTTTTAATAATTTTATATAATTCCTCAAATCAGCATTCGTAATTTCGCGCTCTTTTTTTGTAGAATAGGTCATGAGCGTATATGCATTTTTAGCATCCTCACCCTGTAAAATATCCATATTTGATATTGGTTCAATATCAGTAAAAATACCATCATTAGATATCTTATAGCGTGTAACTTTTGACAAAGCCCACTTATCCCCCATATATCTTCCCGTTTCAGCTGAATAAATATTTGATAGCTGGTGAACATCACTATACACAAGTTTAGAGAAATCCAAAACTATAATATTATGCATAATATCATCTCTATAACCGGAAATTACAACAGCAAGCTTTGGAGCCCCATTTTCATCTTTTTGAGTATAAATATACTGTGTAGACGGGTGTTTATCATTAATATAATTGAGTTTAGCTGCAGAATAAGGAATAAGCTTATCACATGTTACAAAACACAACCAAGTAACGATTAAGCTTAAAACCAAAACCGGCGCTAAAATCCTTTGAAAAGACAAACCTACAGCTCTAAATATGGTAAGTTCAGAATCCTTAGATAATTTATCAAATGTAAATAAAGATCCCAGCAACAAACCGACAGGGAAAGCCTTACCTAAAATTTTAGGTAACTCATAAAACAAAACCAACACTGCTGTTTTTGGAGAATACACACCTGTCAATGTCTTTTTTATTGTACTTAATAACATTTCAGGCGCAATCCAGACTACTGTAAACAACAAAATCGCTGCTACAGTAGCAAACATCACCTGTTTAAAAATATACTTGTCATATATTGATATTTTCGGGAGTAACTTCATTATAATTCAAAATCCTTCCCTAAATAAAACTCTTTTGCCACAGGATCCACAGCAACATCTTTACTGTTTCCCTGAATTTTAATCTTCCCATCAAAAATTACATACGCTCTATCAGTAATAGACAAAGTTGCTTTAGGATTGTGATCCGTAATAAGGACACCTAAACCTTTTTCTTCTGAAATTTTTCTGATATTATCCTTAATTTCCCCTATCGCAATCGGGTCAATACCTGCAAAAGGTTCATCGAGAAGCATGAAGTCAGGACTTGCAGCTAAAGCTCTTGCAATTTCTACACGACGTCGTTCACCTCCTGAAAGCGAAACTGAAGCGTATGAGCGAAGACGAGTTATACCAAATTCATCCAGCAATTCCTCAAGCTTACGTTTTTTCTCATTAACCGTCAACTTATCATTCATCTCTAAAACAAGTTTAATATTATCTTCTACAGATAATTTTCTAAAAATGGAAGCCTCTTGCGGAAGATAACCAATACCTAACTTTGCACGCTCATTCATCGGCATTGACGATATATCGTTTCCGTCAAGCAAAATCTGACCTCTGTTAGGTTTTACCAAACCAACTACCATATAAAAAGTTGTAGTTTTACCTGCACCATTTGGACCAAGCAAACAAACAACTTCCCCTTTATTCACCGAAAAAGATACATCATTTACGACACTTCTGTCACCATAAATCTTTATCAAGTTATTAGCTTCTATCTTCATAAATTCCCCTTAATACCTTAATAACATTTTACTCAAAATAAAACTCTATTGCAAGCAAAGAAGATTTTTGAACATCCCGGGCAAATTACAGACAAAAAATGATATAAATAAACTTACTTCAACTTAACAAAATCAGGCACTTGATTTTTTGCCATACGCATTTTCATATACTGCTCTTTCAACTCTTCTTTTTCGGTTTCATCGGAATTTTTTGCTTTATCGCTAAGCTGAGTATAAATTTCGCGTTCCGCCTCATTTGCTTTGATATAAACATCCATTTCTTTACTTTTTTGGAAAGTATTTACTTTACTTTCGTAAGCAATTTTCTTTGCGTTAGCCATGGTATAAAGAAGTGCAAAACCGCTTACGGCAGCAGCTATAATAGCGGCAGTTGCACCCAGCCAGAGGAGAGTCCTCTTGTTTGAAGAAACACCTTTATGAGTTTTATCAACAATCTTACCAGCCTTTTTACCTGCTGTTTCAAAAAGGAAATCCACACCATCCCCTGTATCCATAATTTCCCACAACAGACGACCGCCAAGAGCCAATCCTCCTATAAAAGTTGCCTTAATCAAATTTGCCGCCTCACCTCTACGTGAAATTGGATTTTGATTATTGTTTGTTGAAGAATTGACTTTTGATTGAGGAGTTTTCTGTGCACTTGCTTTAAATGAAATTGTATTTAAAGGACTGACACTTAAACTCATTTATGCACCTTTAATCATTACACCTTTGCCGTTATCAGCCATTTTTACGGTTGCATAAGCGTTAACTTTTTCACTTAGAGGAACATCTTCTTTTTTCACTTCTTCATTAATCGCGCCGTAAATATTAGCCTGAGCATCTTTTTGTCTTGAGAAAACATCCATTTCTTTTTCTCTACCAAAAGCATTTACCTTTGTGTTATAAAGTTTTGAAGGGAGAGTCAATGCAAGAGTAAGTGCTGTGGCAGCAACACCAACAATTCCCGGAATTTTCCAGCCTTTTGTCACACAAGTAGTTAATAATCCAGCAGTTGCACCGGCTAAAGCACTTCCGCCAACACTGCCAAGTATCGCAAGATTTCTTTCTGTCTTTCTGTTAATCGGGTTTTCGTAACCGTCTTTATCAACCTTCTTTGCACTAAACGCTACATTCTTTACTGAAACAGGGCTGATTGCTGATATTGTCATAACACACTCCTTTTATTATATATTGCGTATGCTCTCATAAAACCACTAAAAAGAATTTTTTGCTAATTTATGAAGAAAATGTTACCTGCAAAGAGCTTTCCCAATCATAAGCAGTTTGAATACATTCTTCAATATTTCTTTCAGGCATCCAGCCCAAAACTTTTTTAGCTTTTGAGTTATCTGCGACCAAAACAGCAGGGTCACCGGCTCTGCGCGGCATAATATTAACGGCAATTTTTTTATTGGTAATTTTCTCACATACCGCAAAAACTTCTTTTACACTGTTCCCGTCGTTTGTACCAAGGTTAAAAAAGTTGGTTTCTCCGCCATTGTTAAGGTATTTTAATGCCAAAATATGTGCTGCAACCAGATCTTCGACGTTAATATAATCTCTGACACAAGTTCCGTCTTTTGTATCGTAATCCGTTCCGTACATTTCAAAAGTTTTACCGCTGCCGAATGTTGATTTAAGAATATTAGGGATTAAATGTGTTTCAGGCTCATGCCATTCTCCGACAGCACCTTCACTATCTGCTCCAGCAACATTGAAATAACGCAACCTTACGCTTTTTAGCCCATAAGCTTTGTCGTAATCATCCATTATTTTCTCAACCATAAGCTTTGAATTACCGTAAGGATTAATCGGATTTTGCGGATGTTTCTCATCAATCGGAACATACTCAGGCTCACCATAAGTTGCGGCAGTAGATGAGAATACTATCTTTTTAACATCAGCCTCAAGCATGGCATTTAACAGATTTAACGTCCCGTAAACATTGTTATAATAATATTTTTGAGGATTTTTAACACTTTCCCAAACCTGAGAAAAAGCTGCAAAGTGAATAACCGCGCTAATTTTATTACCCTCAAATACTGATTTAATATCAGCCAAATTTTGAAGATTACCCTGAACAAATTTCAGATTTCCGAATTTAGAAAGAATTTCAACCGTCTCACGGTGCCCTGTATCTAAACTGTCAAAAACAACAACATCTTCCCCTTGCTTAAGCAACGCAAGAACACAATGACTGCCGATATAACCCGCTCCGCCTGTAACTAATATCATTATTTAATCTCCTCGAACAATTCTATAGCTCTAAGAATAGCTTTATCCATATCGTAATACTTGTAATCTCCAAGTCTGCCTAGGAAATATACGTTATCGAGTTTTTTAGCTTCATCGGCATATTTATTGTATAAAGCAGCGTTTTCAGGGTTCGGAATAGGGTAGTATCTTTCATTTTTACCCAATTCAAAGAACTCTGAATACTCTTTAGCGATAACAGTTTTGTCAGACTTGTCGTTTAAGTAATATTTATACTCGTGAATTCTTGTGAAATCATAATTACAAGGATAATTTACGCAAGCATTTTGCTGATAATATTCTCTGTCGTAAGTTTCCATTTTAAAATTAACACTTCTGTATGGAAGTTTACCGTATTTGTAATTAAAAAATTCATCAATCGGACCTGTGAAGAATACTCTTTTATAGTTCCCAACCATTTCACGTTCAAATTCCACATTTAACTTCAAGGTAATATTTTTATGATCCAGTATATTCTCAACAACCTTTGTATAACCCTGAAGCGGAATACCCTGATACTTATCTTGGAAATATCTGTTATCTTTGCTTAAATATACCGGAACACGAGCAGTCACGGCTCCGTCAACGTTTTCCGGAGAAACTCCCCATTGTTTTGTTGTATAGTGTAAAAATACTTTTTCGTAAACGTATTCTGCAAGAAACTTCAAATCCGCATCATCCTGCTTTTGAAATTCCAGAATAGGAACCTTTTTATTGAACTCAAAGTTTGCAAGAAGCTTTTCTTCCATACGTTTTGCCATAGTTTCAGGAAAAACGTCATAAAGAGTGTTAAAATTAAACGGAATTGTAGTAGGGGTACCATCAATTATAGCAATAACCTTGTGCATGTACTGGTTAAAATCCGTAAAACGTTTCAAGAATTTCCAAACCTTTTCGTTAGAAGTATGGAAAATATGCGAACCGTATTTGTGAATCATAATCCCGTTTTCGTCACGGTAATCATAACTATTACCTGCTATATGGTCTTTTTTGTCTATCAAAACGACCTTTTCACCCATATCTGCATGCAAACGAGCAATAACAGCTCCGGAAAAACCTGCACCTACAACCAAATTAACATTCTCGCTCATACTCTTTACAACTCCTTCATGTAAGCTTACTCATATCTTGATACTAATATTAACACAAACATACAGGATACACTTATAAACAAATATCTATACTTTTACCTAAAGAATCACACAATGTTTCAACCAAATTTTGAAACACTTCAGTATTTTTTGTTTCTGCGGAGTAGGCATTGTTAATTAGTAGTGTAGGCTCTCTCAAAACCGGATATTTTTCAAGCAATTTTTCACCAACAATTTTCGCATGCCCCATATAACCTCGGCTTCCTATACGGTTCGCTATGGAAGGATTAAGAGCCAATACGACATCCCGTATCCCGAAAATACCGTCTGTCCCCAATATTTTTTGCGTAGTAACTTCCAACACTGATTTTGCAGGAAGCATCATTCCGAATGACGGATAACTTTTGGTTCGATAATTACAATTTAAACTATTTACTTGCATATCAACATAATACATAAACAAAAAATAATTTGCTACAAAAAAGAACCGCTTTGATTAAGCGGTTCTTTTGAATTGATATATCTGCAACTATTTTGAAGTCGGATAATAATCTCTTACGATACCTTCATAAGCATCTAAGTAGATTTGTTTCATATCTGACATAATAGGATATGCAGGGTTAGCTCCCGTACATTGGTCATCAAATGCAAGTTCAACCATTTCATCCAACTTAGCATTGAAATCTTCCTCAGTAACACCGAAATCTCTGATAGAATTTGGAAGGTTAATAGCTTTCATCAATCTGTCAATTTCATTGATAAGCATTTCAACCTTTTCATCATCAGTCTTTCCACCCAATCCCAACTCATCAGCAATTTGAGCATATTTAGCTTTTGCGTTAGGGAATTTATATTGAGGGAAGATTGCTTGTTTTTTCGGTGCATCAACAGCGTTGTATTTAATAACCTGTCTGATTAATAAAGAGTTAGCAACACCGTGAGGAACGTTAAACATAGCACCCAATTTGTGAGCCATTGAGTGACACAATCCTAAGAATGAGTTAGCAAATGCCATACCTGCGATTGTTGCAGCATAGTGCA